>NZ_AHCB03000012.1:0-364003 GCF_000238335.3 Pseudoalteromonas marina | reverse complement strand
ACACAGTATATCGCCACTAAACGCAATCGAATGTGATGAAAGCTCAGCACTTAGTGCCAAAAATGCTTTTGCACAGGCTTACAAAAGCAACCCTGCTATTAACGCCATTGTGTGTGCGAATGACATTATCGCCCACGGCGTGCTAGCAAGCATTAACACATTAGGCTTAGCAGCTAATCAACGCATTAAAGTAGTAAGCTGTCAGCAAGTTAAAAATAGCGCCTTACTTGACGATACATTAACGAGTGTTGCAATCAGCACGCATGAAATCGCAAAACGTTGCCTTTTAGTATTACAAGAACTATTACAAAATACAGCCCCACCGGTTAAAACACTGGTAAATGTTAACTTACAAATTAAAGAGTCTAGCCAATGAAAAAAGTGCTGGTAATTGGCTACGTATGGCCAGAGCCCAACTCATCCGCTGCGGGTACGCACATGATGTCATTATTGAACGCATTTACAGCACAAAACTGGCAAGTGGAGTTTGCTACTCCCGCTCAACGCACAGAGCACATGGTAAACCTTGACGACTTTGGTATAACAAGCCAAAGCATTGCCCTTAATTGTGCAAGCTTTGACGAATACGTTAAAGGCTATAACCCAGATATTGTAATGTTTGACCGATTTATGATGGAAGAACAATTTGGTTGGCGCGTTGATAAGCATTGCCCCAATGCCATTAAGATTCTCGATACCGAAGATTTACAGTGCCTGCGAAACGCACGCCATGAAGCGCACAAAGGCGAGCGTGAATTTACAACAAGCGATTTACATTCAGACATAGCAAAACGCGAAATAGCGGCTATTTTGCGTTGCGACCTAAGCCTAATTATTTCAAGCTACGAAATGGAATTACTCAATAGCGTATTTAAGGTCGAACCAAGCTTATTACACCATTTACCGTTTATGGTCGATTTAACCTCGTTGCCCGAAACCACAAAAAGCTTTGATGAACGTCAGCACTTTATGACGATAGGTAATTTTAGGCATGCGCCAAACTGGGATGCAGTACTTTACTTACAAAAAATATGGCCGCTTATTCGCAAGCAATTACCAAAAGCAGAACTACATATTTATGGCTCTTACCCGCCACCTAAAGCCACTGCGCTTAACAACCCAAAAACCGGGTTTTTAATAAAAGGTTGGGCCGATAACGCCTTTGATGTAATGCAAAGTGCGCGCGTCTGTTTAGCCCCTCTTAGGTTTGGCGCAGGTATTAAAGGTAAATTACTTGAAGCCATGATAATGCAAACCCCCAGCGTTACCACTAGTATTGGTGTAGAGGGCATGCACAACGATTTACCTTGGTCTGGTAAAGTGGCTAATAATACCGAAGACTTTGCAAATGCAGCCGTTGAGCTTTATACCAATGAAACCGATTTTACACATGCCCAGCAAGCTGGCAATACGCTACTTAACACCGTATACGACAAAGTAAAATTAAGCGCGGCGCTCATTAATAAAATAGATGCAATAAGCAGCGATTTAATCGCGCATCGTGAAAAAAACTTTACCGGACAAATGCTCAAACATCACACAATGCGAAGCACACAATACATGGCGCAATGGATAGCGGAAAAAAATAAAAAATTAGATTAAAAATGACTAGACACACACCAATTAGTCTTTAAAATCGCGCCCATTACATATGGGCGTTTTAGCCTATACTTTTAGCTAATTTATTTACACACTGGCCTAAATAAGATTTGAAAACTGCAACCTTTACAGAAAAACGCAAATTTATCGTTAAGTTGGGTAAAATGCTTCATAAATACGGTACGCCTGCCTACCGCCTAGAAGCACACTTAATGGAAGTCGCCACATACTTAGGCCTCAAATCGTCGTTTGTTATGTCGCCCACCTCGGTCACCTTTGTTATTTGGACCGACGGCCATGAAGATGAGTATACGCATGTGGCACGAGTTGACCCAGGCGATCATGATTTAGGATCACTTGCCGATACCGACGACCTTGTAAATAAAATGCTTAATGAAGAATTGTCTCTTCAAGAAGTAGACCAACAGCTAGATATAATTTTTGATGCCCCTAACCCTTACAATAAATTAACGACAGGTATTGCATTTGCAACCTCGGGCGGCGCATTTGCAATGCTTATGGGCACCAGTTGGACCGATGTAATTTGGTCTGCGTTACTCACCCTTGTGGTGTATATGTTTGTATTGTGGTCTATGCGCTCTAAACGTGTAGCGCATATGCTTGAACCACTTGTTGCTATTGTTTCAGCAATTATGGCCTGTGCTGTAAGCGTTTATATAACACCCGAAGTAAACATACGCTTAGTGGTGCTTTCTGCCATTATTGTATTTATACCGGGCCTTGCGCTTGCACTTGGATTGGCAGAGCTTGCAGCTCGCCACTTGGTCTCGGGTACAGCAAGAGTAATGGACTCATTTATGTTGCTGTTTAAACTCTATTTTGGTGGCTTTATAGGTATAGGCATTGGCTTTGCACTTTTTGGCCAAGCAGACTTTGTTCAACCGGAGCCTTTACCCAGCTGGACACCTTGGCTTGCTATATTTTTACTGTGTAGCAGCCTAATAGTTATATTTAGAACCAAACTAAAACATGCGGGTTGGTCTATTGCATCAGGCTTTATAGCCTATGGCACAAGTATTGGGTCAGCAATGTATTTAGATTACACATTGGGTACTTTTGTTGGCGCGTTATCGGTGGGTATTTTTAGTAATTTATTTAACCGTGTTGCTAATGCGCCGGCTTCAATTGTGGCAATGCAGGGCTTGATTGTATTAGTCCCAGGTAGCAAAACCTACATTGGCTTAAATTCACTTATTGAAGGCCAAGACTTCATATATGCAGAGCATATAGGCCAGCAAACATTTTTAATATTTATGTCGCTTGTAGCCGGGCTTATATTTGCAAACGTTGCCTTACCGCCTAAAAAAAGTTTATAAAAAGCAGCGCGGTACATTCCGCGCTATTCATTATTTATTTTATCACCTTCATTTAACGCCCTCTTTTGAGCATTAATCGCATTTTTTAGTTTATTAACCTTAGCTTGTTATACTAATCTGGATTTTAAAAATAAAGGATATAACAATGCTTAAGACAAGCTTAGCGCTAGCAATCGGGCTTTCAAGCAGCCTTGCATTTGCGCAATCAGCAATCACAGTTGAAGACATTCCAAAAGTAAAATCGGTAATACAAACAAGTATTAGCCCAGATGGTGAAAGCGTTGCATTTACACGCTCGTTACCACGCAAACTTTACGTTGACGAAAATGGCAGCAATTACAGCGAACTTTACGTTGTAGACGATGAAGGTGTTGAACGCCCATTTATTACCGGCTCGGTTAATATTAAAAGCCTACAATGGTCAAACGACAGCAAAACAATTTACTTTTTAGCAAAGCTTAAAGACGATAAATTTACTTCGCTTTACCAAATTCCTGTTGATGGCGGACAAGCACAAGCAGTTATGTCGTTAAAAGGGACTTCTATTTCAAGTTATCAACTAAGCCCAGACAATAAACAGCTTGCGTTATTAGCGATGCCCGCTGCCGACAAATCAGATAAAGAATTAAAAAAACTTGGTTTTAAAGCAGAAGTATACGAACTAGGTTTAAAAAACAAACAACTCTTTGTTGTTGATTTGGCCAAAGAAGATAAACCATTATCGCCAACAGCCATAAACATTGATAGCTATGTAAGCGATGTTAACTGGTCAGCCGACAGTGAAAAGCTACTCGTTAAAACTCAACCTACAGCACTTATTGACGATCGCTATACTAAATCAATGTGGCACCTTTACGATATTGCTAACGAAAAAGTAACTTTATCGTTTAAAACACAGGGTAAATTGGGCGATGCCGAGCTGTCGCATGATGGTAAATACGTCGCTATTTTAGGCGCAGAAGATCAGCACGACCCAGCAACTGGCCGCTTATTTATTGCTGACACTGAAACCGCAAAAATCACTGAGTGGCTACCTAACTTTATGGGCCACGTAGTTGATTTTGAATGGTCGCATAAGCGTAACACGCTTAACTTTATTGCCAATGTAGGTACGCAAAGCTTTGTTGCCAGTATCAAAGCAGGCTCTAATAAATACAAAAAGCTAGTTGATGAAGGCCAATTTATTGCAACGCAGTTAAGTGTTTCTGACTCAGATAAAACATTGGCACTTCGTGGTAACAGTGCTAAGCATCCTAACGAAGTGTTTATTGTGCGTAGTAAAAAAGCAAAGCGTTTAACAGACTCAAACAGCTGGCTGAACGATAAACGTTTTGCTAAACAAGAAACGATTAAACTTAAAGCGCGTGATGGCGTTGAACTAGACGGCGTACTTGTATACCCGCTCGATTACAAAAAAGGCACACGCTACCCACTTATAATGTCAGTACATGGCGGCCCAGAAAGTCACGACAAAGATGGGTGGGTAACCAATTACTCTCGCCCTGGCCAAATGGGTGCTGCACGTGGGTACGCAGTATTTTATCCAAACTATCGTGGCTCTACAGGTAAAGGCGTTGATTATTCAAAGCTAGGGCAAAACGATTACGCTGGTAAAGAGTTTGACGACCTAGTGGACTTTAAAAACCATTTAGTCGACATGGGTCTAGTTGACAGCAAACGCGTTGGTATCACAGGTGGTTCTTACGGCGGTTACGCCTCTGCTTGGGGTGCAACAAAACTAACTGAACATTTTGCAGCAAGTGTTATGTTTGTGGGTGTCACTAACCAACTTTCTAAGTTTGGTACCACTGATATTTCAAACGAAATGCACCTAGTTCATGCCCGTTCATACCCGTGGGATAAATGGCAATGGTATTTAGAGCGCAGCCCAATTTACTGGGCTGGTCAGTCAGAAACACCGTTGCTTATTATGCACGGTAAAGACGACCCACGCGTTCACCCTGCACAGTCAATGGAGCTTTACCGCTATATGAAAGTACAAGGTAAAGATGTACGCCTTGTTTATTACCCGGGTGAAGGCCACGGCAACCGTAAAGTGGCAGCACAATACGACTACAGCTTACGTTTAATGCGTTGGATGGATAACTATTTAATAGAGGGTAAAAAAGACATGCCTGATTACGAAATAGACCACGCAGCAAAACTTAAAGCAGTAAAAGATGCCAATAAATAATTTGTGGTAAGTTAAAATATCAAGGCCGGCATTGTTGCTGGCCTTTTTTTATTATTTGTAGAACCAATATCCCCTAGCAAGCTCATGCTGTGATAAAATCTAAATTAATTCTTCGCCTCAATTTCATGATTCGACCGCTATGTCTAACAGCCCTTGTTTTACCCCATTTGCTCAACCTGTTTCCACTATTCCTTTACCGGAACAGTTTACTTACCCCTTTTTTTACGAGCCACACCCGTTAACTATTGCAGCAAGCGAACAATTGCAACAGCAGCTCGAAACACTGCCACATTTAAAAGCTGAAAACGCGGGTAAAATGTTTGGCGTGTTAGTGGTTAAAAATGAGCAAAACGAACTGGGCTTTTTAGCAGCCTACTCAGGGCAAGTTGACGCAAACAAGGAAAATATTAACTTTGTGCCCCCTATTTCAAGTATGCAATTAAACGATGAAAATTACTTAGCTAAAAGCAAAATAATAAATGACTTGAACGCACAAATAGACGAACTTGAAAACAGTGAACAACTAAAGAGCATTAGCCAATTATTAGCTACCGCCAACAAAGGCTTTGAAAAAGAGCTGCAAGCGCAGCATGCTTTAATGCAAAAAAGCAGAAAAAAGCGTAAAAAACAACGCAGCGACGCTGAAAAAAAATCGAGTAAAACCAAAATTCAACAACTCAAAAAAAAGCTAGCAACACAAAGCATTGAAGAAAAAAAGCAGCTTCAGGCATTAAAGCAAAAATGGCAAACACAGCTAATCACACTTGAACAAGCGCATAGCAAAATAAACGATGAACTTGAACATTTAAAAAAACGCCGTAAAACGCTCTCCAAAAGCTTACAAAAAATACTATTTGCTCAATATCAATTTCTTAATATTGATGGCGAAATAGAAGACCTCAATGCTATTTTTGCCAAATTACCTGAGCATACGCCGGCATCGGGGGCAGGTGACTGTGCAGCCCCTAAATTACTTCAATATGCGTTTAAACATAACTTAACACCTATAGCCATGGGTGAATTTTGGTGGGGAGCCCCGCCTAAATCTGCGGTTAGGCAGCATAAAAACTACTACCCATCTTGCTTTAGTAAATGTCAGCCTATCTTAGGCCACATGCTAAAAGGCTTAAATGTAGAACCTAGCCCACTGTTGAATAACCCTGCACAAGGTAAAGAGCTTACTGTTGTTTACCAAGATGACGATTTGGTCATAGTGAATAAACCGGCAGAGTTTTTATCGGTCCCGGGCATTACCATAGACGACTCTGTATTCTTGCGTATGAAAACACAATTTCCAGAAGCTACAGGCCCACTTATTGTGCACCGATTGGATATGTCAACCTCAGGACTATTAATCATTGCCCTAAATAAACGGGCACATAAAGCCATTCAAAAACAATTTATTGAGCGCACAATAGAAAAGCGCTACGTTGCTTTAGTTGACGGGAATATAGAACAAGAAAGCGGTACTATAGAGTTACCCCTAACACCAGATTTTGATGATAAGCCGCGTCAAAAAGTGTGTTACCAAAAAGGAAAGCCTGCACTTACAACATGGCAAGTACTTGAGCGAAAAAACAACACAACTCGCTTGCAGCTCTACCCTAAAACAGGGCGCACACATCAACTGCGTGTGCACTGCGCACACGTATTAGGTTTAAACACCCCTATTATTGGTGATACACATTATGGTAAAAAAGCAGACCGGTTACACCTGCATGCTGAGTATCTAGCATTCACGCACCCGATTAATCACGAGCGCTTAGAGTTTAAAATTGATGCTGATTTTTAACAGATAAATACTAAAACCACCATAAATAAGGCTGCTATCACGCTTATACTAGGATTATAGGCGTAGATATTTTTATAAAATAACTTTTATGGTAATGTAATTGGATAATTAATGGTTAACCAATACTTAATAGAGATTGAAAATGCTAGATATAAACGTCTCTCAAGGCTACAACCTGCTTAAGTTTTTGATTAATAAAAGTATATGGTTAAGGTATAGCCAAAATTTAACTAACCCTACGTTTTTCAAAAAAGCTACACGTATCAAGTTAGTAAGGGCTTAATATGACTAATAACATGCAATTTAAAGCAAGTTACCTATCGGTGTTGGTTAAACAGCTTGTTGTTGTGTTTTTTTTACTCGCCGCCTTTCAAAGTATTGCTTATTCAAACAATTCCACTACCCCTGAGCTCAGTCAGCAAGACGTACGGGCGCTAATTAAAAGTGTAAGAACAGATAAACTTGATTACCTGCAAAACAAAAAACAAATCACTCAAGCTTACGAGCAAAGTAAATTAAAACAGAATGACGCTTTGCATTTAGAAGCTGCAGCCATTTATGCCGAACTGCTTTTTAGGGAAGAAAAGTACGAAAAATTAAATAAACACCTCACTGTTTACTTATCAAATCAGCAATTATCTAAACAACCTGACGTATTACTGCTATTTTTGGAGTCACAATTAAAACTGCTTAGCCTACAAAAAGAACTCCAAAAGGCAAACGATGTTGTTAATCAACTAAAAACGCGATTTTCTCAATCTACACCGGCTGAAAAAATCATTATTTTAAGAGCCTTTGCATACTTTTATACCGAAACAGATGAACTGAAAAAAACCTTGAGCGTGGCACTTGATGGATTAGAACTGGCGATGCAAAACAACGATATTGCATCGCAAGGCTATTTTTACAGGAAGATAGCCGATGCGTATAATTATTTAGAAAACAAAGAAAAAGCAATAACATACGCTAAAAAAGCGCTGATCGCATATCAGCAAACTCAAGATGGCTTATATACAGCTAAAGCTTACTGGAGCTTGGGCAATGTATTACTTGAAATAAATAAACCAAACGAATCCCTCATTTATCTAGACAAAGCACTCTCTTACTTTGAATCTGTTAACATGCAAAAAGGACTGTCTTTTGCTCAGTATTCAATTGCTAATATTTTATACAAACAAGAAAACTACGAAGATGCGCTCGCCTTAGCCACAAAAAATATTGAGGTTGCCCACCTAGCCGGAATAGGTGATATGAAACTCGCATCGATGATATTGATGCTAGATATTTATAAAAAACAAGGTTTACTTGAAAAAGCCGATAAAATGAACGATGAAGTATTTTCGATGATCGATGATTTTAGCCGCAGCATTTATAAAGCCGATTACCTTCAAAAGCGATACCAGTTAAAACGAAGCCTCAACAAAACAGACGATGCATTTGACGCAATGGAGCAAATGCTTACATTTATGAAAAAGCATTACGAAGCCACCAGCGAAACAAACATTAAAACGCTGCAAATAAAATTTGAAGTAAAAGAAAAAGAAGAAAAAATACTCCAACTAGAATACGACAAAAACATTAACGAATTACTCGCCAAAGAAGAGTATCAACAAAAAATAATTTGGCGGTTAAGCGCAACAATTGCGTTTATTTTAGTTATTATGTCGTTATTACTTATTTATAAACAAGTACTACAACGTAAAAAATATTATAACATTGCGCTAACTGACTACTTAACTAGCAGTTTAAATCGACGCGGTATTATGCAAAAAGCGGCTCAAAAACTTAAGCAAAGCAATGCTACAATTGCCATTGTCGATCTAGATTTGTTTAAGCACATTAACGACACTTACGGCCACGATGTGGGTGACTCCGTTCTTAAAGCTTTTGCTCGTGCAGCACAAAATACACTTGCTGGTGACGACCAATTTGGCCGCTATGGTGGTGAGGAATGGTTATTTGTTTTAAACACTGTTGATAAACAAAGCGTTAAAACAACGTTCGATTCTATTGCCAATACACTGATAGATATTTGCAGCGAAATAGAAGGCTTAAATAATACTGAAACCATTACGTTTAGCGCAGGTGCAGCAATTAGCTCCTCTTCTAACCGCTCACTTGAAAAACTGATCATACATGCTGATGAGCTTCTTTATAAAGCCAAACAAAGTGGCCGCAATCAGGTTAATGTTGAGCAGCCCTAGGCGTATTAAAGCTTAACAAACACATACCCCCCAAATATGTTTTTAACAAGCTAATTGTAAAAAGCTGCACGTGAAGTATAAGCTCGTATTAAAAGTAAGAAATTATTTCATCCTCTCGTCTGTAAAAAATACACAAACAATCCAAAAATATAGCCTAAAACATATAAACTCATTATTTTCAATAACTTAAAATCTGGCACTGCGTTTGCTTATTAGTTATTAAGCAACGTAATTGATTAGGATGATTTATGAATATTTTTGAAGCACTACGTAATGATCATGACAAACAACGCAAACTAGTTGACGCGCTTATTCAAACCAAGGGCGACACAAAAAAACGTCATAGCTTAATGGATGAGCTAAAAACAGAGCTAGAAGAACATGCAAAATTTGAAGAGCGCTACTTTTATAATCCATTAATTTGTGAAGATTTAACGCAAGAAAAAGCACGCCACAGTGTTGCAGAGCATCATGAAATTGATGAACTAATTGAACAACTTGAAGACACCGAAATGAGCTCATCAGCATGGTTAGTAGAAGCTAAAAAACTACACCATTTAGTGCATCATCACTTAGATGAAGAAGAGCATGAAGTATTTCAACTAGCAGGTAAAGCGCTGTCTGAAGGGCAAAAAGAGCGCTTAGGCGACAAATATAACGACGCAATGCATTAATCGTAAAAGTAAGAATTCATACACCTCCCTGTGTACTTTTGGTTATAAGCTAATTGGCTTATAACCATTTTTTTGTCTGGCTGTTTTATTTAACAGTATATTTTACGTCTTGATCCCGTAATAAATAAAGTGCAAAACACGCTGCCCACATTGGCCACGCAGTAAAAAATAATAAGTTATTAAAGCCATCAATGTACTGATTGTAAGATGAAAGCGTTGATAGGCCGTGCATTATGAAAATAATACCGTAAGTAATACGTTTTTTAATACCTGCTAAAAACGCTAAAACAAGAACTAGCTGCACCGCACCAATAATGTAAGCCACCATATCTGTAGAGCCACTAATCCCATAAAAATGCTCAAAAATACGTGCGCTATGTCCAGGGTTAACAAACTTATCGAATGTCCACATAACCATTACAATAAACACACCTACACGCAAAGATAAAAGTGACCACTGCAAACGATTTTGAACATCACTACTTAAAGAACCCGTCATAAAATTTCCTTTAAAAATATATAAATAAACCAAGAACAGAACAAGACCGTATAAGGTATGATTAATTTCAAACTACTTAGATTTAATTCGAGTGAGTATTCAACAACATTTAAAGCTTAAGACTATAATAAGAATAATTTGCACGCATCCATTCTAAAAATTAAAAAAGTTTTACTTTAATTGAAAGATATTTTTATTCCTTTCGGTCTTTATCGCCAATAACTAATTACACTAGAGAGACAACCCTTGAAACACGCATACTTAGCGCTATCGTTAGCCACCATATTAAACACTCCCCTTGTTGCTTTTGCAGCTGAAAAAACGCAAGTAAAAGATTCGATTGAACACATAGAGGTGGCTGGTCAAGTTATAAATTCTCAAGGTCTTTCTGTTAAAAATGAAACAATTGACGGTCCTTTTGGTGATAACTTAGCACTTCAAGACATAGCACGCTCAGTTACGCCTATTTCAAGCGAACTTATAGAACAGCTTAACATTACTACTTTACAAGATGTATTAGCAGTAAGCCCAAACACATACTCTGCAAGTGGCTTTGGCGCGCCAAGTTTACCTACTATTCGCGGTCAATTGGGTGAGCTTTTTCAAGATGGTACACGTCGTCAAGCAGGTAACAATGGGTTTGGCGTGCCGTTATCGTTCAATTCTGTCGAACAAATAGATGTAGTAAAAGGCGCACCGCCGGTTTTGTTTGGTTCAAGCCAACGCAACGGTGGATTTGTTAACTTACAGTCAAAAGTAGCGTCAACGGACGAAAGTAAAGGCAAAGCGAGTTTATCGGCCGGTCGTTGGGACCAATACAGTGCGCAAATAGATTACACTGCGCCAATTATTAAAGACAAAGTTGGGTTTAGAGTAAGCTACGAACACCTTGACCATGGCAGCTACTACGATTATTCAGGTACTAAAAGCGACAGTTTATTTGCAGCACTACGCATTTTGCCAGACGATAAAAGCACTTGGGATATTAACTTTGAGCTATACCAAGTCGAATTTACCGACAACGCCGGTATTAACCGCCCTACCCAAGCTTTAATTGATGATGGCCTTTATATTACTGGCCAAGGCGTGCAAGCAAATGGCAGTACAGTACCGGCGGCGGGTTCGATTGTGTCGCCTACTGGGCAAGTAAACATTGATCGCAGCACTGTACTTACTGACCCTGATAACCAAAACGAAGCTACAACCTATTTAATTCACAGTATTTATAAACGTGAGCTAAGTGCAAATGCCTCACTTAAAAACATCACCTACTTTCAACATTTACAGCGTGAAGAGATTGCCCAAAATAGCTTTGTTGAAATTATTGACGGCGCCGACACGGCGCAAAATAGAACAGAACTAACGTATAGTTGGAACGACGAACAACAAACTATTTTTGCTTTTGACGTACGCTATAACAAAGTGCTTGGCTACAGCCAGTTCACCACAGAGGCCGACTCACCTATTGATTTAACTGGCCCATTATCAAACCGCCGCATTCCTTTAACAGACGCACAAAAGGCACGTTTGGTTGAGCTTCGCCCGGGTGTGTTCGTATCACCTGGTGCACAGTACGATATAGATAACGACGGCAGCGGCGACTTTAACCTGTCAGACACCACTGACTCACGTTCATGGCAAACAGGTTTTGCTATTCAGCAAGACTCGGATTGGACAGATAAACTTCATACAAGCCTAGGTTACCGGGTAGATTATTATGATGTAGAAGCACGTGATCCTATTGCACCACAAGGCCAAACTGCAGCAAGTGATAGCATTAACGACACACTTCAGTCAGGTCAGGTAAGCTTTAATTACAAACTAAATGCTGATTTCACAGGCTACGGTGCTGCAAGTTATAACGAGGCCACATCAAATAGTATGGCTGGCGGTAATGTGCTGGGTGGCGGCAACGTAATTAGTGCACAAAACTTTGCAACAGAAAACACACTCGTAGAATTTGGTTTAAAATATGCCCCAATCGACAGTGATTGGTATGCCGATGGCGCTGTATTTAGTCAACGCCGCAGCTTGCGTAATCGCGATGGCAGCAATACGGGTATTCGTACTACGGGCTTTGAAAGCCAAGTATTTTACGATGCTTACCCTTATTGGCTAAGTGCGGGCTACAGCTACATAGATGCCCGCTACGATAACTCTGCAAGCAGCCAAGATTCCGCTCAAGTCGCTGATGCGTTTGATAACTCACGCCCAGACATTATTGCTGGTACGGGCGTTGGCGCGCCAAGCTTTACACCATTTGCACCGTCAAACAGTCAAGTACAAGGTATTCCAGAGCAATCGTTTAGTTTCAATGGTAATTATTCAATTACCTCGAAATGGCAAACTGGTTTTTCAGGTCTATATACAAAGAGTTACCCATTAGACTTTTTACAAACAGTTAAAATTCGTGATCAGTACACGCTAAACGTAAATACTAGCTATGCATTTACGCCTAGTACTAAGTTACGTTTAGATGTAAATAACATCACAAACCAAAAAAATTGGCGTCCTGTTTTTGAAGGCGGCTACTTTGGCGCAACCTTGGCATTCCCTGAATTGCCAATAAATGCCAAGCTGACTCTGACTCATAAGTTTTAATATTTATGAATATTTAGCTTTAAAGCTTAAATATACATAAATTTGCTTCTTATAAAGCGAGGTAAAGCCTATGTGGTGTGGTTATTCCTCATAGGCGTTAAAGTAAAATTAATGCTAAACAGGTTCAGCCCAAAGGATTTACCTAGTGCAATCCAAAAAGGTTAATAGGCCCTAATTAAGAGAGAGAACATGATAAAAAAATTATTATTAATAGTGATTGCCGCCGCTGCTATTGGCGCGTTCTTTCATTTTAATTTACACCAGTTACTAACACTTGATGGCTTAAAAGGGTCAATGGATCAATTTGATCAGTACAAAGCAGAGTCACCGTTGCTTGTTATTGGCGGCTTCTTTTTGCTTTATGTGGTAGTAACGGCTCTCTCTTTACCGGGTGCGGCTATATTAACACTGGCCGCAGGTGCATTATTTGGCTTAGTTGAAGGCTTATTGGTCGCCTCGTTTGCCTCTACGGTAGGTGCTACGCTTGCCTTTTTAGTATCGCGTTACTTACTGCGCGATACAATTAAACAACGTTTTCCAGAGCGCTTAGACGCTATTGACGCAGGCGTTGAAAAAGAAGGTGGGTTTTACTTATTTACCCTTCGTTTAGTACCCGTATTCCCGTTCTTTTTAATTAACTTACTAATGGGTGTTACTGCAATTAAATCGTGGACCTTCTACTGGGTAAGTCAGGTAGGTATGCTCGCAGGTACTTTTGTATTTGTAAACGCGGGTACGCAACTTGCGCAAATCGAGAGCTTATCTGGCATTTTATCGCTCGATCTTATTTTATCATTCGCTTTATTGGGTGTGTTCCCTTTTATTGCTAAAGGAATCCTAAACGTGTTTAAAAAACGTCGCGTATACAAAAATTACACTAAACCTAAAAAGTTCGATCGCAACATGATTGTTATTGGCGCAGGTGCTGGCGGCTTAGTGACAAGCTATATTGCAGCAGCGGTTAAAGCCAAAGTAACCCTAATTGAAGCCGGCGAAATGGGCGGCGACTGTTTAAACTACGGGTGTGTACCAAGTAAAGCCGTTATTAAAAGCGCTAAAATTGCCGAGCAAATTCGCAACGGTGAACACTACGGCTTAGAAAACGCAACACCGCAGTTTTCGTTTAAAAAAGTAATGGCACGTGTACATAAAGTAATTGCCGATGTAGCACCACATGATAGCGTTGAACGTTACACAAACCTTGGTGTAGATGTGGTTAAAGGCTACGGTAAATTATTAGACCCGTGGACTGTAGAAATTAAACTTAATGATGGCGGCACACAAACATTAACAGCCCGTACTATTGTTATTGCCACTGGCGCACGCCCATTTGTACCGCCATTACCTGGTATTGAAGAAACAGGCTATGTAACAAGCGATACATTATGGACTAAATTTGCAGAGCTTGAAGAAGCCCCTAAAAAGCTTGTTGTACTTGGCGGCGGCCCAATTGGGTGCGAACTTGCACAAAGTTTTGCACGCTTAGGATCAAGCGTTACGCAAATTGAGATGAGCGAACGCATCATGATCAAAGAAGATCTAGAAGTGTCTACCTTTGCTCACGAAGCGCTTATTGAGAGCGGCGTAAACATTTTAACCTCGCATCAAGCTCTACGCTGTGAAGAGCGCGATGGCAAAAAGTTCATTGTGGTAAAACATAACGATACCGAAATCGATATTGAATACGATGAGCTACTATGTGCTGTGGGCCGAAGCGCTCACCTTAAAGGTTACGGCCTTGAAGAGCTAGGCATAGAAACTAACCGTACTGTAGTTACTAACGAATACCTAGAAACGCTTTACCCTAACATTTTTGCCGCTGGCGATATTGTAGGTCCGTATCAGTTTACGCACGTAGCCGCTCATCAGGGCTGGTACGCCGCTGTAAATGGCTTATTTGGTAATCTTAAAAAGTTTAAAGTAGATTACCGTGTTATTCCGTGGACTACGTTTATTGACCCAGAAGTAGCACGTGTTGGCTTAAACGAGCAAGACGCTATTGATAAAGGCATTGACTATGAAATCACTCGCTTTGAATTTGAAGAGCTAGACCGCGCCATTACCGACAGCGCCACCAAAGGCTTCATTAAAGTAATTACACCAAAAGGCAAAGACAAAATACTGGGTGTTACAGTGGTATCTGAGCACGCTGGCGATTTAATAGCTGAATTTGTACTGGCAATGAAACACGGTTTAGGCCTTAACAAAATACTGGGTACTATTCACAGCTACCCCACGTGGGCTGAAGGTAACAAGTACGCAGCAGGCGAGTGGAAACGCGCTCACGCACCTGAAAAAGTACTTAACATGCTTGAAAAATACCACACATGGCGCAGAGGCTAATATGTTTAAAACACCTTTAAAAGCGCTATTGTTAGGGTCTGCTTTGCTTGCAACATCGTTTGCAAGCAAAGCTCAAAATATGCACGAGGGCTGGAATACATTATTAAACAACCATGTTGTGGCTATAAACCATGGCCACAGCACTGAGGTTGATTACGTAGCAATAAAAGCTAAGCACAGCGAGCTTAAAACCTATTTAGATTCGCTATCGGCTGTTACGCAAAATGAGTTTGATACATGGGAAAAACCTAAGCAGCTGGCGTTTTTAATTAACGCATATAACGCCTTTACTGTTGAGCTTATATTAACAAAATACCCAGATCTTAAGTCAATTAAAGATTTAGGCAGCTTTTTTAGCTCACCATGGAGCAAAGAGTTTGTGCCATTACTTGGTAAAACGCGCAGCCTTGATGATATAGAACATGGTTTAATACGTGGCAGTGGTAAATACAACGACCCACGTATTCACTTTGCTGTAAATTGCGCAAGTATTGGCTGCCCAGCACTACGTGAAGAAGCCTACACAGCCATTGATTTAGAAAGCCAATTGCAAGCGCAAACGGTACGTTTTTTATCAGACATGACCCGCAATATAGCGCAAGATAACACACTAAGTGTGTCTTCAATATTTAAGTGGTACGGCGATGATTTTGAACAAGGCTTTAAAGGTGCGCATACGCTGCAACAGTTTTTTATGCAATACCCTGAAGCACTAAAACTGATACCCGCTCAGCAAAAAGCGCTTAAAAATAACGACATGAAAGTTAAATTTTTAGACTACAACTGGGATTTAAATGCTCGCCAATAAATGTTGGCAAACATTATCGCGATACAGCTTTTGCTGTGTCGCGTTTTGCATTTGCCTTGTTATTAGCTTTAAAAGCCTAGCAAGTACACAATTACAAAGCCGTTGGCAGCAAGTTGAAAGCTTAGGTAAAGACCAAAGCGTATATTTTTATGCATGGGGTGGAGATGCGCAAATAAATGCGTATATTCAATGGGCTGCCCAGCAAGTAAAAGCCAAATACAACATAAACTTAGTACATGTAAAGCTAAGCGATACCAGTGAAGCAGTAAGCCGCGTACTTGCCGAAAAATCAGCAAACAATAACGATAAAGGCAGCGTAGATTTAATTTGGATAAACGGTGCTAACTTTGCCACCATGAGCGAGCACTCGTTATTACTTAAACAATGGGCTAATAAGCTGCCTAATTTTAGCTACACCGACCCTGACAATAACCCCGCTGTTAATTTTGATTTTGGAATACCCACCAACGGGATGGAAGCTCCTTGGGGCCAAGCTTCACTCACCTTTTACTACGACAGTTTAGCAATTGACGGCACTGCAAATAACACACTACCAAAAACCCTAAACCAATTACTTAGCTGGAGCGCCCAAAACCCAGGGCGCTTTAGCTACCCAAAGCCGCCTGACTTTTTAGGCATGAGCTTTTTAAAATACGCGCTTGTTATGCTACATCAACAAAGCGATGACACACTTAAAGCACAGTTAAATCAGCTAGCTACTGCACAAAACACAGCCCAAGTACTAAACCCATTATGGGACTTTTTAAATAAACTGCACCCAACACTTTGGCGCGGCGGTAAACACTTTATGCAAAGTGGTGCACAAATGCGCCGCTTAGTAGGCGACACAGAGCTAAGCATAGCGTTTACGTTTTCAGCACCCGAAGTACCCGCCGCCGTTAAACGTTATGATTTACCAAAAAGTATTCGCAGTTATGCAATGCAAGATGGCAGTTTAAGTAACACCCACTTTGTAGCCATACCTTATAATGCAAGCCATGCACAAAGTGCGCAGTTAGTGGCTAATTTTTTATTAAGCCCAGAGGCGCAAGCTCAAAAACAAAAAGCGTCTATATGGGGCGATAAAAGCGTACTTATTCAATCAACGCTAACACCACAGCAACAAGCCTTATTTAAAACAACGCAACCGCATCCAAGCGCGCTGCCTTTGAATAGTATTAAACGCACGCTAAATGAGCCACACCCAAGCTGGGTAAACGCTATTATGCAAGGGTGGCAAACACGTTTTGGAGTAAGCCAATGAGTGTTGTTTCAAATAAGTTAGCAGCAAGCCCAACGCTTAAACCACATAAAAGCGCCGATATGTTTAGTAAATTAGTTACATTAAGTCCACGCTTTTTACTGGCATTACTAATTTTGCCGGTAATAGGGGGCTTAATTAGCGTGCTATTACCCGCTTTTGGCTATGCGCCGGTACTTGAGCACACAACACTTGGCCTACATGGCTTTACTATGCTTATGCAAACACCCGGCCTAACACACATGGGTATGCTAAGTGTTGGCAGCGGATTAATAAGTACCTTACTTGCCTTTATCATAACGTTAATGATTTTAGCGACATTTTTTAATAGCCCGTGGCTTAACCGTATTCAGCGTTTACTCAGCCCAATACTCGTAATACCCCACGCAGCAGCAGCTATAGCGGTTGGTTTTTTAATTGCTCCTTCGGGAATGATCTCGCGTTTAGTATCGCCTTGGTTTAGTGGATGGGAACTTGCGCCTAACGGCATGTTTCCGCATGACGCATTTGGTATTAGTATAATTTTAGGCTTAACCCTTAAAGAGCTGCCTTTTTTACTGTTAATGGCGCTAGGTGTGCTTGCCCAACCTGAGCTTGGCAAAAAACTGCGCCAACAACATAAAGTCGCGCTTAATTTAGGCTACTGCCCTATGACTGCTTTTTTTAAAGTAGTATTACCAAGCCTTTACCCATTACTGCGCCTACCCATTTTAGCCGTATTGGCTTATGCCAGCGCAAGTGTAGAAATGCCACTTATTCTAGGGCCAAATACACCACCCACCTTGGCAGTGGCTATTATGCACTGGTTTAACGATGTAGATTTAAACCTGCGTATTAAAGCCTCTGCGGGGGCGTTATTGCAGCTTGTCCTTACTGGCGGTTTGCTAGCACTTTGGCTTGGCGGCGAAAAAACCATAAAAGCATTATTTAGTGATTTACTCACCAATGGCGAGCGAGAATATGGCGGTGTTTATTGGCAAAAAATAACAACCGTATTAACAGTATTTGTAATTGGCTTTATTTTGCTTTCATTAATTGGCTTAATTATGTGGTCGGTTGCCGGATTTTGGCGTTTTCCGGCGGCACTGCCCGATCAGCTCACGCTACTTCACTTTAAAAGTGCGCTAATGCAAATGCAAAGCCCGCTTTTTAATACCCTTGCTATAGGGCTAGTTACTACGTTATTTGCCATTATTATTACCCTTTTGTGCTTAGAGTCAGAGCAGTTAAGTGCAAAACCCATGTCGCGCTTTACCAGCTTAATTATTTATTTACCGCTGCTTGTACCAAGTATTGCGTTTTTATTTGGCCTAGTGTGGCTGCAACAACTAGTAAATAACCAAGCCGCGTTTTTTAATGTGGTATTTACCCATTTATTGTTTGTACTGCCGTATGTGTTTTTATCGCTTGCGAGCAGTTATAGGCGATTAGACCCTCGCTTTGCTCATGTAGCAGCAAGCCTTGGCGCAACACCCTGCAAAGTGTTTTTACAAGTAAAATTACCCCAGTTATTTGCCCCTATTTTAATTGCGGCCGCACTTGGTTTGGCCATTAGCTTTGGCCAATATTTACCTACACTTTTAGCCGGTGGCGGGCGCATTGCAACTATAACAACCGAAGCGGTTACCCTTGCTAATGGCGCAAGTAGGCGTACCAGTGCGGTGTATGCCATTATGCAAATGGCATTGCCACTCATTGGCTTTATACTGGCTTGGGTGTTACCTAAGTACTTTTTTAAAAGCGCCCATCGCTAACCCATAAATTAAAAGGTTTTTAATGCAGTCATCTTTAGAGATTAAAAATTGTGAGCTTTATCGTCAACACGAGCAATTACTAAGCTTAAACGAGCAAGTAAAAGGCGGCGAAATACTCACTGTTATGGGGCCATCAGGCAGTGGTAAATCAAGTTTATTAAATTGGCTTACCGGCACATTACCCAGTGGTTTTAGCGCAAATGGCGAAGTGTGGCTTAACGGCGAAAATATTAATAACTTACCCGCACATTTACGCCACATAGGCGTGCTTTATCAAGATGCGTTATTATTTTCGCATTTGTCGGTAAGCGGTAACATTGCCTTTGCTATGCCTAAAGGCAATAAAAAACAGCGCCTTGAAAAAATAGAGCACGCCCTTGAACAAGTTGGATTAAAGGGCATGGCTAATCGCCACCCCGACAACCTCTCAGGTGGGCAACAAGCCCGCGTTGCTTTATTGCGTATGCTATTAAGCGAGCCAAAAGCGATTTTACTTGATGAGCCCTTTAGCAAGCTCGACACCCAATTAAGAGTAGATACCCGCCAGCTGGTATTTAGCCAAATACGTGAGCATAAACTGCCCGCTATTATGGTCACCCACCATCATAGCGATGCAGAAGCCGCAAACGGCAAACTGATTACCTTAAATTTAGCCAAATAAACGCACAAAAAGTACAAGGCACCAAGCATGTTAGACAAATACATAACCCCGGTAATAAAGCCACTGTTAACTCCTGTTGTGGCGTTAATGCACAAACGCGGCATAACGCCCGACCAACTTACTGTGGTCGGTTTTTTAATAGGCCTATTAGCTGTGCCATTAATTGCGTTTGAAATGTGGTACGCAGCGTTAACGGCTATTGCTTTAAATCGTATTTTAGATGGGCTAGATGGCGCATTGGCACGCCATGCAAATTTAAGTTCAAGCGCTGGCGGCTATTTAGATATTACCCTCGACTTTTTATTTTACGCGGCAATTCCGCTAGGTTTTATTTTGGCAAACCCCGAGCAAAACGCCATTGCAGGTAGCATATTACTCGCCACCTTTATAGGCACAGGTTCAAGCTTTTTAGCCTTTGCCATAGCCGCCGAAAAATTTAAGCTTGAAAAACCTCAGTTTAAATACAAAAGCTTTTACTACTTAAATGGTTTAACCGAAGGCACAGAAACCATAGCGCTGTTTATTGCCTTTTGTATTTGGCCGCAGCACTTTGCCATAATGGCGAGTATTTTTGCCACTGCGTGCGCCATTACTATTTTTACACGTATACATGGTGGATATAACACGTTAAAACTCCAAGAAGCTAATGAGGTTACACAAGCCAATGAGTAATGAAATTTGGTGGCGTTTAGGGTTCTTTTTTAGCATTTTGGTTATTATGATGCTGCTAGAATCGCGTATGCCCGCACGCAAATCGCCTATAAAAAGTAGCACCCGATGGTATGCTAATTTTGGACTCGTGTTTGCTTCATCACTAATTGCCCGCTTAAGTGTACCCATAGGCTTAACCGCCGTAGCGCTTTATAACCAAGAGCACGGCATTGGTTTATTTAATCAAATAGCCACACCAAGTATTGTTGCTATTATTTTAAGTATGCTACTGCTTGATATACTTATTTATTGGCAGCACCGGCTTTTTCATCAGGTGCCTATTTTGTGGCGTTTGCACCGCGTACACCACGCTGATGCACATATTGATACCAGTACCGGCTTGCGGTTTCACCCTATCGAAATAGTACTCAGCATACTTATAAAATTGATTGCCGTTACCGCTTTGGGTGTACCCGCTATTGCTGTATTAATATTTGAAATAGCACTTAATGGATTAGCATTATTTAATCATGCAAATATACGCTTACCACAAGCAATAGAAAAACCACTTCGATTAATTTTAATGACCCAAATACTGCATCGTATTCATCATAGCCAACGCGTGAGCGAAACCAATTCAAACTACGGATTTAGCGTTATTTGGTGGGATAAACTGTTTGGTAGTTACAAAAATGAAGCGCAAAAAACCGATAACGACATAGATGTAGGCCTAAAAGAATACCCAAGCGAAAAGCAAAACGCGTCGCTTTGGGCTTTGTTAACCATGCCATTTCAAAAAAAGTAACAACTATCCTCTTAAAAAATAAAATCATTAAACAAAATTATGCAGTTTAATGATTTTAGAACTACTATTTATTCGTTAAACAGTAAATTAATTGTAAATAATTTAGACAAATATGTTGACCAAACCACAACTGCACAATATTATTTGTAAGCGCTTACAATTACACACGTAAATGTAAGCGCTTACAGAAGGTATAAAAGCTATAAAATCAACTAAACTTAAACACATATTCTGACAATTATCAGTTGAACGGGGTTCAGTTATGAACATTGAAACAACACGCATTACACGCCTTCTGGCAGCTATTTCATTAGCGTCTTTGGCGGGCTGTGGTGGTGACGCTGCAACAACAAACACAAATACAGAAGTCGTTAATTCTTCAGAGCCAGTCTCAGACTGGCGCATGGTATGGAATGACGAATTTGACGGCACTAGCATTGATACAAACAAATGGAACTTTGAATTAAACTGTGCTGGTGGTGGTAACAACGAAAAGCAATGTTATACCGATAACGAAGAAAATGCCTTTATCAAAGACGGCATGCTGAACATCGTCGCACTCCCTGCAGAAGAAGGCGCAGCTAAACCTTACACATCAGCCCGCTTAAATACCCGTTACAACGCAGACTTTACATACGGCCGCTTTGAAATGCGCGCAAAATTACCGTCTGGTCAGGGTAGCTGGCCTGCATTTTGGATGATGCCAACTGATGAAGAGTATGGCACTTGGCCACGTTCTGGTGAAATTGATATTTTAGAAGCTGTAAATCTAAAAGTAGCCGCTGAAGATGGCACTATTGAATCTTACGTGCACGGTACTCTTCATTACGGTCGTGAGTGGCCAAATAACTCTAGCTCAGGTAAAGCTTATTTGTTACCTGAAGATATGAACCCAGCTGATGATTTTCATACTTACGCTATTGAGTGGCAAGAGGGTGAAATCCGCTGGTATGTAGATGATTACCTTTACGCTACACAACGTCGTTCTGAAGTTCGTTTCAATTCAAAAGACGAAGCTGTTGGCCTTAAACACAAAGGCTGGTTTGCAGAATACTTTGAACAAGGAAGCGGCGAACTTACAACACATTGGGATAACGCCCCTTTCGATAAAGATTTCTACCTTATATTAAACCATGCAGTGGGTGGCGATTGGCCTGAAAACGTTAACAACCTAGGTATTGATGCAGACGCATTTGCACAAGGCCAAAGCTTTGAAATTGATTACGTTCGAGTATACGAATGTGCATCAGACCCAAGCACAGGCAAAGGTTGTGAAACAGTTCGCCCAGGTTACGACAGCCTAGACGACGCACTTGTAGAAGGTGCAGCACCTGTACCTACCCCACCAAGCGACGGCGTAGCCCGAAACCTTGATGTATTTAACGGTAGCCTAGACGCTAACTGGATTGCATGGGATTGTTGTGGCGGCACTGTACCAGAGGTTATTACTGATGCAGACAAAGGTGACGCTGTTAAATTTAATATAAATGATAACAACGGAACTGTGCTTGGCTTCTCTACGCGCGGTGGTCACTTTCCAGACGACTTTACAGGAACATCGTCTCCATTTGATGCATCTCCATTACTTGAATTAAACGGCCGTTTAACGTTTGACATGAAAGTGGTAACACCTCCAACGTCGGATACTACATGGATACTTAAAGCAGAAGCAGGTGACGGTGGCCCAAATACAGGCGACGTACCATTAAGTGAAAGCAATGAAGGTGTAACACCTGTAACTGGTCAATGGCAAACATATACCTTTCCATTATCACTACTTCAAGAAAAAGGCCTAGATTTAAGCGCAATTGATGTGCTTATGGTATTCCCTGCATGGCAAACAGGTGAAGGTGCTGAGTACCTTATCACCAATGTAGCAATTGAAGGTGACTTGGGTGCTTCTCCTGAAGTTGTTTTATTCGACAACGGACAAAGTTTAGATTGGCCTATGTGGGATTGCTGTGGTGGTTCAACACCAGTTGAAGCATTAGACGACGAAGAACACGGTTTAACTGCAGAGTTTAGCATTGGTGAAGCACCTACAGTAATGGGCTTTAACACACGCACTTCTGCAGGCGGAAGCGGCACACCATTCGATGCGACTAGTATTTTAGAAAATGGCGTTCTGCAGTTTGAACTAAAAGTCATGTCAAACCCTAATAACCCTGACTCAACTTGGTTAATGAAAATTGAATCTAATGAGGGTGACTCAGCGGTAGAGCTTCCGTTAACAGACGCAGGTGACGCGCCAGTTGCAGGTGAATGGAAAACTTACACTTACACCTTAGCCGACCTAGCAGGTGCAGGTTTAGATGTTAGCGCGATAGATGTTGTTATGATTTTCCCAGCATGGGGAACGGGTGAAGCCGCAGTTTACCGTGTAGATAACGCTAAAATTTATGACCCAAGTGCAGCATCTACTGCAGGAAGTGAAATTACAATATTCCAAGATACTGCTGCTGAGCAATGGAGCATATGGGATTGTTGTGGTGGTTCAACACCTACTGAAGAAACAGACGATAGCGATCACGGTACCGTTGCTGAATTTGTAATTGGCTCAGCGCCAACTGTTATGGGCTTTTTAGCCGATGAAGGTGTTTCTTTTGATGCCTCGTCTATCCTTGCAAATGGGGTTGTACAATTTGAAATGAAAATGGTGACTCCACCTAACGCAACAGACGCTCAATGGTTATTTAAAATTGAATCAACTGGCGCTGCGTCTGCAGTGGAGCTTCCTCTTGCAGAAAGTGTTGAAGGTCAAGTACCGGTTATTGGTCAATGGCAAACGTACACATTTACATTGCAATCACTTTTTGACGCCGGTTTAGACATCAGTGATATCAACGTGTTAATGGTTTTCCCAGCATGGAGTACGGGTGAAGGCGCGGTTTATCGTATCGATAACGTAATTATCGCAAACCCGTAGAACAACCATTGAATGGTAGGTGCCTCTAAATAGGCACCCACTAACTGTAATAAATTTAGAAAAGCAGAGCAATTATGAACACATTCACTTTTAAAAAGAGCCAGTTAGCAGCTTCTGTGTCACTTATCATCGCTGCAAGTACATTTAATTTAGCCTATGCAGCAGAAGAAAATACTGCTGAACCTGAACTAGAAATCATTGAAGTAAAAGGTATTCGCGGATCATTAATCCGTTCAATGGATGTAAAACGAGATGCTTCTGGTGTAGTTGACGCCATCTCAGCTGAAGAAATGGGTAAGTTCCCAGATACAAACTTAGCAGAATCATTACAACGAATTACTGGCGTATCTGTCAGCCGCTCAAACGGTGAAGGTAGCCAAATTACTGTTCGTGGTTTTGGTCCATCGTTTAACTTGGTAACACTTAATGGTCGCCAAATGGCGGGAACAGGTTTTACACGCTCATTTAACTTTGAAAACTTATCATCAGAAGGTGTAAGTTCACTTGAAGTAATGAAAACTGCACGCGCTGATTCACCAACCGGTGGATTGGGTGCAACTGTCAATATTGTTACCGCAAAACCATTACAAAAGCCAGGTGAACGCTTTTCTTTTATGGCTAAAGGTATTCACGATACATCTGTAGAAGAAGGCGATAAAGTAACACCTGAAATTGCAGGTATCTACAGTAACACCTTTGATGACGAACGTTTTGGTGTGTCGGCTAACTTTTCATATCATCGTCGTGATTTTCAACGACAAGCAGCAAATGTTCGCTCTTGGTTAGTTAATCCAAATCTCTCGGTTGATGCAGCTAATATTGTTGATAATCGCCCAATGGATGCTGAAGGTAACCCGGCTAAACAATTCTTTGACCCAAACGCTGGGGAAAATGGTGAATTTGTTTCAGCCGCTTTCTTTCCGCAAGAAGTTAGTTTTGCAAAAGATGACATTCAACGTGAGCGCTTAAATGCGCAAGCAACATTTCAGTTTGCACCAACAGATAACCTAACTTTTACGCTTGATCATACGATTTCACAAGCAACGACCGGGAATAACTCATTGTCTTGGGGTATTTGGAACGGATCGTTTGGTGGTAATGCCAATGCTTATGAACTTGATGAAAATGGCACAGCTGTTTATTACAACTCTGCAGGTGACGATGCATCCTTTACTGCATTTCGTGAAACATCAGAAGTAGATTCAAAAGCAACAGGTATTAACGTTGAGTGGTTAGCAACCGAAAACCTGAGCTTTAACTTTGATGCTCACACATCTAAAACAACGACCGATAATGGTAAAGATCCTGGCTTAGGCGCTAACGCACGAATCATTTTAGGCTCGGCAGACATTTCAACTAAAGAGTACTCTTTCCGTGAAGGTGACGTACCTGGTTTTAATGTAAATTGGAATAACGGCACGCAAGAAGTTGACCCAAACCAAATTGGCTCTAACTTTAGTATATTTACAAGAACCCCCGGTGAATCAGAAGTATCTCAAGTACAACTAGACGGTAAACTATTTACATACACTGACATTGGTTTAGAAACAGTAAAATTTGGTGCTGCATACACTAAACAAACACTTAGTGGCTGGGGTGGCTCTAATAATGCCAATGCACCAGGCTTTAATAACGGTACATTTGCTGAGATATTCCCAGATAGTATGTTCGAGCGAGTTGATTTAAGTGGCTTTCTTGACGAGTTTTCATTTGGTCCTAACGGTGTAGCGCCAGGCTATGCTTACACTTATGATCTTGATGAAGCATTTGCTCGCCAAAGCGCTTTTTTAACTGAAGACGTAATAGGCAGTGATGTTTACCAAATAGGTACTTTTGATGGCTTCCCAACTAACAAAGTAGAAGAAGAAACAATCAGTGTTTACCTTTCTACAAATTGGGTATTTAACGTCAGCGACTACGATGTTTTTGTAAATTTAGGCCTTCGTTACGAAGAAACTGACATCGTAAGCCCAGCTAAAAGCCGTGTTGCTCAGCAAGTATATTGGGCAGGTGGTTCTGAGTGGCTAACTGAATTTGCCAGTGGCGGCGAATTAGTTGAGGTTGATTACAAAGGTAATTACGATCTTCTTCTACCTATGATAGATGTAAAAGTCGACCTTTCTGATAACTTAGTGTCACGTGTATCTTGGGGCCAAACAATCACACGCCCTACCCTTGGCGATATGCTTGGTAACTTAAGCCTAACACCATCACCTAAGTTAAACTCAAGAAGCGGTAGCCGTGGTAACCCAAATTTACAACCGTTTAAATCAACAAACTTCGATCTTAGCCTTGAATATTACTACAATGAAGGTAGCTACGCTGCAGTGGGTATGTTCTGGAAAGATGTAGATAATTGGATTGATAACACGCAAGTAACAACCACGTTTGAAGGCCTGCATGATGTTTATTTAGGTCAACGCTGGAATAATGCAGTAACCGCAATTGAAGGACGTGGCGAGCAGGCAACTGACTCTGCTATCTATAATGAGATTGTGGCAAATGGCGTAGGAATTGGCGAAAACAACCGTGTACTTCCTGACTCAGCAACTGATCCATTAATAGAGTGGACAATCAACTCACCAGAAAACGTAGGTTCTCGTAAAGTAAATGGTGTTGAGTTTGCGATACAGCACTTATTCGGCGAGTCAGGTTTTGGCGCTGGTTTTAATGCCACTATTGTTGACGGTGATGTAGAGTACGACAACTATTACCTTGCATCTCAAGCTGTATTAGCTGGTCTGAGTGATTCTGCCAATCTACAAGGTTTTTACGAAAAAGATGGCTTATCAGTTAAAATTACTGGTGCATGGCGTGATGAATACCTAATTGCGCAAGGCCTACCGGATTCGGGTGCTACGGCTCCTCCACAATATGCTGAAGAATATTTACAGTGGGACATTAGCGTTAACTACGAAGTGAATGAAAGCACTACCGTATTCTTTGAAGGCGTTAATTTAACAAACGAGACAGAGCGTTCGTTCAGTCGTTTTGAAAGCCAGTTCTTAAGCGCTGCACAATACGGACCGCGTTATGCATTTGGTTTTAGATACTCAATGGGTAACTAAACTTAAGTAAATACCAAATAAAAACCGCTCTAAAGTGGAGTGACCCCCAATAGTTGGACAATCCAATGCCTGGGGGTCTTTTTATTTTTAAGCTATGGGATGCGCTTAATCTGCTCTAATAGTATATTCGTTGTCCAATCAACGCCGTTATACGCAATATCTGGCTTGTAAAAATCACCTGCCCCTCGCGCTCTATTTACATATACTTTATTTGGCACTACAACTTTACCTAAGCCTGAAGGTAAATCGGCTAAACGTACCTCCATATACAGCGAGTCAGCGCTACTGGGTGCACCAAACAACGTGGTATTTTCAAAAAGCTTAAACTTATCAAGCGCATCTAAACAAGCACTGGCGCATTGCGGCGGCACTATAACAAACACCTTGGTTTTAAAGTCACTCAATAAGGGCTCTTCTGGTAGGATATTTAGCGTAGTAGACTCTCGTTCTACATAAAATGGATCACCACTTTTAAGCGATAAAGCCATGCCCGCAGCTACAGCTTTAACTATTTTCAATAATTCAGGCTGATCTTTTACAACGTCTAATAAAGACTCTACATAGTCAGTATTATCTTTTGACGCTCTCCACCACACTTGCTCGTTTTGAGTAGTACCAGCTGTTTTTTGTTCTACTACTTTTTTGCCCCATAATTCTTTGGCTATTTGTGAGCTCCAATAAGATGAGCCACCTTGATTATGGCGCAAATCTAATACCACGGCTTTTGCAGTAAGTAACTTGCTACGTTGCTGTTGTATTTTTTCAAACACTTTTTTGTAGTCAGCTGCTTGTTTATCATTTACTGAAAAGCTGGCCATAGCAATCCACGCAATGTTTTTTTCAGGCCAGATTAAATCAATGGGAAGTTCATCACCATTGTAGGCATTTTCTAAATGCTTACTGACTGATTTAGGCCTTACAGACCAATTTAAAACCTGTTTATAGGTATTGCCATTGGGTTTAACAAACTCGCATTCTTTTAGGGGGACTAAAAATGGATTCCCTACATCCGTTAGTAACCGCCAACCTTGCTGCCACCAATGCCCCGGTTGAGCAACTTGCCCATGAAATTTAAACACTCTTTTGCGCATCAAAGCTTCAGTACTTTGCCCATCACATTGGCTTACAATATCCCCTTTTTTAATAGTGCTAATTTCACTGTAATACACTTTTAGGGCATCACCTCGCCATAAAGCACTAAAACCGGGCCAGCGTCGCGCAGGCCTGTCGATGCTTGAAAACGCACCAGCATGACCATCTTGTAACACCGTGCTAAAACGTGCAATTGCCGCTGCATGAGCTTGCGGCCCACTCATTTGCTTAGACAGAGCAAGCGCCTCTGCTTTGGCTTGTTTTAATAAATCAGGAAACGAAATGTTATTAATATCAAACATACCGGGGTGATTTTTTTCGGTAATGCTATAAGCAGCGCGAATATCGTTTTCTGTCACTGTTTGCCATTGCTTATCCGTTTTCGGTAATACTGCGCTATTTGCAAAGCCCATAAAGGATATAATTAAGCAGCTAGTAGAAAGTTTTAGCATAGATATTTTAACCATCATTCAAATCCTTTTGTTGTTTTTTAATAATTAAAGCAGGAAACTATTGATGCTATTTAACTTAACACACACTTAAAATAATTATGCCCAAATACCAGCTTTACTGATTGATTAATGCTTGAGTAAACGAATCCATTCATCAGGGGTTGCTATAATAAAATCATAAGTATCTTCATTTTCTAAGGTGATTGTTATTGCATCGCTTGTAAGTGGTAAAATGCCAGCACCTGTACCTACTGACTTTTCAATTTTTACGATTGCGCTGCGTGTTAAAGTATAAGGTCCTAAACCAGCACGTTCATTGTATGGCTCAAAACTTACCTCACCTTGCGTTACATAAAGTTTACCATCGGCTTTTACCACACCACTTTGGTACGTAGCAGTAGATGATTTGAGTATTTCATTGTTCATTCGGCTTTCCTGCTGATTGATAAATTTACTTTTATAAAATGTATTCACTTTAATAAGTTATATAGTTTTTTGTTTTGAGGCAATTAATTTGTACCTCAAAAGTAAAATTCAATTAGTACTGCGAATCTCTAGCAAAGTATTAATTAATCTTGGTACAAACCTTGATACCTAATTAATATCAAAACGAATTACAGGTAAAGGTTATGGCGAAATTTTTTGGGATTTATTGTGCATCAGGACTAACTCAACATCATGATTTTATTATTAATAAATTTAAAAATGAAGATACTAAAGTAAACGGTGGCACAATAAACGAAGTACATGAACAGGCTCTTTACTTGGCTAGTTTAGATTATGAAACCTTTGGCCCACATGCTTTTTTGCAAACAGATTCGCATATTGCAACACTGGTTGGTCATCCACTTTTAAGCGCGAACCGAAATAACGATTTAAACACCCTAAACTCACATTATACCAATGCAATGCTTACAGGATGTGAAGGTGTTTTTTGTATGGCACGGTATAACAAGGTTACGAATGTATTAAACTTAGTTACCGATTCCCTTGGGGTTCGCCCTTTTTATTATATGTATTATGAAGGTGCTTTTATTTTTAGTACCCAATATAGCTTACTCAAAAACTTAGGCTTACCACTTACCTGTAATCACGAAGGAATGATGGAATATGCAACACTTGGGTATTACCTATTTGAGCATACCCATTACAACGAAATTTCGTGTATTCGCCCAGGAACTCGCCTAGAAGCATCATGTAAGGGGGTTACTAAAACACAGTATTTTGACTGGTGCAGCCTTACTAAAAATAATGATAATTACGAAAAAACACTGCATAGCTTAAAGCAAGACCTATCTAACAATGTAAACAAATATATTGATAACGATAATCACGTGCTTACTACGCTATCGGGTGGATTAGACTCAAGGTTGATTGCGTGCTTGCTTAAAAGGCAAAATGTAAACATCACCGCGCTTAATTTTTCACAGCATCAAACACAAGACTTATACTGCGCAACAGCGTTCGCAAAAAGCCAAAAAATTGAGCTTGATGTTATTCGTGTTAACGATACGCAGGCAAAAACAATTGAAGACAGACTAGGCGAGCATTGGTTAAACGGCCAACATCCAGACCACCCTAAAGTAACACGTCCTCGTTTAGCATGGTCTGGCAATGGAGGCAGTGTTGGGCTGGGTGTTATTTACTACTCAGATGAAGTTTACGAAGCGGCTTTAACACAAAAACCTGAGCGCCTTGCTGACGCTTATTTATCGCAACAATTTGCTTATATCCCCAAATCAATAATCCATAACGCTGAAAAAATGCAAGCCAGACTAAAAGCTAATATCGTAACTTCATTAAAAGAGTTTGGAGATATTCCTCTTGAAAAAGCTTACTATCTGTTTTTATTACTTAACGATCAGCATCACCATTTAGCCATTCCATTCGATAAAGTGGACGAGTATCAAATGGATTTTTGCCTGCCCTTTTATTCCTGGAAAGTACTTAGACATGTTTTGTCGCAGCCAACGTCACAAGTAAGAAAGCATCGCTTTTATCATGATTTTTTACGCTATGCATTCCCCGAAGCCCTAGATTCGCCTTGGCAAGCATATCCTGGCCATGTTCCATGTTTATTACCAAAAAAAGGGATTGATCAATGGCAAATTAAACGCCCCAAGCAGTTTAAACCCACTAAGGTGTACCAAATTTTCAGTCAGTTAATGACAAGCCAACATAAGCAATTAGTTAACCTAGCCTCGTTTAGTGCGGTTGCCTTACTGCATGCTTCTGGCATTAGAAGCTATAACGATAAGCTAAAGGTTATTGAAAATATGCTTAAGTGGTAACATTAAAACACCTTGCTGTAGGCCTCTACTCAAGGTGTTTTAAGCAAGCTTTTGTTATTTAGTTGGTGGGAACCATACGCTAACAATTTTGCCATTACGCACTTCATATACCGCAACGGCAAACATATCATCTCGCCCCTCACCAAGCCTAGTTAACCGCTCATAATCAACAACCACAGGCCCATTCACAATTCGATTTTCAAGAATCACTTTAAATGATTTTGGCGCTGTTTTTAAAAACTAATACGCTTTGATTAAGCTTTCTTGCCCAATAATGTCAGGAGCGCCTTCTTGGCTATTTTTAATTTTTATATCTGCCGAGTGACAGCTTGCAAATAGACCTATATTTAGTGCGTTATAAGCCTCTAATTGCGCTTGCACTACTTGCTCAGGATTGGTACTTGCCGAGCACGCTAACGCATCACTCGCATAAAAAGGCTAAACTGCGCAAGCATTGAGACAACTTTCATAACAATAAACATCCTTGAAAATAAACTGGGCAGTAAGAAGCTAGTTGGGAAAATAACTAAAAAGATGACTACAAAAACTTAAGAAATACAATACTAGCAATAAGCAAATATAACCTAAAGCAGCTTGCAAAATAAAATTAAGTATAATTATTTAAATACAAACAAAAAAGGAGAGCATACGCTCTCCTTTTTCAAACGGTCAAGGCCTATTGACCTAAGAAGCGACCTTTAATTGTCCCTGTAACAACATTAGGTATCATACCTGGAGAGTTTCTATTAAATTGTATATAGCAACCATTCCCCGCATCTGAACATGCCTGACCTTGTATTCTAGAAACAGTGCTTCTACCGTCATAATCCGTAGTCTTTAGTTTGGCAATCAAATCTTTAATTTCTGAATGGACGTCCAATAAAACAGGATCTAAACGCTCAATGTCTTGACTTACCTTTAAACCGTCAATGTTTATATTTTGCTGTTCAATTATTGCAACTAATTTATCTAATTTTTCTTGCGCACCTTCATGACCACGAATAGCCAGCGTTTTATGCATTTTAGCTGACTGATACAAACTAGCTTCAGTGCCTATACCATGTTCATAAAAAACAGCTAACAGCTCATAAGCTGGCAAATAAGTTGACTCTTTTGCCTTAATTAGCAGATCGAATGCTAATTTGTCTGAATTTTTATTATTTTCAGCAAACAACTGTTTCGCCTTGTCTACCAAAGCTGGCGGAAAACCTCTATCAACAACTCGGTTTAATAACTCATCAGCTCTTGCTACATCTTTATCAAAAATATGCCCTGTTCTATACCAATGCGAAGCCTGATGTATAGCAAAAGGGTCTTTCCACTTAATAGCTCTTAACATAAACTTTCTGGCATATGCTTCGTCTTGGCTTACGCCTTCACCATTTGCATAAGCAATGGCAAGTAAGCTAGCAGCTTCGCTACTACCGTTAATGGCAAAATTTCTGAGCTTTTTGAAATCCGATGTACATTCAGCAGTTTCACACAAAGGAAGTGCGTCTGTATTTGCATAAGCCAAATTAGTTGATAAGACCGACGCCATAATTAAAGGTAAAACTTTAGATATTCTCATTGTTCTCTCCATGGTAATGATTTTGGTGTACCTGATTTAGATTACAACAGTTTGTTTAAAAATCAAGCTCATTATTACTAGAGCATACTGAAGTTGTTTATAACCTAAAACCATAATATATAACCAAATTTCATCCCGTAGTTATAAATTAGTAACTTTTTTAACATTATTATCGGGTAAAAATAATTTAACCCGTTCATGTACTGGCGCCGCAAATATTATAAAAACACCTTTTTTGCATAGGCATAAATTAATTGCGTTACTAATCGCTTACAATTTAAATGCAGCAGCCTCATAACTAAATAAATTAACGATAAAACCCAAATTTTTTATTATGTTAAACAGTTCAATATGTTAATTTGTGTAGTGTAGTTTTACGGCAAAGAGTAGTTAATGAGTAAACAAATTCGATGGACCCTAAAAAGTATTGCTAAAGAGTTAGGTGTGTCTAATGCAACGGTATCTAATGCATTTAATCGACCAGATCAGCTCTCAGAAAAGCGCCGAGAAGCGATACTCAAAGCCTGCAAAGAGCTTGGTTACTTTGGCCCAAATAAAGCAGCACAATCATTAAGAAGCGGTACATTTAACATTGTCGCTTTGGTGCTACCCGACAGCGTTGAATACATGGTATCAGACCCAGTTGCCAGCAGTTTTATGCGTGGCGTGACCTCTGTACTCGAAAAAAACAATATTAACGTTTTATTGTTCTCTGGTATTAATAATAATCTTAATAGTGTTGTTGATTTTGTAGATGGTTTTATTTGCTACGGTCGCCCTCGTAACCACGCATTAGTAGAACAACTTAAAACTACGCCAAAACACGTCGTCACAGTCGATTTTGACATTAACCGCAATGCGTCGGTTAACATTAATAACGAACAAGCTAGCTACGAAATTGCCAAGCATGTTTTGCACAATATAAACGATAAGGTCGCCATTCTAGGGCTAAGACTTCTCGATGAAAACGTATTATGCCGCGTTTATGAACATCACGAGTTTCAAACCGGAGAGTCAATTTCTCATCAGCGTTTACGTGGCTATCAACGTGCATTAGTTGAGGCAAGTATTAGTGTTGCTGACGACCGCATTTGGAACATACCTGAAAGCAGCGAGCGCTTTGCTAATATAGCTGCAAAAGAAGTACTATCAGCTTCACCTCGCCCTAACGTTATTATCTGTATGAGTGATTTAATTGCACTCGCCACAATGCGAGAGGCAATCAAGCAAGGTATAAAAATTGGAAAAGACCTACGTATTGTTGGATTTGATGGGATTGATGAAGCAGCACGGTTCGTGCCTAGGTTAAGTACTATTCATCAAAACAGTGAAGAAAAAGGCGTAATTGCTGCAAACTTATTTATTTCTAAAGAAAATAAAATACAAGAAGTCAGCTACGAACTCGACATTGGTGCCAGCAGTTAATAAAAAAGCCAAGCTAACTAGCTTGGCTTTTTATTAAGCAAAACTCTATTCGTTACAATAAAGAATCTAAACTTATCGATGTTTCTTCTTCACCATTTACTTGCGTTATGAGGGCGGTTCTTGCTTCAAAATCTACACTTAATGAAATAGATTGCTCACCAAGTTGCCACGTTAAACAACACATACTGCCTTCACCTTGCGCTGAAAACTCCCCAGAAAACGCTGGGTGTTCATTTCGTAATTTAATGAGCTCTATTAAACCTTTTACAACGGGCTTATCAAGTGATTCGCTTATTTTATCTGCATTTAAATATGGGCGGTTAATATCACGGCCAACATTTGTTTTAGCTAAAAGCTCCATGTCGTTTTCGCATGCAAATAAACCACCGTAGTAAACTTGTGGAACACCTGGTGCAAAAAACTGAATGGCGCGAGACAATAAATAATCAAAATCTTTTGCCCCCAATGCATTGTAATAAGTACAGTTAACTTGGTACAAATCAACATTACTGGCTGCAGCCCCAGTTGCTTGTCGGCTTTCGTTATTACTGTTTGCATGCATTGTTTCAACAAGGTTATCAATTTGCTCAGCGTTTAATAGACCTGGTTTGTCGCCCATTGGCCCAGCATCAATAATACCAATGCCGTCATGTGTATCGAGTACAGTTAAACAGTTACGTGGTGATATTTTTAGCCACTTTAAAAGTGCATCAACATCGTTATTAAACAAACTATGTAAAATAAGCGGCGGCAGTGCAAAGTCATAAACCATGTTTACGCGTTTAGCCACTTCAACCTGAGTTTGATAATGGCTGTGTATTTCAGCAATTGTTTCCATACCTAATTCATTTGCTTGCTTAGATAAGTTATCTAAGTAACCAAACGTTTCATCTAGCATAAAACAGTTAGTACCCGCTTGCTTAATAGCGTAACCCGCTGCATCTAAGCGAATAATATTTACATTGTTAGCAGAGAACTTTGTGAGTACATTATTTAGATACGCAACGCCAGCCTCTACCTTTACATTAATGTCAATTTGGTTATCGGTAAACGTAGTCCAAAAATCGTACGTTTCGCCATCACCACATTTCATTGGTGTAAAACAACTACCAGGGCGAGGACGATAAATTGCTTTTTGCTCTGCGTCGCTCATGCCATTTGGAAATACGTCTTCTTTGGTTAAAAACAAATCCCAAAATTCAGAGGTTTTACCTTTAGCAAGCACATCCTGAAACTGAAAAGATTGCGCCGAAACATGGTTAACAATTAAGTCAGCCATTAAATCATGGTTGTTACCAAGCGCTTTGATGTCCTCCCAAGAACCTATTCTTGAATCTACTTCACTATGGTCTATTGGGTCAAAGCCAGCATCACTGCCGTCAATTGGGTTATAAAATGGCAACAAATGCACACCGCCAAATACGCCTTTTAAAGATCCATTTAAAAGTGTAGTGAGTGCATTAATGTCTTGGCCAGTGATTCGATCAGCATATGTGATCAATTGAACTTTGTTTTGCATCATTGTGTGATTACCATGTTGAAACTTAATCGATTAAGATATATCTTTAACTAGAGAGTAAGAATTTACAAGTAATTTTTAAAAATTTTACATACAAATATCGTTGCACGAATAATACTTCACTAAGTAACTAACTGACTTAACGCGTATTAGCCTGCATTTAACGAGGATTAAATAAAATGACAAAATCACACACACAAGCAAGCAGCGATCCGTTGCGACAAATACGCTGGCTCACATACATGATGTTTTTTATGTTTGCCATGACCTCTGATGCGGTCGGCATGATCATCCCTGAGCTTATAAAAGACTTTGGCTTAAGTATGACCCAAGCCAGTGCCTTTCATTATGCGCCAATGGCTTTAATTGCTTTTAGTGGACTATTTTTAGGCTTTTTAGCCGACAGCCTTGGACGAAAGCAAACCATTATGCTGGGGTTACTCATTTTTTCTGCGAGTTGTTTTTTATTTTCAGTAAGTTCTAGTTTTAATTTTTTCTTGGTACTTCTTTGCTGTATTGGTTTGGCAATCGGTTTATTTAAAACAGGTGCATTAGCTTTATTGGGTGATATTTCACACAGTAACGAAGAACACACCAAAACAATGAACAAGGTAGAAGGCTTTTTTGGAATAGGTGCTATTGTTGGTCCTGCACTGGTAGGTGTTTTACTCGTTCAAAATGTTAGCTGGACATACCTTTACATTATTGCTGGTGTTATGTGTTTGATCCTTGCGCTTCTGGCGTGGCGCGCAGATTATCCGCCAGTTGTAAAAACAACCGAAAAACCCGCTTCACTTGCCACCACCATGAAAATGATTAAAAACCCTTATGCACTGGGCTTTTCAATGGCTATCGCACTATACGTTGCAACCGAAGTGGCTATTTATGTATGGATGCCAACACTATTACAAGATTACACTGGTTCATGGCCATTACTTGCAACCTACGCATTAACCATATTCTTTATACTTCGCGCGGCGGGTCGTTTTATAGCGGTATGGTTACTAAATCGCTTTAGCTGGCAAGGCGTAATGACCTACCTAAGCCTTGGCATAGCACTATGTTATGTAGGCACATTAATTGGCGGTGTAGATTGGGCTGTGGGATTGCTTCCACTTTCAGGTTTATTTATGTCAATGGTTTACCCTACTTTAAACTCTAAGGGCATTTCCTGTTTCCCTGTTCAACAACATGGTGCTGTAGCCGGCGTTATATTATTTTTTACCGCATTGTCAGCAGCATTAGCCCCACTTTTAATGGGCATGATCAGTGATTACTTTGGTCATGTGCGTTACGGTTTTTACTTAGCAACTGGTTTTGCAGTTATTTTATTTTTGGCTATGCTATTTAATTATTTACGTGACCCATCAGCATCAGCTTTAGAGCAAAATAACGTAGTTACTAATTAATTTGATAATTATTTAACAAAAAAATTACCCTACAAATCAATGAGCGAGTAAAAAAAGAGCAAATTAATAATAAAATAATTTGCATCTTGTAAAAATTTTGTTATTTTTACTTAATCGATTAAGTAAAAATAAATAACCATTTAGGTTCAACATAACGAGGCGTTCACATGACAACACACAACACTCCTTTATATTTAATCAGTGCATTAGCACTTGCAGTAAGCCAAGGCATTAATGCTCAAGAAGCAGAAACAACTCAGCCAGAAGCATCACAAAACAAAGGACTTGAAACAATCGTTGTAACCGGTGTTCCACGCCGTACAACAATTATGGCTTCAAGCGTATCAGTAAGCAGTGTATCGCTTGAACAAGTTCAAGTTTCAACACCTCGCTCTACCGCTGAAGCATTTAGAATCATTCCGGGTATACGTTCAGAATCTACTGGCGGTGAAGGTAACGCAAACATTGCAGTTCGTGGTCTACCGGTTGCATCAGGTGGCGCTAAATTTTTACAGTTACAAGAAGACGGTTTACCTGTACTGCAATACGGTGACATCGCTTTTGGTAATGCTGATATTTTTATGCGCCTTGACAACACGGTACAAACGGTTGAGTCAATCCGTGGTGGTTCAGCGTCTACAGCAGCAAGTAATGCACCGGGCGGTATCATCAACTTTATCTCTAAAAACGGCGAAAACGAATCGGGCAGCGTTGCAACCACTGTTGGCCTAGATTTTGACAGTGTACGTACTGATTTTGAATACGGTACTTATTTAACTGACAGCGTTCGCTTTCATGTAGGTGGCTTTGTACGCCAAGGTGAAGGCCCACGTGAAACAGGTTACACATCAAATAAAGGTGGTCAAATAAAAGCTAATTTGACTAAAGATTTCGAAAACGGCTATGTGCGTCTTTACTACAAACACTTAGACGACAAAAGCGTTGGTTACCTTCCAATGCCAATGTACTCAAATGGTGATTCAGTTCCAGGGTTTGATTCTCAGTCAGATACACCGCATTCAGCACTGTTCACTAAAACAGTTCGCTTAAACGGTCAAAACCAAATTAGCAATGGTGACATTCGAGACGGCATGAACCCAAATGTTGATTCTATTGGCTTTGAAGCTGTATTCGACCTAGACAACGACTGGCGTATTGAAAACCGTTTCCGTAAGTCATCAGTTAGCGGAAACTTTAATTCTGTTTTCCCTGCTGAAGTAGGTGATGCATCAGCAATGGCAGAAAGCATTGGTGGAGCAGGAGCAACACTGAGCAATGCAAACACAGGTGACGCATTCAATGGCGATTTAGCTATGCGTATCCATACGTTTGACGTAACAATGAATGACTTTGACTCTATTGTTAACGACTTTAAACTAACAAAATCGTTTGACGATGACACAAGCCTTACGTTTGGTTACTACGCATCAACGCAAAACATAGCGATGTCGTGGTTGTGGAACTCTTATGTTATGGAGCTCAAAGGTGACAATGCCGCACTGTTAAATGTAACGGCTGCCGACGGCACTGAGTTTTCAGAAAATGGTTTATACGCATACGGCACGCCATTTTGGGGTAACTGTTGTCAGCGCGACTACGACACTGAATACGACACACGTGCACCTTATGTTGCGTTCTCAACTAAACTTGGTGACTTAAGCATTGATGCAAGTGCCCGTTACGACAGCGGCGAAGCACGCGGTAACTACGCAGGAGCAGTAACCTCTACTGTTGACATGAACCGTGATGGTGTTATTTCAGTACCCGAGCAGAATGTTGTCGGTATTGATCATGCTAACTCAAGCCCAGTAAATTACGACTGGAGCTACTCTTCTTACTCAATTGGTGCTAACTACCAAATAGACCCTAGCCTTGCAACATTTGCACGTATCAGTAAAGGCGGACGTGCAAACGCTGATCGTCTTTTATTTGGTAAAGTACGCACAGATGGCTCAGTAGCTGATGAAGATGCAATTGATGAAGTAAATCAATTTGAGTTTGGTGTTAAAAAGCGTTTTGACTCGCTATCGGTATTCGCAACAGCGTTCTACGCAGAAACTGAAGAACAAAACTTTGAAGCAACATCACAAAAGTTCTTCGACCGTGAATACGAAGCCAAAGGTATTGAGATTGAATCAACGTACTTCATGGATGCGTGGGATTTTCGTGGTAACTTGACGTGGACTGATGCTGAAATTGCTAAAGATGCGCTATCTCCTGACGTTGTAGGTAACACACCACGCCGTCAAGCGGATTTAATTTACTCACTAATGGCTCGCTACAGCTATGAGAAAGGGGCAGCAGGTCTGAGCTTTATTGGTACAACTGACGCTTACGCTCAAGATAATAACGACCTTAAATTCGATGGTTACACACAGGTAAATGGCTTTGTAAGCTACGACCTATCTGAAAACCTTAGCCTAGCACTGAATGTAAATAACCTATTTGACACAGTCGGTATTACAGAAGCAGAGGAAGGCTCTGTACCAGCAAACGATATTATACGCGCACGTACAATTAATGGCCGTACAACATCACTAACGCTTAAATACGCATTTAACTAACCGAGTCTGAGTGTGTTAAGCGCTGAAATGCAGTTTTATTTCAGCGCTTTATTCCTCGCTTAACTCACACTTTATTACTCTCCCTTACATTTAACCTAGCATTGCTAGGTTTTTTAGGATTTATAACATGACCAAATTACTTAGCCTTGGCGAGCTGCTTATTGATATGTTGCCACAAGACTCACACAACACAGCGTATTTACCTATTCCTGGCGGCGCACCTGCAAACGTAGCAGTCGGTTATGCAAAGTTGGGCGGAAACGCAGCTTTTTGTGGTGGTATGGGTGATGATTACTTTGCAAAACAACTTACTGACGCGTTAAAGCAATATAATGTCGGCACCGAGTATTTATTCACTATAGAAAATGCGCAAACAGCGATGGTTATTGTCAGCTTAGATGAAACTGGCGAACGCAGCTTTAATTTTTACCGCCATAACACCGCCGACCTACTCCTTGCTCCTGAACATTTACAGCAAATTCAGTGGGATGAAATAAGTACCCTACACTTTTGCTCAAATACGCTAACAAGTATTGCTATTGCAAGCACTACATTGAGCGCTTTAAAACAAGCAAAAATTCATAATAAACTTGTTAGCTTTGACGTAAATTTACGATACAGCCTTTGGCATAATATTCGTGATATTGAGCCTAATGTGCGTGCCTGCTACGCCCATTGCGACATTATAAAACTGTCACGTGATGAGTTAAATTTTTTAGCAGAACACACCAGTCAATCAGGTGATGAATATTTACAATCGCTATTAGAGTTAGGTGTTAGTTTAATTTTCTTAACCGATGGACCCGAGCCTGCCACTGTTTACCATAAAAAGTTTAACGTTAGTGAAGCTGCACCGATTATTAATGCAATAGATACAACCAGTGCCGGAGACGCGTTTATTGCAGGTGTGTTATATCATTTAAATCATTACAACGAGACGCTATTACCAATCGACAAACTCAATAATAAACAAGTAATTAAAGACGCATTAAGTTTTGGCCTTCGTTGTGGCTCAAAAGCCTGTTTATCAAAGGGTGCTTTTCCTGCATTGCCCGTTTTAGACGATGTACTTTGAGCTAACACACCCTGCAACATTTTAAAAATTAATCTAAAAAAGCCCCTGTAGATAAATACCTACAGGGGCTTTTTTAACTATTGTTAATCTGAGTGCTATAAAGCAAGCTCTTCTTTAGCGCGCGTTAAGTTATGCGATACCATATCGTTGTTAGATAGTTGTTTTGCTTCGTATAGGTCAGCAAGGCCGGCCGTTTCGTTTTTAGCTTTTAGGCGCGCTACACCACGATTGCTTAATGCAAATGATGTAAGCTGACGAACTTTAAATTTAGGGGCATCGGCATCTTGTAATAGTGCAATTGCTTTAGTACAAATTTGTTCTGCTTCAGCATAGTTTTTTGACTTAACATTAAGTGCACAGCTATTAAAAGATTGCTCAAGTGGCTGCGGCGCGGTTTGCGCTTCAATAACCATTAATTTGTAATCACTTTGATCAGCCATTGCAGCAGCTGAACATGTTAATAGTGAGCCAAGAGCGATAGTTTTGATAAGTGTTTTCATGGTCATAATCCTGTTAAGTTAAGTCGTGCTTGTTGCCGACAACTGAACTTTAGAGGATCCCTATAAAACCGACAAACGATAAAAACAAAACTAATAAGTGAAGAAATCTAACCTATAGACTTTAGTCTAATAACACTAGCCTAAACCCAAAATAATAGGCCCATTTAAAACTAGTGTTCAAGCCAATCAATTGCCGCAGTGGCATTTTCAAAGTAAGCCATTTCACCACAAATAATACGATTCCCAATGTTTGCAGCGGTTGCTTGCCATGTTTTATTACCGTAAATAGCTACTTTACTTAGCGCTTTATTATGCTTTATCCCTAAATTCAAATCGTCAAATATCGATTTAAAACCCACGCCCTTTAACTCAATGCCGTCTATAAATAAATTAATAATCGGGTTGTTTACCTTTAAAAGCGCGGCTTCAATTTTAGGGGTAATTGCATTGTAATCAGCGTGCTTTAAATTACCCACTGCTTTTAAGGTTATAAAAATTTCGCGTCCAGCGCCTTCTATATCAAGTGTTAAACTAGGAGTTAAATTTGCCATTAAATTTGCTCATTCTTATAGTAAGTTTTGAGCATAAAGCACTTTATATTAATCAATGATGAAGCAAATCAACAAAAACCGTATTTAAGCAGAGCTTAAGTTAGTTAAGCTTGCTGCACTCTCGCAATTTGGTTATCTACATCGTTTAAATGCCCTTCTTTAACCCATAACTTAGCACCCAGCTTGCCTGCTTTTGCTAAAACATTAGAATTTACAGGCGTACGCAACCAGCTACTTTTTTCAAGCAAATCTTGCCCTTCTGTTACGGTGCCTTCAATTACTAACAACTCAGCTCCGCACTCAGCATCTAAAACAAACTGCGCATTAGGCGCTAAATGGATTAAGCTAACTTCCTCAAACTCATCTTTGTATAAAGGTGTTACCGCAACCCCTTGTTGTGTTGAGTGTTCAACGCTGCCCATAAAGTGAGTTTGCAACCGAACGTGTGTTCTATCCTGTGGCTGAAACTGCCAAAGCTTAACAAAAATAATACATCCCTCTTTTGAACCCGGCTTATGTTGTGATTGCGGCGGGTTTCTGATGTACGAGCCAGCAGGAAAATCGCCATGTTCATCCTGAAAAACACCTTCTAACACAACAAACTCTTCCCCGCCGGTATGAACATGTGGCGAAAACTCACTACCTGGTGCATAACGAACAATACTCGTTGCACGCGCAACCTCATCGCCGATGCGATCAAGAGGTCGCCTATCAACGCCTGCCATAGGCGATTTTACCCACGGTAATGTATTACTGTTCACCACTATACGCTGACTAAAATCGGCTGCTATTTTCATGCTTGCCCCTTAAATTTTTGTTTTGCCAATTAAACTCAATATACCGAGTTTAATTGGCCTATTGAACCCACTTTTACTTATAAGCCCGCTACGCTTGGTCGAGCTGCAACTGCTTTTTGCCACGCTAGCAAATGAGTTAAATGACTCGGTAGCGCAATGTTGGCAAACCCAGCAAACACTAATCCAGCATAAAGAGTTATATCGGCAATACTAAAATTATCGCCCGCAACAAACCTTGATTTAGCAAGTATATCGTTAAAATAATTTAAGTTAGTACGCGCCTTTTCACCTTGCTTTTCGCCCCATGCAATATTTTGATATGTTTCAAGCTCTGGGCCTAATCCATCAGTAGCATGATGAAAATACGTTGCAACAGCATCAAGTACCATAGACTCAGCACGTTTTTGCATCATATTTATTACTGCCCGCTCTTTTGCCGAAATACCCATCAATGATGGTCCTGTAAAAGCAGCATCAATATATTCAGTAATTGCTGTGCATTCTGATATAAATGTTCCGTCATCAAGCTCTAATACTGGCACACCAGCTAATGGGTTTTTAGCTATAAAAGCCTCTGTCCGGTGTTCACCATTAAGCAAGTCAACCGCAATAAATTCAACTTCAGTTGTCGCATTTTTTTCTGCTAGCGCAATACGAATGCGAAGCGGGTTTGGAAAGTTTTCTACATCATAAATTTTCATTGAGTGTGACCTTTTTTAATTTACCTATCTACTGATAGGTATTTATATTCTTTATACCAAACTAAGTCAAACTTTAAAATAACTACATAAGCAGAGTATTTGCTAACCGAATGAAACTTAATATTTTATTTATAAAAATATTAAGGCTTGAAAATAACTACCTACTGGTCGATAATTTTATGGTCAACAATAGGATGAAGATGTATGAGCAAAAAAGAGGCCCTACTCAAAGCGGCAGAGAATAGAGTACGCCTAGGCGGATACAGCAATTTTAGCTTTAGAGAACTTGCTAACGAAGTAGGTATAAAAAGCGCCAGTGTACATTATCACTTCCCTACTAAAGCCGACTTAGGTGCAGAGCTTGCACATCAATATACTGATGCGTTTTTGCTTTCATTAGGGGAGCCCGCTGAGTTAAAAGCGCAAGGTAAAAACCCTATCGACTTTTATACGTCGCTATTTAGAGGCGCATTGGTGACCGATAAAAAAATGTGCTTATGCGGTTTACTTGGCGCCGAGAGTGACAGCTTACCTGAAAAAGTACGTGAAGAAGTAAAGCGCTTTTTCACTCAAAATTTAACCTGGCTAAGCGCAGCGCATTCGGTCAACGGTGAAATAAACCCACAAAAAGCAGCTATTCAAACGGTAAGTATGCTTGAGGGTGCGATGATGATCAGTAAAACACTCGACGATCACAGCTACTTTGATTTAGCAACGCGAGACAGTATTTAACCAGACGATTTGACGAATAAAAAAGCGAGCTTAATTAGCTCGCTTTTTAGTTTTACACGGAAATTATTTAAACTGCAGGGCTCGCTTTATGCTTAGCATGCACAATGGCAAGTATGATCAGACCAATCACCGCGACCCCTGCACCGATAGGTTTACCTAAATCGCTCGATAAGTTAAAACCAATTGCAGCTGTTGTGATATACGACAAGGTCACAGCCGTTGCAATAACCGCAGGTATACTCGCAATCCAATGAAAGGTGCCACGGTCAAACAAATACTTAGTAGCAAGCCATAGTACACTGGTAGAAAGCAACATATTTGAAAACGCAAAGTAACGCCAAATTAATGAAAAATCCAATTTGGTCATAAAGTAAGCAATAGTTAGAATAGGTAAAGCCAACAACAGGCGATTACGTATACTTTGCGGAATATTAAAGGCATCAACTACCGTTAAGCGCAGTGAACGAAATGCGGTGTCGCCTGAGGTAATAGGGAAAACAGCAACCGCAATAATTGCCATAATACCGCCAAATACACCTAAGTAACTATTTGCAATATGGTTTACAACTAAGCCTGGACCACCTTGATCAAGCATTGCTTTTAAACCAGCATAACCTTCAGGGAAAGCCGCAATACCAGCCAATGCCCAAACACAACCAACAATGCCTTCACACATCATGGCACCGTAGTACACCGGGCGTACATATTTTTCGTTTGTTAAGCAACGAGCAATAATAGGTGCTTGCGTTGAATGAAAACCACTAATAGCACCACAGGTAATGGTTATGAATAATAGGGGCCAAGTTGGTAACCCGTCCGGGTTTGGTGCTAAAAAGTCATGCGCGTGATCGGCTTCAAAATACGCCAAAAAGTCGCCAGCAACCGGTAAATGTGGCGCGTTAATTAGTAACGACACGGCAACAGCGACTGTCATAACAATCATTAACAAACCAAAAATAGGGTAAAAACGTGTAATGATCTTATCAATTGGTAACAGCGTCGCTAAAAAGTAATAAGCCAAAATAGCCAATACCCAAAAAGTGTTATTGGCTAAAAATGTACCTTCAAATAAATTTAAGTTACTAAGTAAACCCGCTGGGCTCATTATGAATACTACACCAACAAAAAATAACAGCATTGCGGTGAAAATAAGCATAAAGCCTTTAAATACAACATTGTAATAGTGACCAGCTATTTCAGGTAAGCTTTTACCGTCTTCTTTTATACTCATTACACCTGAGAAAAAGTCGTGTACAGCGCCACCTAATACATTTCCTAACACAATCCATACAAGCGCAACCGGACCATATAAAGCGCCCAGTATAGGGCCAAAAATTGGACCCACACCCGCAATATTTAAAAATTGAATTAAAAAAGCACGAACAGGGTGAATAGCCACGTAATCAACACCTTCACTAAAGCGTTTTTGTGGTGTATCAACCGTTGAATCCATGCCTGCTTGTTTTTCTACAAATGGGCTATAAAACTTATATCCCAAAATTAATATAGTGAGGCAAATAAAAAAGATAATCATAAAGCACGTTTCTCTTTTGTATGTGTATTTAGAAGCGCAGTGTGTATCGCTTCGCATAAAGGTGACTTAATAACTTTGGAACAATATCAAAGCTATTTTTTACAGACAATTAGACGTTTAGCTAATACCTTAGTCGCAATCGTTCATGACTTGTTCAATTTATAAAGTAATTTGATAACCCGTTTAGAAACCTGACGAATACCGCTGTTTAAACGTTCAAAATGTATGTTTACCACACTATTTTTAGGCAAAAAAAAGCGGCTAAGCATATTGCTTAAGCCGCTTTCAACACACAATTTTTTTAAAGAGGACGCATAAATTCGTTAATTTTTTCATGAGTCAATGTAGGTGTAGCACCTGCACTTTCTGCAACCATAGCCCCTACCGCACAGGCAAAATCAACCGCATGCTGAGCACAATCGCTGCTACATAATTGATATATCAATGAACCTAAGAATGAATCCCCAGCGCCCACTGTGTCTACAACACTAATTAAATAGCCTGAATTGTAATAATTTTGGCCCTTAACCGTTAACAGTGCGCCGTGACTGCCTTTGGTTACACATAAATATTCAGTGTTAGTTTGCTCTGCAATAAACGCTAGATTTTGCTCAAGCGAATGGAACTTACACCCCATTGCTTTGGCAATTTCGTAAAGCTCTTCATCGTTTAACTTGATAAAATCTGCTTTATTCATTAAATCTACTAGCGTGTCTAATGTGTAATGCGGGGCGCGTAAATTTACGTCAAACACTTTAAAGTTAGCTACATCAACTAGCTGGTTTAGCGTAGCAAGTGAAGCTTCACTGCGGCCAATTAGGCTGCCAAATACAAATACATCACTGGCTTTTACTTTTTCAATAAGTGAATCAGTAAGAGTAATGTTGTCCCATGCCGTATCAGCGACTATTTCGTAGCTGGCTGAACCGCTTTTGTCTAAAGTAACTTGTACTGTGCTGGTCTTTTTGTCGTTATTAACGGCAATATAATCGCAACTAACGCCTTTTGCTTTAATTTCGCCAAGAAGCTCAGTACCTAATTCATCGTTACCTACTGCGCTTATCATGTCGGCTTTAATACCTAATGAGTTAATGCGCACACACATGTTTAATGGTGCACCACCTAAGCGTTTACCTGTTGCAAAACAATCCCATAGCACTTCGCCAAAACAACTTACGCTTACGTCTTTACCTTGTTTAGAATCAATTAAAATGCTCATTATTAGTTACCTTTAGGCTCAAGCACGTTTTTCATAATTGCTTTTATTTTGCTTGCTGGTGCGTATAACGCGTCTACATTGTTTTTGTAGTGAGACGTAAAGGCGCTTTGCGTGTTTAAATCGCCAAATAAGCTTGTTAGCGATAAAAATGCAAGGTTATCAGTCGTCGTTTTAGCAGCAGCTTCATGAAGCTCGCTTTGCATTGCATCAATTACTTCAAGCGTATTGCCTTGCTCATCTTCCCCTTTGTCGCTATAAAAACACCATGCAGCAATAACGAGTGTAGCTAGTGATACATCTCGCCCTTGCGCTAGGTTTTCGTTAATAGTGGCAATTAAAAACTTAGGTAGTTTAGCTGCACTCTCCGAACAAATACGCGATAAGCTGTCTTTAATATTAGGGTTTGCAAAACGCTCAATAAGTGTGTCTTTGTAGATTTCAAGATCAATGCCTTCTAATTGCTCTAGGTTAGGCGTTACTTCTTTATCCATAAACGCACGTAAGTACTTTGCAAATAAAGGATCTGATACTGTTTCGTCAATTGTGCCATAGCCATGTACAGACCCCAGTAAACCCAGTACTGAGTGGCCTGCATTTAATAAGCGAATTTTCATGGTTTCAAAAGGGGTTACATCTTTTACAAATTGAGCACCAGCGTTATCCCAATTTGGCCGCCCGTCACAAAATGAATCTTCAATTACCCATTGTGTAAACGATTCACACGTTATTGGCCATTCATCGCTAACACCGTAAGCATCAACAACGTAGTCAATATCACTTTGTTTAGATACTGGCGTAATTCGGTCTACCATAGCATTGGGAAACATTACATTAGCAGCAATCCATTCACTTAATGCTGCATCTTGCTCTGCGGCAAAAGCGAGTAACATTTTGCGCGTTACATTGCCATTATGTTGAATGTTATCGCACGACTGTACTGTAAACGCATTAAGGCCTTGTTCTTTACGTAGCTTCAACGCAGCTGCTATATATCCAAATGCAGTAATAGGATCGTTTGGATTATTAATGTCGTTAATTATGTCTGGGTTTGCATAATCAAACTCACCCGTTACTGGATTAAAGTTGTATCCGCCTTCAGTAATAGTTAAAGACACAATTTTAGTATCAGGGTGTGCGAGCTTATTAATAACAGCTTGTTTGTTTTCAGGCGCAAACAAAAAATCAATCATAGAACCTATAACGGTATTGTCTATTGTCCCATTTGGGTGTCTTACCGTTAATGTGTAAAGGTAGTCTTGCTGCTTTAATACATCGCGAAGTCCACGATTTGCTTCAAGCAAGCCTACACCACAAATACCCCATTGCTCAGAACCTGGCGTTTTTAATAACTCATTAATATACATGGCTTGGTGAGCACGGTGAAAACCGCCAACGCCAATGTGAACTATACCTGCTTTTACTTTACTGCGGTCGTAGCTAGGGGTGTCTACATGGCTTGGCATATATGCCAAACTTTGTTGGTTTAGCCCTTTAACATGGGCATTAGTGTGATGTTGTGTCATGGTGCGGCCTTACTAAAACAAAAATTAAAAAACGTGTAAATTACAATGCAGCATTGAGCGCTTTATGGCGTTTTAATGACCAATAAGCGGTAACAAAATAGATAACCGTACAGATGAAACACGCTATCTCAAACTGCAATTTGTTTGCGCTATATATGCTCATTGTGTCGCTAAAAAACATGACTTGGCTTGCAAATATACAAATAATGACAAGTGAAATAGTCGAAACCGCATTAAGCACTTTAGTAAACATAGAACCATCAACTACAGGTTTTGGAATGTCTTTCGCCTGCGCTGCTTGATACGCTTTAATATCACGTTGCTCTTGTTCCTCGGCAGCTATATGTTGTTTGTAGTCTTCACCAGCGCCATACTTTTTCGCTAACAGCGTGTAAACAACAATGGTAAAAAACCAGGTAGGTATAAATAAGTAATAAAACGACATAACATCTAGCGCATTTAGACCAAAGCCAAACACTAACGCTAACGCCCAAGACGCAATGGCCGGCACACTTCGAGTTATGTTTTTGTATTTAGCCCAGTAGCGCGTTAAGCCAATTTTAGGAAATAATACATGCTCGGCAAATACAATCGCCCCAACAGGCACAACCAATAAGCCAGCATAAGTAAGTAAAGGTAGCATTTGAGAAAATACGAACGGGAAACATGCAATAACTACGGTCACAATCCCTACAATAGCGGTAGTGCGCTCACGAGAGTGGTTTACAAAAATAGATTGCGCCGCAAGCCCCGCACGATAAAGGTTTGCGTTAGCAGTAGTCCAACCGGCAATAATTACAATAACAAACCCAGTCCAACCTAATGCGTGGTAAGCCACATCGCCCGGATCGAGTGATGAAATAGTTGTTTTAAGTAATACCGCAACACCTGCACCCATAATACCGGCAGAGATCCACGCTAAGTAATGACCAAAAAACATGCCTACGCCTGAGAACAAACCATAGCTTTTGCGCTTGGCGAATCTAAAAATCGCCATATCAATTAAACCAAAGTGAGTAATAGAGTTAGCAGCCCAGGCAAAACCAATTACCTGAAGTAGGCCAATTCCCTGCTCCCCTTCTGCGTTCGTACCGGTCCATATGGATGAGTCGCCAATGGTCATAAAGTCACTAAAGCTGGTTAACGTGGTTGACCCAATTACATGATTTGAAAGTTCAGGGAAAAGTGCAAACGAGCCCGCTATAAAAATAACAAATAGCCAGGGTGCACAAATTTTAGAAAAGTCAGCTACAGTAGAAAAACCATACATAGCCACAAATACAACAATAGAGCCAACGGCTAAAACAATACCCACAAACGCTAAACTATTTGGGTACCAATCTAACTGTGCAGGAATATCAAATAAAAATCGAACCGCAGTGGACGATACCGTAATCATCGCAGCCGATATAACACTAAAAATAATGACGTTAGCCCAGTTATAGAGCTTAGTCATTGAGTTACCAGCAATTTTGTTCAAATAATTATATAAACTTAAACGCGTCTCTACTGCAATTGGCGCTGTAATTAGCCACCAAGAACACATTGCTAGTAAATTACCAATTAATAAACCTAGTAAAATGTCGATTGTTGACGCACCCAGTGCAACAAATGTTGCACCAATAACAAACTCAGTGGCTGCAACATGCTCACCCGCGTATAAACCGGCAAAATGCTTCCAACCATGAAGCTTATTATTAGCAACGGGTAGTTGCTCTTCGTTTACATCTTTAAATGTGTGTGTGTGTGGACTCGTTGCCATGGTACTTCCTATTGTTTTAACACGATAATAATCACAAAAACGTGCATTTAGTTGTGTGTGCGGCTACGCACACAACCTCGAAAATTCTTAAACAACGTCATTCATGTCAGTGTGGGACTAAATCAACGCTGTTTTTATATTTTTAGGGTTGGATACATTTCATAAAACGCTTTCCAATCTGTTAAATGAGCAACCTCGGGGTATGCCTTGTGAACAAAATTAACAGCTCCTTGCATATGCCCTCCACCGCTGTAATGAAGTACTTGCATGTTTGCGGCAAGCGCCGCACTCACGCCCGCTATAGAGTCTTCTATTACCAAGCAATGGGCTGGGTTGACCCCCATTTTTTTAGCGGCGTGTAAAAATAAATCCGGCGCAGGTTTGCCATTTTTTACTTCACTTGAAGTAAACACCTCATCAAAATAATGACTCAATTTAACTACGCTTAATGCTTTTTCTGTTCGTGCAGGGCTACTACTAGTTGCTATACAGCTAGGTGTAGCTAAATTAGCCAATACCTCTTTAATGCCATCTGTGGGCATTAGGGCTGTTTCAAACTCATGTAAAAGTGCATTTCTATAATCAGCTTCAAATCGCTCTGGCAATTCAACATTAAAAGCATCAGCTATCTTTTGAGTAACCGCTTTAAAATTGCACCCTAAAAAATGTTCTTGTACATAAGCACGGTCAATAAACACCGCTTTATCAACAAGCATATCGATGAGCACTTGCGCACTTAAAACTTCGCTGTCAATTACAACGCCATCACAGTCAAAAATAACCAGTTCAATTTTAGGGTTCATTTTTTTACCTTATTGCATTTAGTTTTATGCAAACACAGACCTGAGCATAAGCCCAGAGATTGAGCATATTCTCTTTATTATTATAATATGTCAACACGTTGTGAACTTAAAAACCCGCCACATAGTTCAAATAATCAACACCTCAATAAAAAAGCTGTTGATTTTCATTAGTTTTGATTTTAGCTGTTACGACTAAAATCGCATGCCGTATTCACAACAAGTGTATTTACTGCAGATGACAATCTACTTTTTTGATTATTGCAATCTAAACAATCAATTTTACCGAAATAAATTTAACCCATACACTCGTTAACAGTTAAACAGCCAGCAACACTGCCGGCACTTTTAAATAATGAGGTCGACAATGAAAACTCAAATAAACACAACAAAAACTAAATTAACTTTAAGCGCATTAGCCCTTGCAGTGGCATTACCTGCAAGTGCGGTTACCACTCTTACAAAAGACAACGGCGCAGCTGTTGGCGATAATCAAAACTCAATGACCGCCGGTGAGCGCGGCAGTGTATTGCTTGAAGACGTACACCTAATTCAAAAGCTGCAACGTTTTGCACGCGAGCGTATCCCTGAACGTGTAGTGCATGCGCGAGGAACTGGCGCACACGGCGTGTTTGTAGCCTCAAAAGAACTAGACGATTTAACAATTGCGGCGCCATTTGCAGAAGCAGGTAAAGAAACAGACGTATTTGTTCGTTTTTCATCAGTAATTCACTCAAAAGGTAGTCCTGAAACGCTGCGTGATCCTCGTGGTTTTGCTACAAAATTTTACACAGACCAAGGTAACTGGGATTTAGTAGGTAACAACTTACCTGTGTTCTTTATCCGTGACGCGATTAAATTCCCAGATATGGTTCACTCGTTAAAGCCATCTCCGGTAGATAACATTCAAGATCCTAACCGTTTATTTGAGTTTTTCTCGTACGAGCCGGGCTCTACTCACATGTTAACGTGGGTATACAGCGACTACGGTACACCAGCAAGCTTACGTAAAATGGATGGTTGGGGCGTGCATGCATATAAAATGATTAATAAATCAGGCGATGTTAAATACGTTAAGTTTCATTGGGTAAGCCAACAAGGTATCGACAACCTAGATTCAAAAGAAGTAGCCGAAGTACAAGGAAAAGATTTTCAACACTTAACACGCGACCTGTACACCGAAATTGGTAAAGGCAACTTCCCTAAGTGGGACCTATACATTAAAACACTTGACCCATCGCAGTTAGATGACTTTGATTACAACCCATTAGATGCAACAAAAATGTGGTTAGACGTTAAAGAAACAAAAGTGGGTACAATGACCTTAAACCGTATGCCAACTAACTTCTTTCAATCTACAGAACAAGTTGCAATGGCACCGGCAAATGTAATCCCGGGTATTGAGCCATCTGAAGACAGACTATTACAAGGGCGTGTGTTTTCATACTCAGATACACAAATGTACCGCTTAGGTGCTAACCACCAACAATTGCCAATTAACCGCGCAAAAGTTGATGTTGTTAACTACAACCAAGACGGCGCAATGAACTACGGTAATACAACAAGTAATGTGAACTACCAACCAAGTCACGAAAACGTAGCAGAAAACCCAATTGCACGTAGAAGTAACACTGAACTTAAAGGTTTTGTACAACAAGCCGCGATTAAAAAGCAGCAAAACTTCGCACAAGCTGGCGTACTTTACCGTGGCTTTAGTAAGCAAGAGCGTACTAACTTAGTTGACAACTTAGCTGGCGATTTAGGCAAAGTGAAAGACAGCAAAGTAAAGCACAAAATGCTCAGCTACTTCTACAAAGCCGACAGCGAGTACGGTACACGTTTAACTAAAGCCGTAAATGGCGATATTAAAATGGTTAAACAATTAGCCGCTAAACTTTAATAATTTTACCCAACCAAGAGGAAGGATCGACTCTCCTTCCTCTTTTTTTAAAAGGTAAACCGTATGCGTAAATTCCTTATTATATTTACTTTAGTAATGAGCTTTTCAAGCCTTGGTAATGAACAACAAAATACTGTGAATGAGCCAACAACCGCACAAGCACAATACGACAGCTTACTTGCATATTACTTTGCTGCCGCACGTACTGACGACACCGCCGTAATAACGCAGTTTGTTGATGCAGGCATTCCTATTAATAGTTACAACAACAAAGGTTACACCGCGCTAATGATTGCCACTTATCACGGTAATAAAAGCACAGTTAACACGCTTTTACAGTTAGGCGCTAATGCCTGCCTTGAAGATAAGCGTGGTAATACGGCCCTAATGGCCGCTATATTTAGAGGCGAATTTAGTATAGCTAAAACACTTGTCAGCCTTGATTGCGATAACGCCCATCAAAACAAAGCTGGCCAAACAGCAGAGCAATTTGCACAAACTTTTGGTCAACAAAAAGTACTCGACTTACTAGCGCAGGTGAATAGTGACGCAAAATAGCTTGTTTTTGATTTTTTGCCATTAGGACATGAACACGGGAAAAATAGTATTATTGCCTCTACTGGTCTAACCAGCTATTCTTTTCACCTGTGTACTTTATATGGAAAATAATAACTCTAATGGCCACACCACACTTTGATCACATCACTATTACCTGCAATAACAGGCAAACATTAAGCGCGCATGTATTTAAACCAGAAGACACCATAAAAGGCGCAGTAATGATTGCACCTGCAACGGGGATTAAGCAGCAGTTTTATGCAAACTTTGCTACTTACTTGCAGCAAAATGGATTTGCCGTTATTACGTTTGACAACAGCGGGATAGGCCAATCACTTAAAGGCAGCATTAAAAATAGTAAAGCGAATTTGCAATCGTGGGGCGAGCAGGATATGCCCGCAGTGCTAGAACAACTTCAAAAAACATTTCCGAATACCCACTACCATTTGATAGGTCACAGTGCCGGCGGGCAGCTAGTAGGTTTAATGCACAATGCCACTCAACTCAGCTCACTGTTCAACTTTGCGTGTTCGTCGGGCAAGTTAACCAATATGCGCTTAGCGTATCAGGTAAAAGCACACTTTTTTATGAATGGGGTTATTCCGGTGAGTAATGCACTATTTGGCCATACTAAATCACAATGGTTTGGTATGGGCGAGCCTTTACCTAAAGGCGTAGCTCAACAGTGGCAAAAATGGTGTAACGCACAAGGGTATGTTAAATCAGCATTTGGCAATACAGTATTTCAACATTTTTATAATGAACTAGCCATGCCTTCGCTTTGGATTAATGCCAGCGATGATGATATAGCAAATAACGATAATGTTGCTGATATGCTTTCTGTTTTTCCAAAACTTAACGCACAAACGCTACATTTAACGCCCAGTGAATATAACCTGAAAGATATTGGCCACATGAAGTTTTTTAGTAAAAGGTCTGCCGCTTTATGGCCTTTAGCACTAGACTGGCTAAACAAACATAGTATTTAACACCATGGTGTGTTTAGCTCCCTATACGCTAAACACACACCTGCTAACTCCATCTAACCTCTGCATACCTAAGCATATTTACGTGCTGTTAAATTTAAAGCCACTTTAGTAATTGACCTTTCGGTCAGTAAAGCTACAATCAATCAACACGTTAAACACGCACAATCAATAATGACCACACAAATAAAACCAAATAAAAAAGAAGTCACTCGGGAAAAAAACCAACTGCTCATATTAAATGCCGCCGAGCAATTATTTTCTCTTAATGGGTATGACGGCGCAAGCATGAGCATGGTTGCAAAAGAGGCTAGCGTTCCAAAAGCTAACATACTGTATTACTTTAAAAGCAAAGATGGCCTTTACGAAGCGGTAATAGACAGAATAATAGCAAATTGGAACTTAGGCCTTGATAACGTCACCGCTGAAGACGACCCCGCAACAGTGCTTTATAACTACATAAAAAGTAAAGTAATACTTGCCGTAAACCAACCTCTTCAATCTCGTTTATTTGCCAATGAAATTTTGCGTGGCGCCCCCTATTTACAAAACTACTTTAGAACAAATACACGGCCTTGGGTTAAACAAAAAATTGATGTGTTTCAATCCTGGATGGACGCAAAAAAAATAGACCAAGTGGATCCCCATCACCTTTTATTTACTATTTGGTCAACAACACAATACTACGCAGACTTTCAAGCAGAAGTACTGCTAGTTATGAATAAATTAGAATATGACGAAACCGACGTGGCACAAATAACACAATCAATTGCCCACATAATTTTAAAAGGTATTGGCTTAAAAATACCCGCCCCAAACGAGGCCTAACACATGGAAAACTTTACAACCCCCGACCTATTCGACGATCACCGCAACTCGGTTCAAGTAGCAGATAGTGGCTTGCGCCACTTTGGTAAAAAAACCACCTTTAGTGGCCAAGCAGTAACGGTAACCTGCCCAGAAGACAACTCGTTTGCCGCCGATGTTCTTCATCAAGATGGTAAAGGGAAAGTGTTAGTAATTGATGGGTTTGCTAGCAAACGTTTTGCTTTTATTGGCGACATTATGGCCGAACGCGCGCTACAAAATGGCTGGGAAGGTGTTGTAATAAATGGTTGTTGCCGCGATATAGAAATACTTGCAACAATGGATTTACCTGTAATGGCGATTGGTTCAACCCCTCGTAGCACACTTAAGCGCGGTTTTGGCGATCAAGACCAAGTTATTAATATGCTGGGTACCGCAATAGCACCAAACGATTGGCTGTATGGCGACGTTAATGGCCTAATAATTAGTAAAGCCCCCTTATTTAATAAATTCGTGTAAATAATAACAACCAGTTTGGTGCAACAATGCACCAAGTTGGTTTGTTTTGCGGTTAAAAACACCCACTTTATAACTTAAAAATTATAAATCCCTCTCTGCAACGCCCAAAAACCTGACCAATCGGACAGGAATTTACTTTTGGCATTTGTTTTGCTTGTATTAAGTTCGCTAAAACCACAACCACCGATGCAAAGTACAATTAGTGCTCAGTTAATAAAAATAAGATATTACGTAGAGAGCTAAAAAAATAACAACACTATTCTCTTTTACTCAATTTAAAATTAGTAAATAACCATTTGGTCAGTTTTATGTAGATGGGTTACAAAATGAACACGCAATTAAAAACTAAAAACACAGGTATATTTTGTGACCATGGACCCAGTAATTGGCAATCAAGTCAAACGGGCACACTAAGCACTATGCGCCTAGCCGTAAAAGATGTATTTGCAGTTAAAGGCGAGCGCAACAGCGCAGGTAACCCTAGCTGGTTTAAAGCAGCAAAACCTGCCCAGCAAACAGCAAGTAGTGTTAACAAATTAATGGATACTGGCTGTATTTTTAAAGGTTTTACCCATACCGACGAGCTTGCCTATAGCTTAGAAGGTAATAATACTCACTATGGCGCAGCACAAAACCCCAAAATAAAAGGGCATGCATGCGGTGGTTCTAGTATGGGATCGGCCGCCGCAGTAGCCGGCAATTTAGCTGACATCGGGTTGGGCACCGATACCGGAGGCTCTATTAGAATCCCCGCAAGTTATTGCGGTTTATTTGGTATTAGGCCAAGCCATAACGTAATTGAAAAAGATGGCCTAATTCCGCTAGCTCCCCCTTTTGATACCATTGGTTGGCTTACCCAAAGCGCAGAACTATTAGAAAAAGTAGGCAATGTATTGTTACCAAACCAAGCTATTAATAGTGTAAATACCTTGGTTATTTGTGAGCCCTTATTTGAGCTAGTCAGCCCAGCTTTACAAGCACCACTTAAACAACTGCTTAAAAAAACCAAACCTTTTTTTAAACACCACAAAGAATTTGAACTACCTAACATCAGCTTATTAAGCGAACTCGCTGATAGTTTTAGAATATTGCAAGGACGTGCTATTGCTAAAGCGCACAAAGATTGGCTTCAGTTGCCGGAGCCCCCTCCCCAGTTTACTCCGGCAATTGCGGCCCGTTTTAAAATGGCATTGGCACTAACCGCCCAAGAAGAAAAAGAAGCACTTAACGTTCAAATCCAATGGCAAACATTAATTGCTAAAAACCTAAATTCAACTAGCTGCTTATTTTTGCCAACAACCCCAACAACCGCACCTAAATTGGGCGCCGACACAAGCGCCTTACGCATGCAAATAATTACGCTATCGGCTATTGCGGGCTTGAGCCGCTCGGCGCAAGTTCACTTACCAATAGCTAATCTAGCAAATGGCCATCCATATGGGTTTTCACTCATGATGAGCCACAATAACGATAAAAGCTTACTTGCCTGCGCAACACAACTAGCTGCATATTTTAAACAGGAAACTCTCACATGAACGCACACAACATTGCCTTTACGGCCCCGCACTTCTCAGCGACCGAGGCAGGCACCTTTATACTAAAACAAGGCGGTACAGCCACTGAGGCAATGGTTGCGGCCGCCGCTGCTATTAGCGTGGTTTACCCACATATGAACTCGATTGGTGGCGATAGCTTTTGGCTTATTGATAACCCAAACCAAAGCACACCCACCGCAATTGATGCATGCGGGCGTGCACCAAACGACATCAGCGCCTACAGCAATGAGCAACAAATACCAGAGCGTGGCGGTTTAAGCGCATTGACTCAAGCGGCTACACTTCAAGGCTGGCAAAAAGCCCTTGAATTAGATGAGTACGCAGCCCTTTCGCTAAGTACTATTTTAGCCCCAGCTATCAAACTTGCCCGCGAAGGGTTTACTGTTACCAAAAGCTTGCAAGCAGGCTGCGAAAAACTCGCGACGGTTACCAATACAAATGATGCATTTAAAGCACTATACATCCCAAATGGCAAACCGTTACAAGCAGGCCAACATTTTAAAAACCCAAAACTTGCCGATACCTTTGAGCATTTAGCTAAACATGGCTTAAATGCATTTTATGAAGGCGAACTTGCCGACTCGTTTGCAGCCGACTTAGCCAAAGCTGGTAGTATTATTACCCCAAATGATATTGCCAACACGCAAGCCGATGTAGTAAGCCCGCTAAATGCTAATTTGTCGGGTATTAATTGCTACAACTTACCTGCACCTACTCAAGGCGTACATTCGCTACAAATAATTGGTACCGTTAATAAGCTAAAACACACCGCTAACACCGAAGCCGATTGGACCCACTTAATTGTAGAAGCCACCAAGCAAAGCTTTACGCACCGCCCAACGCTTTGGGCCGACCCTAAAGCGCTTGGCGATGATTATAAAAACGCATTAACTGATGAGCGCTTAACCGAGCTTGCCAACAATATTGATATGAATACCGCCAAAAAATGGCCGTTTGATGCCCAGCCCGGCGATACAGTTTGGATGGCAGCACGCGATAAAAACGGCCAACTAGTGAGCTTTATTCAAAGTATTTACTGGGAATTTGGTAGCGGCATACTCATGAGTGAAGGCGGGTTTGTATGGAATAACCGCGGGCTAAGTTTTAGCTTAAACACTAAAGATACCAATGCACTAGCGCCAAATAAACGCCCAGCACATACCCTTAACCCGGCTATGGCTAAGTTTGACGATGGCAGACGCCTTGCCTACGGCACTATGGGTGGTGAAGGCCAACCACAAACTCAAGCCGCTGTATTTGCCGGATACGCGTGGCGAAATAAATCAATTAACCAAGCGGTAAGCGATCCGCGCTGGTTACTGGGCCGCACATGGGGCGACACCAGCACAAATTTAAAAATAGAACACAGCCTCGCTGCCCAAATAGACAATGAATTAAATAAACGTGGCCACGACTGGGTAAGTGTAGAGGACAATAACGAAATGATGGGTCACGCAGGTGCTATTTTAGATACACCTACAACCCTTGAAGCTGCAACGGATCCTCGCTCTGATGGCCGTGCAACTGTTTCATCAACGTAGTAGGAACACACATGACAGAAATAATAAACCAATGGCCAATTATTGTGGCCTTAATAGCAACTGGGATTTTTGCCGGAATTTTAGCAGGACTTTTTGGCGTAGGCGGCGGTATTGTTATCGTGCCTGTGCTGTACTTTTTGCTGCAAGGCTTTGGCGTAAGCCCTGAGTCGGCCATGATGATAGCCACCGCGACATCGCTTGCCACCATAGTGCCTACGTCTATTTCATCTATTCGCTCGCACCATGCAAAGGGAAACATTGACCTTGCTTTAATTAAATACTGGGCGCCGTTTATTTTAGTAATGGCCGTTGTAGGCAGCTACTTAGCGCACTCAATACGTGGTAATGCACTGGTACTTATGTTTGCGTGTATTGCTATTTTAGTTAGCCTTAACATGTTATTTAGAGCCGGCGCCCCTGCCCTTGTAAGTAAGTTACCAGGTAAATTTGGCCAAGGCATAATGGCAAGTATTGTTGGTGGCTTATCGGTCATGATAGGCATAGGCGGCGGCACAATTGGCGTGCCCATGCTTAGTGCATTTAACGTACGTGCCCATGTTGCCGTAGGCACAGCAGCTGTATTTGGCTTATTGATTGCGCTACCTGGCGTAATTACCTTATTAAGTATTGGCACAACGCCAACCGATGCTCCCCTAGGTACGTGGGGGTTAGTTAACCTCCCTGCCTTTTTACTTATTATTCCACTTACTATTTTGTTTGCGCCTATTGGCGTAAAAATTGGTAGCAAGCTGGATCAAAAACAATTAAAACGCGCCTTTGCCGTTGTATTAATGATAACGGGCATTCGCATGCTTATTCAGACAATCGGAGCCTAAAACATGTTTAGCAACACGCAAATTCAAACTTTAAACCCGCCACAGCGTTTACTCATGGGGCCTGGGCCAATTAACGCAGATCCACGCGTACTGCGTGCTATGTCGGCGCAGCTAATTGGTCAATACGACCCAGTAATGACTGGTTTTATGAATGAAACCATGGCCCGCTATCGCGAAATATTTAAAACCAAAAACGAATGGACCATGTTAGTTGACGGCACATCACGCGCAGGCATAGAAGCCGTATTGTGCTCTATTTTACGCCCTGGCGATAAAGTACTGGTGCCCATAATGGGCCGCTTTGGCCACTTGCTTGTTGAAATAGCCGAGCGCGTAGGCGCAAAGGTACACACCATAGACGTACCCTGGGGCGAAGTATTTACCCCCGAACAAATAGAAAAAGCCATTGTTGATGTAAAACCCCATGTACTTGCCATGGTGCAAGGCGATACTTCAACAACCATGAACCAGCCGCTTGAACACATTGGTGATATTTGCCAAAAGCACGATGTATTATTTTACTGCGATGCCACCGCCTCAATTGTGGGTAACGATTTACCCGCCGATGAGTGGAAACTCGATGCACTGTCGGTTGGTTTGCAAAAATGTTTAGGTGGCCCGTCTGGCTCTGCCCCTTTAACACTGAGCGATAAATGCGCCGATTGGATCCAAAAACGCAAAAAAGTAGAAGCGGGGATCCGCACCGCAGAGCATACCGACGGCACCGAGCCATTTGTACGCTCTAACTACTTTGATTTAGGCATGATCATGAATTACTGGGGGGAGGAGCGCCTTAACCACCACACCGAAGCCACCAGCATGCTGTACTGCGCATCAGAATGTGCTCGCATAGTCATTGAAGAAGGCGTAGATAACTGCGTAGCACGCCACAAATTACACGGCGATGCCATGCTAACAGGCATTCAAGCGCTGGGCTTAAACGTATTTGGCGACGTTAGTCATAAAATGAACAACGTAGTGGGTGTGTATATTCCCGAAGGAATTAACGCCGACCATGTACGCGAACAAATGCTAACCGACTTTGGTATTGAAATTGGCACCTCGTTTGGGCCGCTGCATGGCAAAATTTGGCGTATTGGCACCATGGGCTACAACGCCCGTAAAGATGCCGTATTACAAACATTAGCAAGCCTAGATGCCTGCCTGCATGCCAACGGTTACAAAGGCCCTAAAGGCGAAGCCGCTATTGCCGCCCTTTCCCATTACAAATAATAAAAAGGATTTAGCATGACGATTGCAAGCCCACTCCATGAGCCATTATTAAACAGCGAGCTGGCTAATAAATTTGCTGCACGCGCCTTAGCGCGTTGTAAAACACTTAGCAGCCTATCGCAAATGCAAGGCGGCATTCACCGTGTGTATTTATCTAAAGAGCACAAAGAGTGTAATAGCGTTACTGCCGAGTGGATGGCTGAGGCAGGCATGCAATCGTGGCAAGATGAAGTAGGCAATTTATGGGGGCGCTTAGCATCATCAAACCCACACGCTAAACGTTTAATTATAGGGTCGCACCTTGACACCGTACCCAATGCCGGCGCATTTGATGGCATTTTAGGGGTGTTACTCGGTATTGAAATAGCCGCCATTGCATATGAATTAGAGCTAGATCTACCCTTTCATTTAGATGTTGTGGGTTTTTGTGATGAAGAAGGCACCCGCTTTGCCACCACTTTAATTGGCTCAAAAGCACTGGCAAACGAGTTTGACCCGCAGTGGTTAAATATACAAGATACAAACGGTATTACTATGCGCCAAGCCATGCTGGATTTTGGTTTAAACCCAGATGATTACGCAAAAGCTGCGCTCAACAAAAACGAGTTACTCGGTTACTGGGAAACCCACATAGAGCAAGGCCCTGTGCTTGAATCGGTAAATCAGGCGCTAGGCGTAGTAACCGCTATTGCTGGCGCCAAACGCGCTATGATCACTTTAACAGGTCAAAGCGGCCACGCGGGTACAACTCCAATGAACTTGAGGCAGGATTCACTAGCAGGCTGCGCTGAATTAGTAACCGAAATTGAAAAACTAGCAAACAATGCTAAAAATGGCGAAGTTGCCACCGTAGGACAAATACAATCGCGCCCCGGCGCAACAAACGTTATTGCCGGTAAAACGACTATAAGCCTAGATGCGCGTGCTCAAAACGATGACGACCTAGCAGTATTACTTAATGCAATACATACTCGCGCGGAGCAAATTGCAACTAGCCGTGATTTAACGCTTGATTGGCAATGGACGCATGCAGCCGGTGCCGTTGCATGCGACACCACTATTCAACATTTGTTTTCAAGCGCATGTAAACTCAACAACCAAGCATCGCCTTCACTTGCCTCTGGTGCAGGGCACGATGCAATGGCAATCGCTCCAATTTGCCCCGTTGGCATGCTATTTATACGCAGCCCTGGCGGCATAAGCCATCACCCAGCAGAAGCTGTTATTGATGAGGATGTAACAAAAGCACTCAGCGTAATGTACAGCGCACTTGTACTGTATACACAAACGTTAAAAGAATAGTGAAACTAATGAGTAATACAGGGGTTAAAATGTAAGTATTGCTCTATTTAACGATTAACTTTGTGAGGTTTTACTCGCATATCTCCAAGATGAGTTACAGCTACAGCTACAGCAGTAATAGTAAATACCTGCTTTTTATATTCAATTGTAATATTACTGATGTTTAAACAGCGCATTTACGTCAATTATTTAATAATGTAACTAGGAGGTAGGTTAGCAATCAGATTGCGGCTGTGTTTCCATGTATTCTTCCACAATTTCTAGCTGCCCCTTCTCCGTTCTTTTTAGAAGCATATAATAGCGTTAATCGGTATAACATTTATTTTCAGAATATCGGTGTGCCTTGATCTTGTAGCCATTTCCTTCAGACTTTATTACTATGTTTTTGAATGTGCTTTTGTCATTTTTGCCAATGGCATTACACGTTGGACAAGCACCTTCCACTGTTCACCCGTAATTTCCATTTGACGCTCCGTACCATGCGGGTAAACGCGATAGGAATGAATTTTGGCATCGTTTGCATATAAAGAAGCAACTTTCACGTCAAAATTACTGCCTAACTTCGTATATTCATCAAAAATACTTTTCGCATTTTCCGATGCATGTGAAATGTTCGACATTAAAACTGCAACAGCGAGTATAACTTTTTTCAAATGTTGGCTCCTTACTAAGATTGATGATTGCTAACGATCGCATATAATGCGGGGATGCTTGGCTATAATTAGCAGAGAATGAGTCTCAAAAGAGCATTTAACGCCATTTTTAATGCGCTTGATATATGGTGACTATGCCTGCTGCGGTAATTTTAATTGCTTATAAACTTTCTTACACTTACCACAGGTGATATCTAATTCGAACTTATAGTTAACGCACTGAAAAAAGAAGCCATACACTTTACTTCCAATTTTTATAAACGTCAGAACAAACGCTGTTGCCACCATAAAACTAAATTCATAAGCGCCATTTTCGTAGAGTGCTGAATCTATACACAACTCAACAAATAAAAGTGCCACAACCTTATAGTGCTTGCCAATTACCGCAATAACAAATGTAAAAAAAGCTATAAAATAAGCAAAACCTTGTGACTCTTCAGCTAAAAAAGCCAAGAAACCTATTGGAATAGATAAACAAAGGCTAAGAAAAAGAAATCCCACCATATCGATTTTTGACATCCAAAAATCAGTTTTAAAACTATTTTTTGTTTTGCACTTACTACACTTTAACAACAACTACTCCAAATAAAGGATATGACGCTTGCCGTAAACGGCACACATAATATAGCTTAATAATCCCACCAAATAACTGCAATGTAAACAAGCAATTAGAGGTTATAAAAGTGATTTTTTATAAGATACAAAAGCCGTATTGATAAGGTTATTGGGTTGGGTTGCGAATTAGAGTAAAAGTTGCGGGTTGTATACATTGTTTGTTTTTAACAGGGGTTTACAGCGCTGCCTTTGCAGCATTATTAATAAAGCTACAGCAGAGTGTTCAATTAGCCTCAAAGTTTACATTATCAAAATACGGGTTGTGAGTGAGCGCTTTAAGTACGCTGATTGTAGTGAGCACAATAATTTTCAGCTCGCTATTCAAGTTAACAACTATGCATTCGTCTCTATTAGCATTACGTTTTGTATCAGTTGCTACCCCGCATATTGCATCACCATTTTTTAATACAAGCTCAACGCTCAAATGGTGCATACAAGCAATTTCGATATAATCGTAGTGGTTGCAACTGATCATAAGGTTCTCTTTACATTATTTAGCTGGCTTAAGTCGCATTAAAGTAGCAATAACAATTAAGTTGCCTACATACCATAAATCTTTAATTACAAATTGGCCTAATCGATCTAATAACGCGCCTGAACTCAATGCGCCGGTGGCGGTAATTAAAAATGTTTGGGTCATTAAAAAAACACTTAAACATGCTAAACCACTCACTATAATGAGCTTTTTATTGTTAATTAAAATGCCCGCACCGAGTAACACTGCAAATAATAAATCAAACCCACCAATTACATTTGACGCGCCTTGCACACTAAATACTGTATATAACCACGACATAAACGGTGAGGTTTCTACTAATCCCACAATGGCTTTAGCTTCAAATTCATAAAATTTCATGCCGCCAATCCACAGTAAAACCATCGCAACCGGTATAAAGTTTAAAAATACATGTTGTTTGTCGGTGAGCTTATTTTTATAAAACAAAAATAAATACAAAGGAATAACAGCAAAGTATTTAATAATGCCTTGCCCACTGCCAATAATTGGAAAGCCTCCTAACTGTGCCATCCAACGGTTACTAGCCAATAAAGTAAGTAAAGGCACAATGCAAACAATTAACGCTAAAACAGCTACTGGCATAGGCTTTAGTAATTTAAAATGTGCAGCTAGAGTGGCGAGTGCCAATGCAATCATAGCGGTGCCTGTGAACAAACCTAACGTATTTACACTGAATAAGGTATCAAGTTCATAAAAGCTGAAGGTCGCTATGAGTGTGTTTGGGTTTGCACCTAAAGCAAACGATACACCAAGCAACGCAAAGCTAAGTGTAAGTAAAAAGGTGAGTGCGTTATTTGTGTGTGTTAAGTTCATTGTGTGCCCATTAAATCTGTAATGGCTAACAAAGACCTTATTTTTACAAAAAGTAATTCAACCTAGCCAATCAAATATTCACACATCTGTAACTTAAAAAGTTATGTAAACGCACTTTTCAAAAGCAAAAAGCTCACAAAAATAAACATATCCTTTTGGTCAGGTTTATATATAAAAGCTATTTAAATCTCACCTAAAAGCTAACAAAAAAATTTAACCACCTCATATAAAAAAGAACAAAAATAAAATAAATTACTGATATAAAAGCAAATAAACAACCCACAACCTTGCTTTTAATGCTTATTAAACTCACTGAGACACAAGAAGCTAACCGATCGGTCAGATATGGCATGTTAACTGCAAAGTATTAATCATAATAAAACAGCTTTTTTCTTACTTGCGCAATAACAATACGAAAAAGCAAACAACAAACCTTATTAAAAACAAGGTGTTAAAAAGCTAAGGGGGTCTGTGTGATTCAGTTTTTATTAAATGACACGCCAATTGAAGAACAAGAATGCTCGCCAAGTCTCACCATTTTGGACTGGCTACGCACCAAAAAAGGGAAAGTGGGCACCAAAGAAGGGTGTGCTACAGGCGATTGCGGCGCGTGCACAATTTTAGTCGGCGAAGAAAAAACAAACTTAAACGGTAACCCTGTTTGGCACTACCAAACCATGAACAGCTGCCTGCTTTTATTAGGCAATGCACACGCAAAACACATAGTAACCGTAGAAGCTGTAACAGCGGGGCTTTACCCAACCCTTGATGACTTACACCCAGTACAACGCGCACTAGTAGAGTGCCATGGTTCGCAATGTGGTTTTTGTACCCCTGGCATAATAATGAGTATGCTGGCGCTTTATATTAATAACCCGAGTTACCCAGGTAAAAAAGCCGCTATTCATGCTTTAGGTGGTAACTTGTGCCGTTGTACTGGCTATAGCCCTATTTTACTCGCAGTTGAAAAAGCCTACAGCTATGAGCGTAAAAATGAGCCTTACTCAGCCATGGCGGCACAATTTAAGGCATCACTAAATATAGGTGATGATATTCCTTGCTTAAAAAATGGCCCTCGTACGTTTTATTTACCGCAAAGTGCAGCGCAACTTGTTGAGCTTAAAGCGCGTTACCCGCATGCACACTTGGTTGCTGGTGGCACCGACTTTGCCATTGAGCTTAGCCAAAACATGCTATTGCCCGATGTAATAATATCCCTTAGCCAAACCAGTGAGCTGTGCACATTAAGCGATAACAACGGTGAGCTACATATTGGTGCAGCACTACCTTACAGCCAATTTGTTGAAGCGTTTTGCACTTACTACCCTGAGTCTAAAGAGCTGTTTGAACGCCTAGGCTCTAATCAAGTACGTAACAGTGGCACCTTAGGCGGCAGCATAGGAAACGCCTCTCCAATTGGCGACCCAGCTCCATTATTAATTGCACTTAATGCCACTATGGATTTATTAAGCGCAGCAGGCACACGCACTATAAACGTGGCCGACTACTTTGTTGATTACAAAAAAACAGTCATTAAAAGCGACGAAGTCATTAGCAAAATTACCGTACCTAAACGCCCAGACTCGTTAAAGCTTGCGTGTCATAAAATTTCAAAACGCTTTGAAGATGATATATCTACTGTTTGTTTAGTACTGGCTATAGAGCAAACGCAAGGCGTAATTAGCAATGCCCGCTGCGCCATGGGCGGTATGGCAGCAATACCCAAACGCGCCGCGCACATAGAGCAAAAACTTAATGCTAAGCCCTTACAAGTAAGTACGTTTATAGATGCCGCAGCCGCTATAAATGACGACTTTTCCCCAATGAGCGATGTACGCAGCAGCGCACATTATCGCACTACGGTAAGCAAAAACTTGCTACAACGTATTGGTATTGAGTTTTGCGATGCACAGCCTAGTAGCAATAAAAATAATAACAACATTGCCATTACGAGGATCTCACATGCGTCACTTTGAAATGGATAAACTAAAAGCCCAAGGCGGAAGCGTTGGCCAATCTAAGTACCACGAAAGTGCAATAAAACAAGTATGTGGCAATGCAAACTACGCCGACGATAACCCAGAGCCTCATGGCTGCTTACACGCCTACCCTGTACTTGCGCCCATTACCAGCGGCTTTATTAAATCAATTGATACAAGCAAAGCGCTTGAAGTGGCAGGTGTTAAGCGTATTTTATCGGCTGATGATGTACCCGGTAAGCTTGATATTGGCCCAATATTCCCAGGTGATGTGCTATTAACCAATCACGAAATTCAATACCACGGGCAACCTGTGCTGGTAGTCGTTGCCGACAGCTACGAAATGGCGCGCCGCGCTGCTCGCTTAGTGGTTATAGAGTGCGAGCAAACCACCCCCATACTTGATATTAAAGAAGCGATAAAAAAAGAGCACTGGGTAAGACCGCCACATTCACTCAAGCGCGGTAATAGCGAGCAAGCCATAAATAATGCAGCCCACCAACTTAAAGGTGAAATACACATAGGCGGGCAAGAACACTTTTACCTTGAGGGGCAAATAGCATTCGCTCAGCCCGACAACGATGGCGGGATTCATGTGCAATGTTCTACGCAGCACCCAACAGAGGTGCAGCACTTAGTTGCCAAAATTTTAAAAAAGCCATTTAGCTTTGTAAACGTAGAAACCCGCCGAATGGGCGGTGCTTTTGGCGGCAAAGAAACTCAAGGCGCGCCGTGGGCTTGCCTTGCAGCGCTTGCGGTTTATCACCTTGGCTGCGCCGTTAAAATGCGCCTAGCCCGCAGCGACGACTTTAAACTTACCGGTAAACGCCACCCATTTTATAATCAATACCATGTAGGGTTTGACCAAAATGGCCTAATTGAAGGCGCTGATGTAACCGTAAATGGGTTTTGTGGTTATTCGCCTGACTTATCCGATGCCATTGTAGACCGCGCTATGTTTCATGCCGATAACGCTTATTACTACCCAGCCGCCACAATTAAAGGGAATCGCTGTAAAGTTAATACTGTAAGCCACACCGCATTCAGAGGATTTGGTGGCCCGCAAGGCATGATCATGGGCGAGCTAATAATGGACGATATAGCCGCTAAATTGGGTAAAGATCCGCTTGAGATCCGAAAACTTAATTTATACAAAAAAGGCCGCGACACTACGCCGTATCATCAAACAGTAGAGCAGCATATTTTAAAAGATATGATAAGCCAGCTTGAGGAGTCGGGTGATTACTGGGCGCGAAAAAAGGCAATTAAAGCCTTTAATGCATCATCGCCCATTATCAAAAAAGGCCTTGCGATGACGCCGGTTAAATACGGTATATCGTTTACCGTACAGCACTTAAACCAGGCGGGTGCACTCGTGCATGTATATAGCGATGGATCAATTCATTTAAACCATGGCGGCACCGAAATGGGCCAAGGGCTTAATACAAAAATAGCGCAAATAGTAGCCCATGGCTTTGGCGTTGATTTTGACGCAGTAAGCATAAGCGCTACTCGTACCGACAAAGTACCAAACACCTCGCCAACCGCGGCTTCAAGCGGGACTGACCTAAACGGCATGGCGGCGCTAAACGCGGTAAACACCATAAAAGAACGCTTAATAAACTTTATAAGCGAGCACTTTGAAGCAGACAGCCAAAGTATTGTATTTAAAGATAACCTGATTACCTTTAGCAAAGGCGAAATTAGCTTTAGCGAACTTGCAAACCTTGCTTACATGAACCGTATATCGCTTTCATCAACCGGTTATTACGCCACGCCTAAAATTCATTACGACAGAGCTAAAGGCGAAGGCCGCCCATTTTTTTACTACGCGCACGGCGTAGCACTGAGTGAAGTAGAAATCGATACGCTGACAGGCGAAAACATCGTAACCCGTGTTGATATTCTGCACGATGTGGGCAGCTCAATTAACCCAGCACTTGATATAGGGCAAGTTGAAGGGGCTTTTGTGCAAGGTATGGGCTGGCTCACCACTGAAGACTTACAATGGAACGAAAAAGGCCAGCTTGCCAGCTTTGGCCCTGCTAACTATAAAATTCCTGCAATTGGCGATACCCCAGCCGAATTTAACGTCAATTTATATAACTCGGCCAACCCAGAAACCACCGTTTTTAGATCAAAAGCAGTTGGCGAACCGCCGTTTATGTTGGCCTTTAGTGTGTGGAGTGCTATTCGTAATGCCATAAGCAGTGTGGCTGATTACAAATACACCGCCCCACTTGATACGCCTGCTACACCTGAACGTGTATTAAATGCAATTGAGCAAACCGCTAGCTGGTTTAAGGAGCAGCAACATGGCTAATTTAAATGAGTCGTTTCAGGGTTTTCATACGCAAAATTGGGCGCAAGCTATAAACCAGCACGAACAAAGCGGCACTAATTATGTTATTGCCACTGTGCTTGGCACCAATGGCTCAACTCCACGTGGTACAGGCTCTAAAATGGTAATAAGCGGCGAGCATATTTACGACACTCTTGGCGGTGGTCACCTTGAATACGTAGTAATAGAAAAAGCCCGCGAGCTACTTGCTAAAGGCGAGGCAGCCCAAGTGATAGAGCAATTTAACTTAGGCGCAAATTTAGGCCAGTGCTGCGGCGGAGCTGCCACCGTTATGCTTGAGTGCATGCAATGCGAGCGCTTTACCCTTGACATATACGGCGCAGGCCATGTAGCACAGGCGCTTATTGGTATATTGGCGCAATTACCGATGCGCATACGTTGGATAGATAGCCGCGCCGATGTATTCCCACAAGCTATTCCTAATAACGTAATAAAAGTGGTTGATGAAGAGCCAACAGAGCAAGTAAAACGCGCCCCTAAAACTAATAATTACTTAATATTAACCCATAACCACCAGCTCGATTTTGCACTCACACAAGCCATTATTAAACGCGCTGATGCCAATTGGCTTGGTGTAATTGGCTCAGATACCAAAGCAAAACGCTTTAAACAACGCTTAGCTCATCGCAATTTTACCACCGAGCAAATAAACCAAATGACCTGCCCTGTTGGGCTTGAAAATGTAACGGGCAAGCTCCCTATGGAAGTAGCCATTTCGATTAGCGGGCAGTTAATTGGCCTTTATCAAGCTATGCAAACCCATGCGCCCAAACGCCAAGGCCTGCAATGGCGCGTACTTAAAAATGCATTAATTAGCACCACGCACGAGGAAGAAAGCGCATGAGTAGCTTAAAAATTAACGACCTAAATGCAGCGCAAGCGCATCAAGCATTAGAGCACTGCTGCGCCGCTCCTAACTGGGTACTCGGTATGCTAAATATCATGCCATTTGAAAATAAAGAGCACCTCTTTCACAGTGCGCAAACCGTATGGGATAGCCTAAGTGAGAGCGATTATTTGGCCGCTTTTGAAGGCCACCCGCAAATAGGCGATTTATCAACATTAAGTAAAAAGTACGCCGCTACCGCAAAAAAAGCGGGGCACGAACAATCGGGTATGAGCAAAGCAAACGAGCAAACCCTAAAAAAAATGATTGAGCTAAATAAACAATACCTCAGTAAATTTGGCTTTATTTTTATTGTGTGTGCCAGCGGTAAAAGTGCTGAGCAAATGCTTGAGCTAATAGAGCAGCGCGTACACAACACCCGCGAAAAAGAGCTAACAATTGCCGCGAGCGAACAAGCCAAAATAACAAAAATAAGATTGGAGTCCCTGATATGAATAAAAGTATGAACAAAAGCCCTATCACTACCCATATTCTCGATACCAGCACCGGTAAACCTGCAGCAAATGTAGCTGTACACTTGTTTGTATACACTAATAACAAGTGGGAATTAATTGCCCAAGGTAACACAAATAGCGACGGGCGCATTACCGACTGGCTAAATACAGACGTAGAATTTGCAACCTATAAGTTGGTATTTGATTTAGATAGTTACTATAAAAACCAGCCTACCCCAGCGTTTTATCCAGAAGCGCAAATAACCTTTAGATTGCAAGATCAAAAGCATCATCACATCCCGTTATTGCTTAGCCCGTTTGGCTACTCAACGTACAGAGGCAGCTAATTATGAGCACGCAAAACAATAATAAACTAACCGTAATTTGTGCCAACATACTCGATTTTGTTGACGACCCCGCCATAGTAGGCGACAACGCCCACCGCTATTTTGAAAAAGGCGCATTAGTTATTCAAAACGGTAAAGTGGTTAACCTTGGTTACGAGCAAGACATACTGCCAAGCTTAGATAAATCAGCCACTATTATTCGCCACGATGGCAAATTGGTTATGCCCGGCATGATAGACACGCACATACATTTACCACAAACCGAAATGGTCGGCGCGTATGGCGAGCAGCTTTTAAGCTGGCTTACCGAATACGCCTTCCCTACTGAAAAAAAGTTTGCCAGTGAAGTTTACTCAAGTGAAGTCTCAAATCGCTTTTTAGATGAGCTACTACGTAATGGCACCACCACCGCGCTAGTGTTTGGTACGGTACACCCACAATCGGTTGATGCGTTTTTTAACGAATCTCAAAAACGTAATTTACGCATGATTGCCGGTAAGGTAATGATGGACCGTAATTGCCCTGACGATTTATCAGATTGCGCACAAACCAGTTACGAACAATCAAAAGCACTCATAAAAAAATGGCACAACGTTGATAGGTTGAGCTATGCGGTAACCCCTCGTTTTGCACCTACATCTACCCCTGAGCAACTACAAAAATGTACTCAGCTATTAGAAGAACACCCCGACACGTACCTGCATACGCACTTATCTGAAAACAAAGACGAGTGTGAATGGGTAAAAGGGTTATTCCCAGAGGCTGATGACTACTTAAGTGTTTACGAGCAAGCTAAAATGGTGCGTAAACGTTCGGTATTTGCTCATAGTATTCATTTATCTGAGCGCGAGCTTTGCTGCCTTGCCGATAACAACGCGGCTATTTCTCACTGCCCTACCTCTAACTTATTTTTAGGCTCTGGCTTATTAAACTTAAAGGCCTGTGAAGAGCACGGTATTAATGTAGGCATGGGAACTGATGTAGGCGCAGGAACAAGTTTTTCGATGCTGCAAACAGGCAACGAAGCGTACAAAATTCAGCAGCTTCAAGGTCAAAAATTCTCAGCTTTTAAGGGCCTATACTTAGCAACTCTTGGCGGTGCGCGAGCCCTTGATTTAGAGGGCACCATAGGTAATTTTGCAATAGGTTGCGAGGCTGACTTTATTGTAATGGATTACGCAGCCACCTCGTTTTTAAAGTTCAGAATTGGCCACGCAAAAACCCTGCACGAGCAACTTTTTGCCATGATGATGCTAGGCGACGACCGCTGCATTGAACAAACCTACATAATGGGTGAAAGCGTATATAAGCGCGATGATAAAAAACAGTTTACAGCCACCCACACACCGCAATTAGAAGAGGCTTAGCCAATGGAAAATTATTTATTTGAGCTTGCTCACTTAGTATTGCGTTATTTTCATGTAATTGCGGGCATAGCCTGGATTGGGGCATCGTTTTATTTTGCATGGCTTGATAACAACTTACAAACACCACCCCAGTGGAAACAAGACAAAGGTATAAAAGGCGATTTATGGGCCGTGCACGGCGGTGGCTTTTACGAAGTGGCTAAGTATCAAAATGGCCCTGAACAAATGCCACACACCCTGCACTGGTTTAAATGGGAAGCCTACACAACGTGGATCACCGGTATTTTATTATTTAGCCTACTTTATTATGTTGGCGCCGATGTTTACCTAATCGATAACAGTAAAAGTGAACTAAGTAAATTTGCCGCTATTGGCGCGTCGCTTGGCTTTATTGGCTTAGGTTATGGTGTTTATCGATTATTATGCAAAACCCCGCTCGTTGAAAACGGTAAAGCGTTTATTGCTATGGTTATTGGCATATTGGCCCTTTGGACTTACGGGGTCGATCAGCTATTTAGTGACCGCGCGGTTTATATTCATGTAGGTGCGCTTATTGGTACGTGTATGGTTGGCAATGTGTACCACATTATTATGCCAGGGCAACGCTACATGGTAAGCGAAGTAGAAGCTGGCCGCATTCCTGATTCAGCACCGGGTTTAAAAGCAAAGCTGTGCTCTATTCATAATAACTACGCCACGTTACCTGTGGTATTTATTATGCTGAGCAACCACTTTCCATATACCTACAGCCACAGCTTTGGCTGGCTTATATTAATTGCGCTATTTGGCATTGGCATGTGGATACGCCATTACTTTAACTTAAAGCACCAAGGCGTTAATAAACCCTCGGTACTTATAAGTGGTATTGCCGCCTTTTTTGCCTTAATGCTTGCCATAGCGCCTTGGCCTAGCAGCCCAACAAATGCAGACGAAAACGCACCTTTACAAGCGAGCATTACCGACACTCAAGTTTGGGATATAATCAGCAAGCACTGTACACAGTGCCACAGTGAAACACCTACATCTGAGCTTTTTCAAACAGCGCCCCTTGGCTTTAAGCTCGACTCTATCAATGATGTAAAAAAAGCCAGTGCACTTATTCATACCCGCGCCGTTATTACCAAAGATATGCCATTGGCTAATATGACCAAAATGACTGATACAGAGCGCGAAACGCTGGGCACTTGGCTAAGTACAGTAAAAAAGGAGCAATAGCATGAGCGAGCAATTTAAACACTACCCGCGCGATTTAATTGGTTATGGCTCACAGGTGCCCCATGCAAATTGGCCCAATAAAGCCCGCATAGCCGTGCAAGTGGTATTAAATTACGAAGAAGGCGGCGAAAACTGTGTATTACACGGTGATGCAGCGGCTGAAACATTTTTGTCTGAAATAGTCAGCGCCCCGCATGTAGAAAACCGCCATATAAGCATGGAGTCCATATACGAATATGGCTCACGAGCAGGTGTGTGGCGTTTACTTAAACTCTTTAAAAAATACGATATACCGGTCACCATTTTTGCAGTCGCAATGGCCCTTGAGCGCCATCCCGATGTAGCTAAAGCGTTTGTTGAGGCAGGACACGAAATTGCAAGCCATGGTCTGCGCTGGATCAACTATCAACATATAGATAAGCAAACCGAGCGCGAGCACATGCAAAAAGCCATTGAGATCATTCAAGCACTTACCGGTAAAAAGCCTAAAGGCTGGTACACCGGACGCACAAGCCCAAATACTGCTGCCCTAGTGGTAGAAAATGGCTCGTTTTTATATGATGCCGATGACTACAGCGACGACTTACCCTTTTACAGTATTAAAGAAGGTAAACCACAGTTAATAGTGCCCTACACGCTTGATGTAAACGACATGCGCTTTGCTGCTGTGCAAGGCTTTAACGCCGGCGATCAATTTTATAATTATTTAAAAGATGCATTCGATACGCTTTATGCAGAAGGCGATCCACAAGGTGAAAACACCCCAAAAATGATGTCGATAGGGCTGCATTGCCGCTTAATTGGCCGCCCTGGACGCATTAAAGCCCTCGCACGGTTTTTAGAATATGCCCGCTCGCATGAGCAGGTATGGTTTGCCACGCGCGAGCAAATTGCGGAGCACTGGCTTAAAACCCATCCATACAAATAATTATAATTATGACGACGCTTCTAAAATAATGGCATTGTAAAACATAAAAAGCCCAGCATAGCTGGGCTTTGGTTACTCTAAGGGGGTGTTACTTAATTAAATGTTACTGTTACGATGTTAGAGCATACGTTATCAGAAACACATAATTGGTAATCGTAGCTAGAAAGTGAAGCACCACGCTCGTAATCACGGTAGCGGCCGTTATCCGACGTAGTATCAATTAGCTCACCATTACGGTAAACGTTCATCGATTCAGCTCCTACTGTGCCCCAGCTAAGATCTACACGCATAGTACCCAAGCGTGATTTATTAGCGCGTTTTAATGTAAGCTCAATATCTACATCACTAACAACAACCGTTTGCATATACGTACTCGTATTACCTTCGCTGTCTGTTACGGTTAATTCAACGTTGTAGCTGCCAGAGCCTGCGTACACATGAGTTGGATTTTGATCAGACGATGTTGCCCCATCACCAAAGCTCCAGCTCCACTGTGTAATATCGCTGTTGGCATCAGTACTTGCATCTGTAAACATGGCCGTTAAGCCTTCTATTTCAGTGTCAAAGCTCGCTTGTGGTGGCTGTGGAGTAACTTCTCCAATCGCACTAAATGTAAGAGACCAACCATTGATGTTACCAACATCAGCTCCCGCTGTATCTACAACGTGTAACGTCCAATCACCTGTTGCAACTTCGCCGTTAAATGCGCTTGATGTAAATGTTTTAACAATATCGTCTTCACTGCCACCTTGGTTACTTTGTAACGTAACTTCAGAACCTTGAGCTGATGTTAGCGTCAGTACCAAGTCACCAGACCACGTGTGAGTAATGTTTACATCGGCGGAAGTGCCAAAAAGAGTTAAATCATCAGCAACGGTAATTACAGAGCTTGCACCTTGTGGATCGTTATCTGGAATAGATACGTTTTCATCACTGCTATATGTAAAATCGTTTAAGCCTGCAGGCTGTAGCATTAATGACACAGTTTGTGTTTTTAACTGCTGATCTGTACTTGCCTCAACCATAAAATCATAATTACCCCAAGGCGTGTCATCAAACGTATTTACAGTTAAAACAACCTCATCACCTGGGCGTGCTGTAGAAGCACTAAGTGAAGCCCCCTCTAGACTAGAACTAAGCGAAAGCGCTACATCGCCATCCCACTGCGCAATCGAACCAATCTCAAACGTGTAGGTAACTGTATCGCCAACGGTTGCTTGCTGAGTTGTTGGAGTAACCGATAATTTAAAGCCAGGTGTAGGGTCAGCATCTAATAATGCCTGGTTTGCATTTAAACGCGTACCTGCAACAGTTTTACCCGTTAAAGCAGTATTGGCATCGCCGCTGCTCATTAGCAGCTCTTTTAACTCTACTGTTGTTAAATCTGGGTTTACTGAAAGAACAAGAGCAGCCACACCTGCAACATGTGGTGTTGCCATTGAAGTGCCAGAATAAGTAGCGTAACCGCCACCTGGAATAGTTGAAAGAATAGCGCTACCCGGCGCGCCCATATCAACACTTTCTAGACCCCACTGCGAAAAACCAGACATATTATCACTGCTATCTGTACTTGCAATTGATAGCACGCTGTCGTTTTCGTAGTTAGATGGGTAGTGCGGGTTTACATCGTTATCTACTGCGTCATTCCCTGCTGCTGCTACGAATAAAATGTCTGCGTCTTCACTGGCCGTTATTGCATCGGCTAAAGCTTGGCTATAACCGCCTCCACCCCAACTATTATTTAGTACGCGAAGGTTAACACCTGAGTTTTTAAGACCAACCATGTAGTCAATACATTTAATAGCATCAGACGTTGAACCACTACCTGAAGCATCTAAAAATTTACAACCAGCGATAGATACATCATGATTTACACCCACAATGCCTTCGTTATTGTTGCCACTTGCACCAATGGTTCCTGAAACATGCGTACCATGCCCTTGGTCGTCCATCGGGTCGCCTGAGTTAGTAATTGCATTGATGCCATGAACATCATCAACATAACCGTTACCGTCGTTATCAATTCCATCGCCAGCTATCTCACCAGGGTTAACCCAAGCATTTGCTAAAAGATCGGGGTGACTATAATCAACACCGGTATCAATTACACCAACAACCACATCTCTACTACCCGTAGAAATTGACCATGCTTCAGGTGCATCAATATCGGCGTCAGCTACACCACCGGTTTGACCCTCGTTATTTAAACCCCACAGGTCACCAAAACGCGGATCATTTGGCGTAGTGGCAATGCTTACACGGTAGTCTGGTTCAACATATTCAATAGCCTGATGAGTTTTAAGACGTTTTATTGCCTCTTTAGTACTCATACCCGTTACTTTAAATTTAGCTAAGCGGCCTGAAAGTAAAGACTTATAGTTATCATCAACCTCATCGCTGTTCATGTCAGAGATTTTGGCTCTTACTAACGACCGAGCTTGCTTACGCATTTTAGCTGACACATTTTTTTTGTATTTAACAATAAGCGAATCACTGCTTGCAGTTACTGATTGCTTAATACTTGTTTCTGGTAGTTGCGCAGCAGCTAAACAAGGAACAAGCGCTAGTGTAATAATAGATAATTTTGTTTTCATTGTTCTATCCATAGTTGATTAAGCTTAAAAATTTAAGCAAGTTTACTGACAACATTGAATAAGAAAGATCACATGGCATGTACCCAGCAAACTAACAAATCAAAAATTACTCAAGTCTTTAAATTGGAAACAATAAAAAATCAACATTTTTGACCAGTGGCGCAGCTAAAAAAACACTAAAAGCAGTCTTTTTTATGAGCCAAATTCTTATAATCGGACACTTAAATAGATCAACAATTTTTACTGGTTTTTTAATAAAACAGTGAGAATAAAAATATAAGCACCATAACCAATTGTATTAAAACAATAAAAAAATTGGTAAAAAAAGATGATTTAAGAATTAACAATTCAAGAATACAGTGAATGTGCATTTAAAAAACGCAACACAACATTGAATAACATTTAGATCACAACTTTATACCGGCACGGCATGCTGGAAACGCGAATACTCTATATAAACAAAATAACGTAGGGCATTCGGTATTTTTATTTCAAGGAGAAAATAATGAAGTTAAATAAATCACTTTTAAGCTGTGCAGTGGCAATTGCAATGGGCACAAGCTTCTCTACCTTTGCAGATACAGCAACTAAATCTGGCTCAGTATCTGATTTAAGCACAAAAGTGTCTGTGCAAAGCACGAGCAATTCAATGGTACTTGCGCAAACCCAAGTAGGTAACACAGCATTACTGCTGCAAGATGGTGATGGCAATGCAATGCAGGTTACCACCATTGGTAATGACAACACGACCGAGGTATCGCAATTCCAAACAGGTAACTTTGTAGAAGTAACCACCGTTGGCGATAACAACGTACAAATATACTCTCAGGACGGTTTGTACAATGGTGCTTTAACTACAGTCACCGGCAACAATAATCAGCTTTATGTTTCACAAGAGGGCGAAGGTTTATTTTTTAACAATGAAGCAATCAACTCTATTGTGGGTGATGACAACACTGTTGATATTGAACAAGGTACAGGTGGTCATTGGTTTTACAACATGGACATGCAAGGCAGTGGCAATGAGCTAAGCGCATTACAAACTGGTGAATGGCATGAAGCTGTAATTACAAGCGCTACAGGCGACGATAATGCAGTAATGGTAGAGCAAGACGGCTTTTATAATACGTTCAGAGTGACCTCGCTACAAGGTAACGATAACGAGTTAGATATTGAGCAAGTTGGCGACCAAAATGCTGTAACACTTTCAGATCTTTACGGTGACAATAATGAGTTTGGTGTTGAGCAAGAAGGTGCTGACAACACCGTTAATTTCACAGCTATTGTAGGTAGCGATAACGAAGTAGGTATAGACCAAGAAGGCTTGGCTAATAATGTTGATTCAGCTTTATTTGAAGGCGAAAACAACGAAGTAATGGCGATGCAAAATGGTGACGTTAATACAACAACTGCTGAGTTAATTGGTAACGACAACGAGCTTACAGCCATTCAAAATGGTAGCGAAAATGAAGCATACATGGGCGTATTAGGCTCAGATAATGAATTTACAATTAGCCAATTTGGCGATGTTAACTCAGCTCATTTAGTAAACTTTAATGGCCTAGGAAATGATGTAAACCTTACCCAACTTGGTGAAGAAAACATCGCCGTTGTTGAATCATCTTACCCTGACGTTTCGCTTACATCTAATGAAAACGACATCGAAATTACACAAGATGGCTTGCAAAATGAAACCATGGTTACACTTGCAGGTATTCTTGATAGTAACTTTAACCAAATTGATATTGCGCAAAATGGCGACTTTAACCTTATCGATATGATGGTAGAAGGCAGTGGCCACAGCATAGATATTTCTCAAGAAGGTGAAAATAACTGGGTTGTTGGTACTGAGCAATCACCGTTTTTAGTAGGTGGTGAAAACGTTACATTCAATGTAACTCAACTTGGCAATGACAACATTGTTGAGGGGGGTGTTATTGGTGTTAATAGTACTGTAACGGTTACTCAAATTGGCGACGGTAATACAGCCACAATTACACAAATGTAATTAATAACAATGAAGGGGAGCTTCAACTCCCCTATTTTAAACTATGAAAATAAATAAAAAAATCACTCTCCTGCTCTTACTCGCTTTGTATTTGGCCCCTCCAGGTGTTGCTGCAGATGAACTTGAAATTGATGGGCTGTTACTTGATAGAAGCATTAGCCGATTTGGGCATCAATTTTACTATGAATTTTCAAATTACTGGCGAGACTTACCTTCAACGGCTGGTTTTAACATTGAAATCAAAGAAACAGTAATACCTAAAGCTGGAACAAAGCTTACCTTAGTGATGAACAATCAAACTATATATGCAACCTATTTAGGGCGCAGATTAGAGCCATTAGATGCACGCGTTGAACAAGCGGTCTATACGGTGATTGATGCAATGGCTCGCTCAAACATGGCTACATCTTCTAAAGATATGGCTTTAAATGGATGGTAAAATGAAAAAAATAATATTTACAATAATAACAACATTATCCTTTTGCGCATCAGCAACTGAAATGGTTTATACCCCAATAAACCCAAGTTTTGGCGGTAACCCACTTAATGCCAATATGCTATTGAGTAAAGCACAAGCCCAAAATAAGCATAAAGCGCCTTCAATCGAAAAAGGCTATGCTGAACAATTTCAGGACTCACTTGAACGTACTTATTTAAACCGTATGGTACGTGAAATAACAGACATGGCCTTTGGGGAAGATATAGAAGACAGTATTTTTGACCAAGACTCAATTTTTATGAGTGGCGATTATCAAATTGAAGTCATCACCAGCACCGCTGATACCATTACAGTCAAAATAACAAATATTATTGATGACACCGTCGTGATTATTGAAGTACCGAGGTTTGGATAATGAAAAAAATAATAACAGTAGCAATACTATTACTGCTAAGCGGTTGCTCAACATTAGGCAAATTAATTCCACCGTCACAACAAAATGCAATGAGCCTTGAGCCAACAGAAATATTCAGCGATCTAAAAAACTTACCAAAGCCAGCAGGCAGTATACCGGTTTCAGTTTACTCATTTAGAGATCAAACAGGTCAATACAAACCCCAAACAAATGTAAGCTCTTTTTCTACTGCCGTAACACAAGGCGCTAATTCTATTTTAGTACAAGCGCTTCATGAATCAGACTGGTTTACACCGGTTGAACGAGAAGGTCTGCAAAATATATTAACTGAAAGAAAAATTATTCGGGCAGCCCAATCAGAAAACCCAAACAGTGTTGAACTTCCTCCATTAACCACCGCTAAAATAATTTTAGAAGGCGGTATTATTAGCTACGATACCAACGTAAAAACCGGTGGTTTAGGGATGGAGTACTTTGGTATTGGCGCCTCTGAGCTTTATAGAGAAGATGCTATTTCAATATATTTACGCGCCGTAGACGTACGAACAGGCCAAGTGCTATTGAGCGTTGCCACCAGCAAAAAAGTACTAAGCCAAGAAATGAGAGCAGGCTTTTTTAGATATGTAAGCTACAAGCGCCTTGCCGAAGCCGAAGGTGGCTTTAGCGACAACGAACCCATGAGTATATGTGTTACTCAAGCAATAGAAAAAGCACTGACCGACCTAGTTACAAAGGGCATTGATAAAGGCTTATGGGCTCAAAAAGCAGCTTAATATTTTATTTTAAAAAACTAAAAAGGCTACATTACGTAGCCTTTTTATGTGGTTTATGTTGTTATTTAGCCGCAATAAGCTACTTACTCATAGGTAATAATACTGCTACATAACGCTGGGCCCAGTTTGCAAGCTCTACTCTATTTCGTGAATTTGTTTTTTTGAAGGCACTATACAAATGAGTTTTTACTGTGTGATCACTTATATTAAGTTTATCCGCGATCGTGTTATTACTCGCGCCTTGAGCAATTAAATGGATAACCGACTTTTCGCGTTTGGTCAGGTGAGCATAATCGTCTTGCTTTAAAGTAATATCGTCTTTTAAAGAGTTAAAAGAAGAAGCAACTAATAAAATATCACTAAATGCTTTAGAAATTACTTTTCGGGTAAACCACAGTTCATCGGATGTGACCCTAACTAACCCCTTAAAAATAACTTCTGGCGCATCCGATTTATAAAAAACACCATTAACATGATTTAATAGTAAGTTTTTTTCGCAAACAGCCTCTTGCTCAACATTAAATAAAACAACCTTATGCTTTTTTGCTAAACAAAGTAAATCAGCAGGTAATAAATCAAGCCAGTTATTTTTAGCACCATCAATTAAATATAAATCAAACTTGTCGCGCGCGTCAGGTTTAGGCAATGCATCATCCATTTTTATATCACCAAAAATAGCCTGCATAGTTTTTAATATAATTGTGTAACTTTCACAGTGAAATGAAGATTGAAAGGTGGTTTTAACAAATACGGTGTGCGGTTTTAGCATAGATTTCATCCTTGAAACTTTGATAGTAGATTAACTAAAATATCCGAGGTTTACAATGCGATTTTAGTATTAAGAATAAAGAGAAAAAAGCAGCGAAAAAATTAATACATATAAATAACAATAGCTTAAAAATTAATTTATACTATACCTCATATATTATACTGCTCTGATCTGTTGAGCATTACCTATTAGCTTTATCTCAATACTCAGTACTGAAAAATTATACTGAGCCGTTATTTAAATTTTCCATAAATAACGACCACACTTTAAAGCGTTATATTTTTGCCTTTAATTTATTGAGTGCATCAACAGAGAAACCTCGGTCGTAAAAATATAATATTTTCCCTGTGCTATCTATAAGAATAACGCGCGAATTGTTAGGACTTTGGTTACCAGTAAACTTTTGCACCGCTTCACCGTCTTTATAAATAGTAATAACACCACCCCATAACTCTTTAGGAATCCCTTTGCGCATACCATTATCAATAAACGTGCTAAACATTCGCGGTGCCATGCCGGCAATGGTAGGTAACTCATAGGTAGGGAGTGTTACACCTGCCATATCTAAACCGATTAACCAGCGATCAATATCAAACTGGCTATCTTGTTTATAGCCTATAAGCAGCAAGGTTTTTTCAGTTTTAAAATCACTCGGAATAACAAATTCTTTCTTCTCTAAGCTTTCGCCAGTAATCGTTGGAAATTGCTTTCCGACAACTTGCTGATTAGGGTATTGCGATGCGCAGCCTGTTATTAAGAGTAACAAAAGCATTGTAAATATTGATCTAATCATTCTAATTAGCCTGTTTTTATAATAAATTTAACTGCTTATACGCTTTAAAAAAGATCGTCGATCTTTTTTAAAGCGTTTGCTGTGCTATATACCGTTTAAATTTATCGACCTTCATTGGCCGGCCGTATTTCCAACCTTGCCCATAATGTACACCCGCGCTTTTTAACATAGCTTCTTGCTCAGTTGTTTCTATTCCTTCAGCTACACAGGTGTAATTAAACTTACGCACTAACTCCATTATATTAGGGATCATAGACGCCTTTAAACCTTGCGTGGCTATATCTTGTACAAAAGTTCGGTCTATTTTTAACTGGTGGAAACTTAAATTTTGTAAATTTCTTAAATTAGAATAGCCAGTACCAAAATCATCCAGCGACAAATTAAATCCAGAATCAACCAGCGTTCTAAAATGAGCATGTGCAATGCTAGTATCGAGGTACTCGTCTTCGGTTATTTCTAGGCAAATAATAAAGCGTGAATTAATAAGTGCAGGTTCTTGTGTCAACAGCGATACATTTCCAAGCTCTACATCACAAGGAAATATATTAATAGACACCTTAAAACCCGTTGGTAAATCGTCCAACTCTGTAAGCTCTTTAAGTACTTTCGCTACCATTGCTTGAGTAAACGACCACGTTAAATTATTTTTTCGTATCACCGGAATAAACTCATCGGGGTAAAGTGGCCCGTATTTGTCTTCAAAGCGAGCTAGCACCTCACAACCAATTACTTTACCTGTGTGCAAACAAATAATAGGTTGGTAAGTCCAATAAAATGAGCCCTTTGTTAAGCCTTTACGCACTCTATTATTAGTAGAGCGACGAGCGGCAATTTGATAATCCACTATTAGCGCGCTCGACACACCCGTTAGGCAGGTTAATATAAGAGAAATAATCAGCAAAAATTGATTGTCAGCGAAAAACTCACTCCATGGCGTTCTAACCGCAACGCAATATCCTGTATTTTTATCGCTGCACATAAGTGCGGTTTCAAACGGTATTTGTTTGTGGCTTGCAAGCTCTTTACTCAAGCCGCTTTTACCTGCCAAATGAAATGAATCAGAACCCGTTTTATACGTTATTTCCCAGTACGGTGCTGCAATGTTACTGCGACTAATGGCTGCAGTATCCATAATTAAATTATAGTTACCCTGCCTAACTATCACGACCTGCATTATTCGTTCTTCAAAAAGTAAAATTCTTAAGTTTGGCTCAAACCGAACTCTGATGTTATTGTCGTTTTTACTTTCAAGATTGTTACGAATATAGTCGGGGGTTCTATCGTTTATTGGGGTTTTTAGTACACCCGAACCTGTGGTACAAACAAGCTGGTTATTTTTAAAAAAGCCGATATCTACAACATACTTGGCATCAAAAAGTGCACGCCGCATTTCAAGTAAGTTTTCGTCGCTACACTCAGAGAAGTTTAATGCATTTAAAGGAAAAAGAATTTGGCGTCGCTCGCTTACAGCAGCGTCTATGTGGTTAACAATTTGCTTTGCATCTTTATGTATTACAGCCGCTAATTTTTGCCCCGCAAAATACAATAAAACTAGGCTACCCACTACAAAAACCAAAACACCGGTTAAAACTGCAATTAATGACTTTTGTTGGTATTTTTTCATTATGTCCTTATTGCCTATAAAGCATTCACTATCAGTGTGTTCTCCATCATTGCATAATCAGCCTTAAATGCAAATAAGCTCACAATATTCATAGTAAATAGCGTACTTATAATTTAAGCGTTAGCGTTAATTAAGCATCAACTTCATTTATTAAATTACACACTAAACCCGCTATTTTAGCATGGCTATTGGCTTCTATATGTACCCCATCAATGGGTGAAACAGAAACGATTTTTTGTAAATCATAAAAGTTGGCATTTTTAATACACGCTACATTTTCAAACTCTTTACTCAAAGCTAGGTTTTTACTCGGTGCGCCCTCGTAAACATGCTTATATTGCCCTACACAACTAACATAGGGTGGGCTCAATATTATGAGCTTAGGTTGTTTATAACCCTCGTAAAACCCTTCAATACCGCCTATTAAATTTGCTAAGCCATTCCCTATTTGCTCAGGCGTTAATTTAAAGCGCTTTTTTAAATCGTTAGTACCAAGGGCTATCACTATAGCAGTCAAAGAGTGCGCTTCTAAAAGCGGTTTTAAATAACTTACCCCCGATAAGTCCCCATTAAATGGTGGATTATTCACAAGCGTACGATTAGGCTGCCCTGCTTCTATAATAGCAAATTGGTCACCTAGCCTTTCTGCTAATACCGACGGCCACCTTACTTTTTCCACAAAACGCTTTCCCGTTGCGGGGTTTAATCCCCACGTATTTGAGTCACCAAAACATAAAATAGATTTTTTCATTAAAATGGATTCAAAGTGTAACCTTGCTGCTGAAGTTGAGCATGCGCGGTCATTGCAGATAAAGACATGGTAACGCCTTGTATAAGCTGTTTAGGCGTTACTTTAAAGTGCGTAGCCGACTGCCCGCACACAAATACCTGCGTGTTATTTGCCAATAATTGTTTTATTAAGCTCGCGTTTTTATTATCAACGTTAAAGCGTTTTTTATATTCATCGTTCGCTAGCACATCTACACTTGCACCACCATGTATAACTAATGCTAACTTAATGTTCTCTGGTTTAATGCCATGTGCAACATGCATATTTATAAAGCGGGCAAGTGAGTTCATCGCATTATTTTGCTCGCCTTTTTTAGCGCCATCGGCCACATCAAACGCTATTTTAAATTGAGTCGAATCATTAATCGCTGCATGCTCTGGTACTTTATAGTAATGACCAAAACCGTTAATAAGTTGCTCATTAGCGAAAGATAATGGGCTTAACAACAAAAGTAATAGTAAATATTTCATAAACAATCCTTTGGCTTTTTTAGTGTATAAATAAAGTACCAGATGCTTTGTACAAAAGGCAGTTATTCACGATAAAGTGTGCGAACTTTTATGGTGATGCGTTAAAAAACGCATGCCTAAATAACTAAATGTGTTTTTAAACATCGCAACAAAAGCATCTGGTGCCTCACTCGACGACGCATTAGACAACAACGAAAAATCTTTATTGCGCAGTAAACGCAACTTTGGTTTTAAATGTTCGTCATCCATGTAATCGGTAATTCTGTCTATGAATGTTTTCATTTGTGTTGTGGTGCTATACCAATACACTGGCGAAGCAAATACCCAATGGTCGTAATTTAAAAGTGATTCAAAAAGCGAGAAAAATTCATCATCAGTATATTTTTTACTGTAACTGTAAGGCGGTATTTTAAATTCATCTAAACACACAACGTGCAGCTCATTTTGCTCAGCAAAACTTTTAACATGTGCGGCTGTGTTACCATTTTTTCGTGCCGATGAATAAATAATAACGGTGTTACGACTAAGTTTTTGTTGCATTTTTCCAGCTCCTTTTTTAATGTTGAAGGGAGCTTAAAACCTCAAGTTATATTGAGGTCAATACATGGAATAAAATTAATGTCTGCTGGGCAAAAAAAGCTGATCGACGCCACTTTAACAGTAGGTTACGTAGCAAAAAGAAGTGGTGTAAAAGTGTCTACATTACACTTTTACGAAACTAAACATTTAATAAAAAGCTGGCGAAACAGCGGCAATCAACGCCGCTACAAACCCGACGTACTTCGCCGAGTGGCCGTTATAAAAGCAGCACAAGCCATGGGCATTTCGCTAGACGATATAAAACAAACACTTGCCTCACTCCCCGATAACCGCACGCCCACTAAAAAAGATTGGTCTGCGCTTTCAAAACGCTGGCAAGCTCAATTAGATGAACGCATAGCGTATATGCAACGCATACGCGACCGCGTAGATGGATGTATTGGCTGTGGGTGTTTATCACTTAAAAGCTGCCCTATTTATAATAAAGACGATCATTTAGGGAGTGAGCAAAGTGGAGCAGTATTGTTAAAAAGTAAATTATAATAAATTTGAAAGTTAAATTGAATTTATTTTTAATTAAGCGAGGTTAAAAAAGGAATAATTAATATATAAAATCTTAATATTTTTATTATTGCAATAATGATTATATAGTATAAAAAAGCCTTTCTAAAATTCATTTAGAAAGGCCAAAGCAATTATTTTTTACTTGTTAACTCTTTAACAATCGCATTCATTTCTAAAGGCATTTGAGCCAATATAGCGTCATGATCATTTGCTAAAACAAGATCTTTTTCAATAAAAGACACTACTTCTAAATCTTTAACGTTAATTACACCACCAAAAGCCGTTACGCGTCTTACGCCAGGTACTGGAATACCGCCAGTGCTGTCTACATGCAAAACAATTACATTTTCAAAAGAAAAGTCTTTGTCATCAATAACACCCGAGCTTTTAAGTGCTTTAGTTAACTTTTCCATAGAATACTGTAAGTCAGTAGCAATTCTTTCACCGTAGTAATTTATTTTATAGTCACCTTTATTTGCACCACGGCGAATACTTTCACCTAAAGTCCAAGAAAGGTTGCCTACAACACTATATAGCTGCTGAGCAGAAATAACTGAAGCGCCATATTGACCAGCAACACCCGCAGTAATAGCTAAACCAACTTCACTGCTGTTACCTGGCACGCCATGTAATGAAACCGGAAAAATCAAAGCTGGGTTATTAGTAGATAAATTGATTGGTTGTTCGTATTTGTCATTAACTTTTAAATCAGTTGTCATACAACCTGTTAATATCAAAGTACTAGAAAGAGTTAGTGTAGTTAAAACTTTTTTTAATAAAGTATTCATTTTCATCCTTTTAATGTTTATTTTTTATCCCGCGCAGAATTATACAAACCATTTCAAAAAAAACAACATTAATATAACAAAAATATTTATTGATAATAAAACAATAAAAACACTCTTATAAGTAAAAATACAACAGCATTAACTATACCAATAAACAGAATAATAAAACTTAACATTCCAAATTAAAAACTGTATTAAATCGACATTTTAAATATTTTACATATGATGGCTAAAAATTTGTAATTATAGTTACGCCTAGTGACAACATGGTTTTATTAACATTTAAAAAGGCTCATTAAACTAAAAACCAATAAAATTAAAACTTAACCTTTAACTTTGAATATGAAAGAATTAGTAAGGTAATCTTTTTTTATGTCAAACAACAAAGGTTCAACGTATAGCTAAACCAATATACTCAAAAGACAACTGAACCAGATGGTAGTAAATGCCTTTAATTATTGATTTCCTGCCTACTTCGGCGGTTTATCACATGTTACATTTAGCCTACTTCCATAGTTATTGATAGCCCTTTTTAAGCTGATAATAACGGTATACAAAGTTGAACTTTCAATAATTCAAAAGGAACTTGAACGTGGCCATTATAGGAATTGATTTAGGCACAACTAACAGCGCATGTTGCGTTTGGAAAGGCACAGAGTTAATACAAATTCCCAACCGTTTAGATAAATTTTTGACTCCTTCAGTCGTCACTATTGACGATGAAAACAATATCATCGTTGGTTCCACCGCCAAACAGAGGTTGATCAGTCACCCGCTCAATACAGTTGCAGTTTTCAAACGCATTATGGGCACAGAGCATTCGATAGAAATTGGTAGTCATGCGTTTACTGCCCCCGAGCTATCTTCTTTTGTTTTGCGCTCACTTATCGAAGACGCAGAAGCATTTTTAGGCGAAAAAGTAACAGAGGCAATAATTAGTGTTCCTGCTTACTTTAACGAAAACCAACGATACGCAACTAAATTGGCAGGTGAGCTGGCAGGAGTTAACGTAAGAAGGCTAATAAACGAACCAACAGCAGCAGCTATGGCTTATAGTTTAAATGATCGCCAGCAAGGTACCTTTATGATTTTAGATATGGGTGGCGGAACATTCGATGTCTCAATATTAGAGTACTTTGAGGGCGTTATGGAAGTTCATGCTAGTGCCGGAGATAATTACCTAGGTGGTGAAGACTTCGTTTATGCCATGTTTGAACAGCTATGTTTAGATAATAGCTTTGATAAACAACAGTTTTCTCGCGAAGAACGACAACAAACATTTATGAAGTTAGAAATCATAAAGTGCAATATTGACAATGACTTAGTTCATCAATTACAACTACCGTATCAAAACAAAACATATAAACTTACAATAGAGCAACATTGGTTTTATCGTGTAATAACTCCTCTTTTAATCAGGGCGCAACACCCTATTAATCAAGCCCTACGCGACGCCAACTTACACCCTAATGACATTGATGACGTAATTTTAGTTGGAGGGGCCACCAAGCTTAAAGCCCTGCGGTCTATGGTGAGTAAACTTTTTGGGCGTTTACCTTCTTGCAATTTAAATCCCGAGCTAGTCGTATCAATAGGCGCTGGTGTTCAAGCTGGGCTGGTAGAAAAAAACACAGCCTTGGATGACATTGTTTTAACCGATGTATGTCCCTTTACCCTGGGCACTGAGATACTTGATGATTTTGATAACCCAGGCCAAATGCTTCCAATTATTGAACGCAACTCTATTGTACCTATTAGTGTTGAACGAGATTTATACACATCCAAAGACTATCAAACGACAATGCGAGTTAACATATATCAAGGCGAACACAGACAAGTACATAGAAATATTTGTTTAGGTGAATTAAAAATAAGCGTGCCCAAAGACAAAGTAGGAAAACAACCTGTTACAGTTCGTTACAGCTACGATATGAGCGGACTGCTAGAGGTCGACGTTAAAGTAAAAAGTACCGGAAAAACTTACAACAAAGTAATTAATAACGCCCCAGGCGCATTAACTGATGAGCAAATCAGTCGTGCTAAAGCAACGCTAAGTCAGCTAAAGTTTCACCCTAGAGACAGCGAAAAAAATCGGTCATTAGTAGCAAGAGCAGAACGTATTTACAGTTGCTCTCTTGGTTCTAAAAGAGAAGACATGGGTCAACTAATCTCTCGTTTTGAACATATACTAGATAACCAAAACCCAAGAGAGATACAACAAGCTCAGGTAGTTTTTAGTGAAGCTTTAGACTCGTTTGATAGCGAACGTTGGTTCTAATGATTGACTGGGAATTACTGCAAATAGAACCAACAAGTGATATTGGTTTAATTAAAAAAGCTTATGCTGCTCGTGTCAAAGTTATTCGCCCTGACGAAAAGGCTACGGAGTTTTCTGCACTTCACAATGCATACAAAAGCGCTATTAAGCACGCAAAGAATGCTATGGATCAGGAAATAGAAACTTCTGAAGACCAAATGTTTTTCTCAAAACAAGATGAGCAAGCTCATTTATCTGGTGAGAAAACACCATTTTTTAATAAAAACGAATACCTTGCAGATCAGCAAGGCGCGGGTAAATCATATACTAATTGCCATCAGCATCATGAAGTATTTATTGAGAACTCATTTCACAATCTAATTAACAAAAACGAACAAAATGTTTTAGAAGAAACACCAACTCCTGACTTGTCAGATAACCAGCAAATTACAATTGAAAACCTGGATGACATATTACAAATATGTGACGATATACTATCTGAAGACGATGAACATGTTCAATTTCAGCGCTGGAATCAATTCAGCCAGAAACAAACACTACTTAATAAAAAAACTCACTTCAAAGTAAGCATATATTTGATTAATGCATTTTACTCTTTAATTAAGGCTGTCGGTGATGGCAAACCCCATGCAATATACTCAACTGTAGGGCTGGGAACTCAATCAATAATATTATTAAACAATACATTTTTATGGAAAGAAGAACAAGAAACACTAAAAGAGTATGTAAATTCAAACGCATTAGACTCAATCTTGGAATACATTGATAATGAAACGCCTAACCATAAACCTCTATCAGCGGTCCAAGGTGGTATCAGTGCTCTCGATCGATACTCTAAAGACGAAATCGCAATGTACGAAGCAGCTAAATCAAGCTTTTTTACTTTAAAAGCGTTGTTTATGATGTGGTGTTTTGTCCTGTTAGTTATTTTCTGTGCTTCATTGTTTACAACACTAAACGGTCTGCTATTTCGCCCCTCAAACTTTCAGAACTTTATGCTCGTATTAAGCCAGTTCATTGTATGTTTTAAGCTCTATCAAAATAGTAAATTAGCGTTTAATTGTGTTTGGCTTATTGCAGTTATCGCCTTGCTATTATTTCCTTTTGGTACTTTATGGGGAATATTCGCAATTCGTAAACTTAGAAAAGCACGGCATTATTTTAAATTTGCTAATAACCCACCGATAACTAAATGACAACAAGCGCTTTATTTATATCGATAAAATAAAGTGTTTTTATAGTTCCCATAGTTTGCAAAACACTTACTATCTTAATTTTTAAAACAGCTCATAACCGTTTTTTAAGTACATCTATTTCTTCTTGAGAAAAATCAAGTCCAAGCTCACCATTTGTGTATGCACGAATAAGTTGCTGAGTTGCTAATTTGTCGCCACTACTTGATGCTTTCCTATACCACTCAACTGCTTTTGTATTATTTTGTCCTAAAAAAGGACCATAACCGAAGGCATATGCTAACCCCATAGCTCTTTGACTTTCAATATGACCTAATTCTGCTGCTTGTAACTGATATTGAAGATGTTCTTTTATCATCGCTCTTTGCTGGTAAAAATTAGACAAAACAACAATAGCTTCCACATTTTCCAAGTTGGCAGAATCTTTTAAAAGGCTAACCCCACTTTCTTCATCTAATTTTGTACCAATACCATTTAAATACAAATGACCTAGTCGTACTTTAGCAAAGGAAACCCATTGCTTTTCTTTGGCATTTTCCAAAGCAGCAAGAGCAAATTGAAATGCTAACTTTGGCTGGTTGTTGAGTTCATGATGATATGAAAAAAATGCAAGCGATCCAGAATGGTCTTTAGCTTTTAAATAATTGAGGATTACTAATGCTTTTTCTTTTGATTCTTTTTGAATGTGCCCAAAATAAAATTGCTTTGCCAGATTAAAGTTTTCTGTATCTGAACGTTTTACAATATCTGACCTGGTAGTTCCATCATTGATCACTCTAGTCTGACCAACAGAAAATAAATTACCATTTAGATTTTTTACAAGCTTTTTCGCTATACCATTTACTGGCCATATGTGCGCTCTCTCGGGGTTAACACTAAAGACACCAGATGTAAATTCTGTAATATTTAGGAAAACTAGATTCCCTCGCTTGTCTCTTACGAAATAACTATCCGCAGGCTTTCCTTTAAGCGAAAAAAGTAAGTTATCATCAATAGAGAGTAATTCATCTACTGAAGGTATACGCCAATTTCCAATTCCACAATATTTAACTTCATTTAAATATTTGATCACATTTTTGATACTACAGGCTTCAATATCGCAAATACTAGGATTATCAACGTGCACCTTACTTTCCCAACTAAAAATGGAATTACCATCATTGTTTTTATTTAGCCACATTAGCCCCGATACTTCATCAACTAAACAATCATTTGAACTGTTTTTTTCTATTCCTTTTATATCTATACCCATTTCAGTAGCCAATAATTCAGCTATATCAGTTAAATTCAGTTGAATCGCCCAGTCTAATGCTGTAAGTCCATTACTATCTTCTAACTCTAACAGCGCTTTATGAGTACTAAACTCTTCAACAAAATTTAAGTCTGCAACAGATACGGAAAGGTGCAGTAATGAAATTTTATTGACTCCATAACGCTTTTGTAACATTTCAGAACTGGATTTTTTAATTAGTTCCTTGACTAAATCATGTTGTTTAGCAAGTATTGCCATATATAAACTGGAGTAAACATATTTTTCCTCGTCAAAATGACTCTCACTTTCAACTAAGCCATTAGCTAATTGAAATCTACCCTGCTCAATTAAGTAAGCAATTAATGGCATGCCATCAATTATTTGAGCTTGACCTAATCTAATTAGGCTGTTGTGATATTTACCAATATCTACGTATTGAAAAAGCGCCTTTAAAACTTTACCGTCAGGTTTATAATTACTTTCCAAAACCAAACTAACTAGTTTTGCTTCTTGCTCATTGCTTAGTTGTTGAGTTAATACACTCAGTATTAATTTGTTAGCTTTTTTAACATCACCTTGTAATATGTAAGCCTCTATAAAGTCAATTTTCAGATCTTTCGATAAATTGTCATTATTTGGCGATACATACTGTATGACCAGGCCTTTATCTTTAACCGCGTCCAAGAAGAAAACAGCTGCATATGAGTTCAATTTATTCCTGAAGTCAACATGTTCAGAGTTAACATAACTCAGTTCCAATAATGAATTTATAACTTCTCGATAAGTTAACTCATCACCATACAGTAGAAGGCTGCTTCTTAGTGATTCATAATCACTATCTGAGAGCATGTTTCCATAATCTGATATAAGTTCATTAACAGCTAGACTATTTCCACTTTTAGCTGCCAATAGTAACAACTCTCTCCTATTTTTATGCTCATCTAAACTAATATTATTGCCATAAAAGTCGTATTCATTATCGACAATATAATAAACGGCAGGTAAGTGCCCTTTTTTCGCTAAGATTTTTATATTGTCGTAAATATCATTCTTTTTTTTATTAGTATCTGCCTTTAAATAAAATAAAGATCGAATAAACAAAATATGGAGTGGTTCTGCATCTCGGTAATACTTTTTAATTAATTTGTCGAACGTTTTAGAGCTTTTTAAATTTTCAGGAAAAAACAAGTTAAGGTTTGTTATATATTTATTAGCTTTATATTCAGAAAATGTGTTCGTTTCTGGATCACTCAATAATCTGTAATTAAGGATTAAATCGGGAAAGTAATTTGAATTGCTTAAAAATAATGAGCTAGAAAGCTTGTCACGTGGATTTTTATAAGCATCGTAGTTTAACAAATACTGCCAAGTCTTTTTTTGCGATCTCGCTGACTTTTCGTAACCACTTATAATATCATTTCTTTCCAACTTACCATTGTCAATTAAATACTCCAGCAGGCTGATATGTTGACTTTCAATGGCACTTTGCAAAATACTTGAGTTTGCATTTTCTACTACAACCCTGTTTTTATTAATAATAGAGAGTAAACTTTTATAATCTTCGTTTTCAATTTTTTCTATCCACTCTTCCCTGCTAAATACCTCTGCTTTAGAGCAAGCTAAGATCCCTATCATAAAGGTACATAAAACCACTATTCTTAATTGCATTTGTTATCTCCGTATAACTTCAGCATTTCCTTGCTTTTAGAATTGTAAACTGTTTGATAAACAGATTTACCTTTAGAGTTTTTCACACAAACCGGGTAACCATTTTTTATCATCCACTGACTTATCTCAGGAGATTGATTAATTGCGAAAAATAACAACGGCTCAGATTGATATCGAACATCAAACCTAGCTCCGTGTTCAACTGCAACTTTAAATAGATCTAAGCGGAAGCTACGAATAATATGAGCTATTAGTGGGTAATCAGGGTCAATTGAATCATTAATATCTATCCCATTATTTAATAGATATTCTAAAACATTTTTATCGTAGGATAATGACGCCCGGATGATCCTATTATTAGTTGCAACATCAGATTTAACTTTGTAGCCCAATCGTTTAAACATTTTAAAAATATTTGTAATTTCTTCAATATCAACTGCACGATTTCCTTTGAATTGTAGTAAAAATTCTAAATAAATTGACTGCCCTTTGAATAATCCTTTAGTATTTACACCCATACTTTTCAATGCTTCAACACATTCTATAGTAAGATCTTTATCTATAACTTTTTCAAATAATGTTTTTCCTTTTATATCTGTAATGTCTTTAGGCAAACCGTTATCTAAGTAACGTATTAAAGTTGGGCAAGAAAAATAGCTCTTTTTTGGTAGAAATCTTAGCTCAGATAAATTAAAACCAAGTTTTTTATACGTTTTTAATAACTCAGCAGATCCACCATCTTCACCATCTGGGAAAATTTTTCGATAAAGAGCCCAATTATTCTGATAATTTGCAAAGCTAGGGTGTGAAGATATAATTTTAATTACTGAATGTCTGAAACTAAGATATTCAGCTGTTAAGAAGTCTAATGATAAGTTATTAATTAAATTTTCTATAATTGCTTCGGAATAAGGATAAGAAAAAAGTTCTCGCTTAAATTTATGTAAATTTTTGTTTTTCAGCGCAGTTTGTAACCTTGCGGGTGTAGCACTATTAGAATATTTTGGGCTGGCTTCAGATTTATACTCCGTCAATATAGATTTAAATAAAGTAGATGCCCACCCTAAACTTTTAACTTTTTCTTCCAGTACTTCAGAAAGCTCAATACCTTTTGTGTTTTCTAGTGATAATACAGATACGCCATGTGATTCAATATAATCAGTAAAATAAGAAAAATCTTCAGACTCTATAGACTCAAACAAAAAAGCAATTTTAGCTTGGTGACTAAACAAGCTTCCATCATCTAATAGGTAGTCCCAGTTTATTTCTTCATCTTCTTGAATCATATTTATTGATGTAATAGAACAGCTAACATTATTTTTTACTAAAAGATACTTAGCTCTTTCAAGCTCTCGCCCATAACTTTTAGTTATAAAGAACGCACATAATTTATCTTGAAACCAAGGTTCACGAATAAAAAAATCATGGGAAGCATTATTATCTGATAGAAAAATTTTAATATAGTCAGTATTTTCTAGTTGTTGCTTTATTAATGATTCAAATCTATCACTTTCAAGGCCAAAAGCTTCAAAGAAGCTTAGTTTTTCTAAGAAATAACCATTTTTTTTCAACTCTTCGTCGAATATAATTAAAAACTTCGATTTATCTATATCAATAAAACCATCAGAAAATAAAGATCGGAGAACATTAGGATGCTTGTCTATTATATCCACTAAAGCATCCAGCTGTTCATCCTCACTTAAATTATTAATTGTGTTCCATATCTTTGAAAGCAAGTTTTTATCTGACGTTCTCGAAAAAAAACAAAGCAGCTCATTTTTATTCAAACCACCTATATATATGTATTCGAGCAAATACATATATTTATTTACTTTATCATTGCAACCATTTATTAAACCTAACTTCGCAGCATCTTCTAATACCTTTGGCATAAAAGCGTAGTACCATTCTAGTGGAGCTGCTGTAATCTCAAAAAATACAATTGGCTTCACCTTGGCCTCATGTAATGGGATATTGTAATTCGTAACTAAATTACGAACTAAGTATTGATGATCAACACTCATCGCCCACTCAAGTAAATGTAACCTCGAAGACTCATTTAGAGCATTAATATCAATCATTGAAATTTGCTTTTCACTGTAGGGAACAAATAGCTCAAGATTCTGTACTATATTGTTTAACTCTTCATATGGTTTACCGTCAATAACTAAGTCAGTTTCAGGTTTTGTTTGACTAAGTACCTTAATGTTCTTTTCAACCATCTCTAATTCATGTTGCTCTAATTTAATATGGCCTAAATCAAACAAATTCTTGAGTAATTGACTTTCAAATTCAACATATTCACTATTCAGAACTAATTTAACATCTAATTGATTTCCATGTAATTGATACCAAACGGATGTAGCTTGCTTGCTTATAAAAGCATTAGTGTATGGAAATGGTTGTATTAGCTCAGGATTATTTAAAAAAGCCTCTTTCGCCATATTTAAATACTCTAATGTAAAGTTTTCGCTAGATTGAAATTTTATCCATGCATTGAAAATACGCAATCTATCAACCTTTTCGTTACTTCTATCTGTTTCAGAAAAGTTTTGAACTCTAAGCTCTTTAACAAACGACTCTATTAATGAGGTATTCCCACTCTCCATAAAACGAAGAAGCATTTCTAATTTATCAATATTTTCATAGTTAGATAGATCTACACTTTGGGCTGTTTGTAATGCAGCATCATATTCTTTATTATCTAATTCGAATATGATTGCGTCTTTATAAACTGTTTGTTTTAACCACCCGTTAGATATCCAAGTAGCTATTTTGTCTTTATGATAACCTTTCTTAATTAACCGTGAATAAAGATCTCGCTGACTGTCAGCATCTAATTTTTCACTGTAACCATTTTTAAATCTAGCAATTAAATCTTTTTCTGAGAGGTAGTTTGCAGCAAATGAAGGGGTTAGAAAGTTTTGAGCTGTATGCTCAGAGATTATAGAGTTTGAGTTTACATCAAATGAGAAAACAAGCCCGTAAAAAAGGAGCCATTTTAATAACCTTTCCATTTACCATCCTTAGTACATATTGAATTTTTTATTAAAATAAAAATCATTCCATGAATTAGATTAATCATAATAAAAGTAAAAGTAAAAGTAATACTACATAAAAATAAAATTTACTTATTAAACTATCTATTAAATGAAGGAAATTAAACTAGACAGCCACTTTAATTGTGCAACCTTAACTATGCCATAAGATCTATTTTTTAGGTTAAAAACTTACCTTTCCTTATCTATTTCTTTCATTTAACTCATTAAATAAAACATTACCGCTGTTAAACCTAAATTACATGCACGAAAATAACTGCATGATGCAGTTGTGATTTATTACTAAATACTTTTACTGAGCAGTTTAAGTCTATGCGAGTAGCTTTTCACATTTACTGGTGTTCGCTCGCCGTTTTCTATTTAAATTTTCACAGTAGCCGGCTTGTGAGGGTGGTCTCCCCACTGCACTATGGAATACATGTGTAAATTGGGTTGTGAGTTTTAACCAGTTTTCTGGCGATATATTCACTCTTTCTAGTAAAGGCAAATATGTACTTTCAATATACCCTCGCTTATCTTCTCGTATACAACGTCCTGTTAATTCAACAGGTTCAAGGTACGATTTAAGCTCAAACGGTAACCCTTTTGGTATTATTTGACGCGACATACCTGCAAAGCGCAGTAACTGTTTAGGTTGCTTACCTTCTGTTGCGCTTGTTAAACGCTTTTGAACACTGGTATGGTCCGATTCTTCAGGAGTATTAGCCATTTTCGCTCTAATGGGGTTTAAGTCTACATACGCCATACATGCTGCAAGTGCAGCTTCATCTAATAAAGCTTGCGATTTAAAGCGACCTTCCCAGAATCGGCCTGTGCAGTTATCTACTTTGTTTGCTTTGCGCGCAATGTCTTCATTTAATAATCACATAAACCAGCTAATACTTGATAAACGTTCGCGGTATTGTTTGACTGTTTGATTAAAAATATGAGTTCTATTTGGCTTAGCTTTTCGCCCTAGATGTATTTTTGTGTAATCAACGTACCTTTACAAAGCTTATGCCAGCGAATAACAATCGCTTTGTCATTCAGTCTATTGGCTTTCTTATCATCTACATACAAGACTAAGAGCGTATGATTACTCATTACGGCATAAGCACATACATCAATACAAATACCTTCGCTAATTCAAGTAACTTATCTTCAACCCAGCCTCGCCGATGTTCGTAAGACTTCCCCGTAAAATGGTCTTCACCACATAAAATGCACGGCGAACACACCGTGAAATACAATGATAATATTTTGTATCAACTAGACTTACTTGACGCTTTCTTGCAATTGCCATAAGACACCCTGCTTATTTTTGCACTGATAAAAGCCTAGTACTTAGTTTGCCAAACTGTAAAATTAGGATGGGTGTCTAGTTTATTGTTGTAATAGCGGCAATACATAGAGTCACGCTCATCAGTCGCTATTTCACTTCTGAACTTTTCATCTTGCTTACCTCTATAAGCTGTGTCTGCATACTGCTCAAGCATATTCTATTCCTTTATTATCATTGCTTTGCATTTCACCATTTCTCAACCCTAGAGTAACAATAAACTTAGGTGATGAATAACGACTAAGTTTGAATTCCTTTTATGATTGTTAAAGGTCAATATTAAGAATGGCTATTTACGGTAAACCACAGGTTAGCTGGATAAATAACCGTTTGGCTTTGTATTTCCAATTTAAGGTTTCTTTACGTTCAGGCTCAGGGGTCCAGCGTTGCCAAGGTTTGGTGATTTCGGGTTGTGGGGCATCGTTATACCAATCTATTTCGCAGGCATCTTTGTACAGCTCATCATAAATTTCGGTTTGTTGTTTAAAGCTCATATCACGCCAGTACACTTCTGGACGATTGTTGTGTTTATCAAACTCAGCGGTAATTGGGTCAAGGTGCCTGTAGCCTTCGTATTCTGGAATGTCAGGTAATGGCTTGGTGTTATCCATAAAGCGCACTAAGCGCTCCCAAAACAACAAACAATAGATAGGGTTTTGTGCAAGTTCAGTGACCACTATGGTCATTTTGGTATCTGGGTATTTATCTCTGTCTTTGTGCGATATCACCGGGAAAAAGGCGCGAGAGCCCCCTTGGTCGGTGCTTTGGTTTACCAATACACACTTCATATCACGCCAAGCAAAGCAGCAATTACCAAATTCATCCCGCTCGTCGCATCTGGGAATATCAAAGGTATAACCCACTTTGCCTGTAAGGCGGTCAAAATAGGCATATTTAGGTGGAAATACCAAATCCCAAAGAGGAAATAAATTTAAAAATAATAAGTTCCAGCCTAGTACTAAATATAAAAACCACCATGAAAAAGGATCCTCTGAAAATGGATATACCAAAATAAACAGTGCAACAACACAGCTCCCTACAAACCCCAAAAACATAGGGCCAAACAAGAGTAGCCTAATTGGACTATTGCTGCATGAGTGAGTTTGAAAACGTTGCGGATTTTTCTCAATAGTTGTTTTTTTTGTGTAATACCATTTAGCTAACAAGCATAAGCCACTAAATTTTGTTTGCAGGTCGAGTGTATTACCTTGCTCGAAAAATTGGTTAAAGACTGTTTTCCTGGGTAAAGCTCCACCTAAGTACTTTAATATACTCATATTTTTTCTATCTTAGTAAACCTAGGCAGCATATACCGCCTAGGCTTGAATTCCTTTTCTAATTGTTAAAGAGCGTTATAAGGTAAAAATCTTAGAAATGGCTATTTACGGTAAACCACAGGTTAGCTGGATAAATAACCGCTTGGCTTTGTATTTCCAATTTAAGGTTTCTTTACGTTCAGGCTCAGGGGTCCAGCGTTGCCACGGCTGGGTGATTTCGGGTTGTGGGGTATCGTTATACCAGTCTATTTCGCAGGCATCTTTGTACAGCTCATCATAAATTTCGGTTTGTTGTTTAAAGCTCATATCACGCCAGTACACTTCTGGGCGATTGTTTTGTTTATCAAACTCAGCGGTAATTGGGTCAAGGTGCCTGTAGCCTTCGTATTCTGGGATATCGGGTAATGGCTTGGTATTATCCATAAAACGCACCAAGCGCTCCCAAAATAACAAACAATAGATAGGGTTTTGTGCAAGTTCAGTGACCACTATGGTCATTTTGGTATCTGGGTATTTATCTCTGTCTTTGTGTGATATCACTGGGAAAAAGGCGCGAGAGCCCCCTTGGTCGGTGCTTTGGTTTACCAATACACACTTCATATCACGCCAAGCAAAGCAGCAATTACCAAATTCATCCCGCTCGTCGCAACCGGGAATATCAAAGGTATAACCCACCTTGCCTGTAAGGCGGTCAAAATAGGCATATTTAGGTGAAAATACCAAATCCCAAAGAGGAAATAAATTTAAAAATAATAAGTTCCAGCCTAGTACTAAATATAAAAACCACCATGGAAAACTATCCTCAGATAAAGGATAAACAATACTAAATATTCCGACAGCCACACTACCACAAAACCCCAAGAACATTGGGCCAAACAATAAAAGTCTAATTGGACTATTGCCACATGAGTGAGTTTGAAATCGTTGGGGATTTTTTTCTATGGTCGTTTTTTTTGTGTAATACCATTTAGCTAACAAGCATAAGCCACTAAATTTTGTTTGCAGGTCGAGTGTATTACCTTGCTCGAAAAATTGGTTAAAGACTGTTTTTCTGGGTAGGGTTCCACCCAAATATTTAAAAATACTCATAATACTCCTTTATACAACCCATGGATTTGGATAACTCGGATTTTCGATAGGTGTTGCTATTGCCTCAAAATCTAGAGGTAATGTAAGGTTTTTATCATACCTTAGCTCTGGGAATGGCCTTACTTTATCTATTTTAAGTACCTGCCTTGGATTATCAAAATCAACGTTAACTGTATACAGCGCTTTAATTAATTCGCCCTTTTCATCATAAACTGGTTGGTATTCTTTTATGCCTGTAACGCCTGTATAACTATAATTTTTATTCTCAACACTATGAGGGGTTAACAGGTTTTTTAACTTATAGCCAAATTTAAATGCGAGTTCTGACTCCCCTTTGTTAAAGTTAGGAATGCTCACCTCTACGGTGTATTGATTTTTAGCGACTTCGGTATAGTCCGCTTTGGGCGAAAACAGCACAGCCATAATAAATTTATGGTAACTATCTGGGTTTGAAAAATCATTATACTCAGCACCATGCTCACCCTGCCATATACCTTTTTTATTTTTTGCAAATGGGCCAAATTTACACCACTTTTCGGCCTCAGTATCCATTAAGCTGACAGCTACAATTGAGAGTACAATACTGCCTAAAAATAGCCCCCAGCCAATAGGGCCCATGCTTGCGAATATTGCACCATAAATAGCTGATGTCATGCCCATCATACCGGCTATCATGTTCACTGTTGCGGCATCTCGGTCATGCTTATTCCACATTTCCACCGCATCAGCAATTTGCACGCCAGACATAAATATGCCCATAACACCGCCAAAGGTTCTTAAATAAGTGAACTTAACAAGTTCCTTACCGGGTTTGTTTATATTTTTAGCTATCTTATCTAAACGCGCTTTTGTAAGCTCGCTATTGCCTGCTGCTGATGAGTAATTCTCCCATACAGAACCAACAGCTGCGATAACTCCACCTATAACAGCAATATGTTTCATTGTTTGATAACCAACGTCTTTGCTACCAAACTCCTTTTCATATTCTGCGTAGATGTAACAGGCGGTGATGCCTGTTAAAGCGAGTAGTGCAATGGATGAACCTCGCTTTGTTTCAAACCACACTTTGCCGAAATTATTTGGTGAGACCATTCTGGCTGCTACTGCGGGGGCTAAGTCTCGGTTATGTTCATACACTATACTTGCTGGGGTATCGCCTGTAGGTACGGTAAGTACTTTACCTACCATACCAGATACTGTTTTAAACGTGCCTTGAATATCATTGACCTCGTTGAGCATTTGCAATATTTCTGCGCGTACTTGCTTGAGCATATAAGGCTGACCACTTTGCGTTTTAAATTGAGCCGACCCTTCTGGGTTCATATCCATATGGAGCTCACGGGCAATGGTGATCAGCTGGTTATTATTAACGGGTTTGCCTTTGGCGATACTGGCTAATGCATTTTTAAGCGCAGCTCGCCCTTTCGTTGATTTTATTTTTTCAATAAGCGGGTGGCGCACAAAGCTCATACTTATGATCATTCTATCACTGGGCACAGCGTCCATATCATGAAGTTGAATATCGTGCAGTGGTGATACGTCAAAGCTTTTAGCTAATGAGCCTACTCGGGCATAAAATAAGCGTTCCTCACGCCCTGCAAATGCTCGTTCTTTAAAAATTCGTTCCCAATACATGAGTGTTTCTGAGAGAATTTTTTCAATAACCGAGAGCAATCGAGACTCTACAAAAAGTGCTGGAATGTCTGGTTGTTTTAGCTCAGCATTTTTTAACTCTTGTTGCAGCTTTCGTGGATCAAAAGCCCCGAGCTCTTGGCCTATTTTATCTTCATCTGCGGTGGCTGCACTTAAGTTTTGCCCGTATAAGTCATCATTTGGGCAAAACTGTACATTGAGCCAAGAGCTGTCATCCCCCACTAATCCCTCGTTATAAGCTTTACCGTTATTGAATAACTCATTTAATTCGCTTGATAGCCGCTGTTTTTCAGTGTCATTAGTTAACGCGGGTATAAATGCCGGTATGAGTGTGTTGGGTAACATTAAGCTTGCTAATTGCTCATGGCAAAACTCAAATGCAAACGGATACCCGCAAGGTGATAACGTGGAAAAGTCACACATTACGGCTTGCCAGCTGGGGGGGGCTTGAACCAGATTACCCGAACATATATTACTAAAAGGTTGATCTGATTGACTGCATTTCGACTCGTGTAAGCCTTGTAAATGTTTACGTGCGACAATGTAATTATCTAAGCGCTCAATGATCCAATCAGGATTTAAACCAACTAAATATTTTTCTAACTCGTCGGGTGATAAATGTCTACCAGCATCACGGGCTTGTTCACTTTGCTCATCTTTTAATACCAATGTTGGGTATTCAACTTGCCTTCCTGTAGGAGGGGTTGTGAGCTTGGTTTCCCATAGCTTTTCATTTAAAAACAACTGATGGGCAAGCATTGCTGATTTGTAAAATGGGTTACGCTGCAAAATAGCTTGATGTTCTTTGAGCAAGTGTAGCTCATAGTCGGCATCCAATTTTTGTGACTGCGCAATACCCACTAAGTCATGAACATAAATACAGGGCTTGCTATTTGGCGCCCCCATATTTTCTATACTTGCCCAGCTTGGGGCACTCGTTAGGTCGATAGATTGCATCCGCGCCGCACGATTATCCGTTGCTTGATTTATGTTTTCACATTTTGATAACTGAGGGCTTTTATCAAAGCGAGTATCGCTTGGCCACATGCCGCCCATTTTGTTTATATAATCCCATGACCATTGCACTCTCGAAAAAGCAATTTGTAAACCGGGCACATCAGCACTTGTACTTGTAGATAATAAACCAATAGCTCTAGTAGGAATGACTAACTCAAATGCATTAGCGGTATTAAACGAGCGAAAGTTTTTGTCGTGATATAGCCTTAAATCAACCTCACTTAATGCACCTTGTGGTAAAGCTGCTACTTCACGCCATAAAAATCCATTTATAAATATATAAAAATAGCCAATGGCCTCATTTTCTCCCAGTTTATCTTTTCCTTTAAACATTGGAATAAATTCAGCATTACCTGCTTTACTTTTATCAAGGCTTGGATCCTTAAACACCAATAAGTCGACCGCCACTAAATCTGGCAACTCTACCATTTGTTTAGGGGCAGATTGCTTTTGAGTCGCGGCTTGGCCATACGGGATCACACAGACTTCACCGCCTAAAGTTGGCATTTTTAAATCAAGCGCACACTGTTGCGTATCATCAGCAATTTTAGGCTTATGAACATATTGTACCGTCACATTATTCTCCTTGATTTAACATGCGTGAAGATTTCTGCCCGCCTTGCGACACTTCAAAATGACCTTGCCCTAATAATTCAGAACTGGATGGTGCATTCACGTTGTAAACAGCCTCTGCTGGGTCTTCGCTTTCTGCGCCTAAATCCCTCACTTGCACACTTAACCCTCTTGGTGATGCGCCACCTGATTGCGCTAGCGGCATAGGTGGGGTGTTTTTAGCGTTTGATATCATTAAATCGCCTTGGCGTACTGCGGGCTTGCCTTCAATCAGCACATTAAATGAGCCTAATATAAACTCGGCTTTGCCGTCGTTTGTACCGCTTGCAATGCCCTTTTTATCGCCGGGTGAATCCCCGCTACTTTGCGAAAAGTAACTTTTTATATTACCCGCGCCATTACCATTTATTTTTACTGAGCTTGCTACGCTTGTAATATCGCTTGTTTGCGCTTTGTTTGCGTAAGGAATAGGTATAACACTTGTGCCCACGGTGGTTAAACACACATCAATAGTGGTTAACTTTCCGCCGCTATCTGTGTGTACTGCCGTTCGGCCATTAATTAATACATTTTGACCAGACACGGTGGCCACTTGCGCGGCTTGCGCTTGCGAATCTTTAATTAATTGCGCTTGAGTGCCGGCTTCCCAACCTAGGTGGCTTGATACTAAATCTAAAAATGCTTGGGCATTGGTAATGGGTTTATTAACATCCATATTGGTTTGCGACTCATTCCACGGCAATATGGGCTCGTTTTTTTGGCTATCCCATTGCGTGGGTGGAATTATGAAGTCGGGTATGAAGGTATTAACCATTTCACCGAGTGTTTTTTCGCGGTATTTGGGGCGGCCAATTTCGGCTAAAAATGCGGCGTCGCCGCTGGCTCGGTCTTCAAATATGGCTATGCCATTTGCTTTTCCTAACGCGCCATTACTTCGGGCGCTGTTATTTAACCCTAATAAAGTAGGGTTGTTGTGTCGCCATGTTACAGAGCCACCGCTACGTACATCGGCTGTGAGTGCGTCAATATCGTATTGCACAGTGCCTGTTTGTTTACCTGCCATTGCATTAATGTAGGGCATTAAGTTTCACTCCTTGAAATTTTTATTAATTGATCACTGGGTGAATTAAATAATAAAAAAACATGCTGTAACCCTTTATTTAGTGGGTTATTTAAATAGCTATTTGCGAGGGCAAGCCCTGCAGGGTCGTTTGCAACACCTTGATAGCCAATCGTGTTATTTAAATTGGCAAGTTCTATTAGCTCGTCTTCTGGGCTATAGAGTGTTTGTGTATTGGCAAACCATTTTTTTTGCCATGCTAACGAGTCTTTACCTGCAAATAGGTAAGTATTATTAACGCAAGCCTGTGCCTGGTTAAGCTGCTCGTTTATTTCACCACTATAAAATTGTGCGCTAAGGCTGCCTTGTAAATGAGTTAGTAATGCGTATCCACCTTCACCATTTATAATACCAGGCGGGCCGTTTAATACTTGCACCGCGTTATTTTTGGCCTGGTTGCTTACATATTGGTAGCTTACACACGAATCTACTGCAATTATGAGCGTATCGGGCGCTATGCTTTTTAAATCAAGCGTTGTAGTTTGGTTAAAGTCGGGCACTTGCTGCAAAATCATTTCAGACAGTAGCTCAGCGAGTGTGTCGTTATCGATAACAGGGTTGCCTAGTTCGTCTTGAGGGAGTACAAACACAATTTGGCTAATGCGCGATGTTTGCCTAAGCGTGGGTATATCAATATGTTCGAGTAATTGGCTTAATAAAAGCAGGCATTTAGTTTGCCTGTCTAACTGAGCTAGCTCATCTATTTCGACCATTATGTAAGGGGCGTCTAAACTTATGTCGCACCGTATTAGCGCTTTGCTTGGTTTAGAAAACAGCATTTGGTTTGCAACCGCTGTGTACAAGCTGCTTGCAGCGGATCCCGTTGCATTTATGTGGCAAAGTACATCAAACGTCATTGTTGCTTTCCTTTTTTGCCACAATTATTTGGCTATTTTCTGCAACATTTATTGCATCAATATGCCCTCGCCATAGTAAAGAAAACTGCTGTGAGTCTGAGTCAATAACCAATGTGTCGCAGTGCATGGCCAATGTATGCCTATTAAGTGTATTCACAATTTGTACTATGGGCTCTTCAAAAGGAAGGTTTACCCGCTGTTGCTGGCCATATTCTTGCAGTGGATACAAACCCGATAGTGTAAAAGCCCAGCCTTGTGTAAATTTTTTATTTACCCGCTGATCTATCGGTGCGGTGTTATTAAAAAATTCGTTAAGCTGCGTTTTAAACGGGTAGTTACCCGCCATAAGTGCTTTTTGATCTATTTCTGGTATAAGTTCTACTCGGGGTGACCAATGCGATGGAATGGCCGAAAAACTAGCAACCGGTGTTGTATGGCTTGGCTTACGTAAAAGCTCTTTTGCATATTCAATACACGGTAATTGCTGCCCTACCGCGTGTTTATTTTTTAGTTTATAACCGCTGCCTAATGGGTTTTCTAGTAAGTAGTCGGTATCGTCATTGAGGTTTTTGCCTCCAAATGCATGGCTGTAATCAACAGGCGTTGGTTTAATTATGAGTGGGTCGGTGGCAACGGGCCCTAACAATGAGCGTTTCCAAAAACGCGTGCCTGTAACACGTAAACGTTTATTAAACAGGGGCTTTGTGTGTTCATAAAGGGCAAGCTCCACCTCTATTACGCGGGCTTTTGTTGCTTTTGGCGGATAGGCTGTAAAGTTGCCATACACTTCAAAACCCGTTTTAAATGCAACCTGTTCGTTTACTTCTCTGAGTGATGAGTTAGCGGGCTCGTTGTAATAATCATCTGCTAATATTATTTCGTCACCCGGATTGATTGGTGTGACATTACCTTGCTCGTCAAACTCAAAATTTTGTTTAACAAGCACTACTTTAGCCTGCGTGCGGTCGTGCAACCAGCCATCAAAAAAGCTAGCCTGCCAAGGAGAGAAGTTATTAAGCATTTGTAGTCTCCTTTACAATTTGCTGCCATTGATTAGCACTCAGTAATAAATGATATAATGCGCACGCTTGTTGGGGCTCATAATGTGTAGCTAAAACACGTTGTACTACTGTTCCACCCAGACCTTTTAACTGCTGAGCGGCATTGCTGCTTGTAAAGCTTATGCCATTGAGTAACTGCTCTCCTGGGGTGAGCGCAAAAGTTTGCCTTGCGTGTTCTGCATCGTCTAAATTTAAGCCGCTTTGAGGGGCTATACCTGTATTTACTGCTGACATTTTGTCTGCTTTTGCAAGCTCACGATTGGTAATGGTTAGCCATGCAGCGTAGGCTGGCTTTTGGGTTACCCCTTGCGCCATTAAATTAATAAAAAGAGGCAGTGCACGCTTATAAACAAAGTGGCTTAATACATATTCACATTGGTCTGGGTTGGCTTTACAAAATAAAAAACACGGTTCGTCCCAGCGGGGATCGTTAGTGAAGCCTGCTAATGCAAGTAGCTTAGCTTTGTGTGAGTCATCACTCGTTTTTGCAAATACTTTAAATAACATGTCTGATACATGGTCAGCTTTAGTGCAATACGCATTCACTAAAGCGGCATACGCAATGTTAAAATTGGGGTGCAGCATGGCGCTGTTTTGCTCTGCCTCCCCCAACGACTGGGAAAAAAGTAAGGTCGTTATGCTTTCATCAAGAACTTCTTTTTCACTTATAAGGCTATTGCGCAGTGCTTTGTTTTCACTTATTTGCCAGTAGCTTATTAAATACTTTAATAAGGTGTAGTAACCCAAGTTTTCTGTCGACTTTAACTCGTCAAACGTTTCGTCGCTATTGCGAGTGTGTTCAAAATTAAGCGTTTGTATAAGTAGGGTGTAAATATCGCTGCGTTCTGCATTATTAAGCGCAAGTTGAATAAATTCATCGAGCGTTAGTGTGCTAACCTCAGAAAGATTTTTGCCCGAAAAGTAATCTGTTGGCGCTTCACTTTTTAAGTCACTTAATGTGTATAAGTGGTTAAGTAATTGGCTTTCAATCACGTTTAAACGCGCAAGCGAATACACCCCTTGCTGTTGCAATTTTTGTTTATGTTTTAGTAATGTGGTTAAACGTTGTTTGTGCTGTTTAACTTTGGTGACCTGTGCAAACATGGCGTTAGTTAAGCCTAATTGGCCAACCAGCCAAGGTTAGGTCTTGCTCGCTGTTTGCCGTTATATCTTGCCCTTCGAGCACAATAGTACCGTCAGCAAATATTTCTATAAGGCCCTTAGCCGTTTGCAGCGTTATGCTTTGCTGCGCTTCAATTGTGATGTGCCCTTCGCTGTTTTTTATTAGTGCAGCAGGGGCTTGGTCTTTACTTGCTAATACGGCCGTTACTACAAACCCTTGTGAGGTATGAGTGAGTAGTACGGTGTCGTTAGTTTTACATGGTGTTATGTGTGCAGCCTGCGCGATAATTTCATGGGCTACATTGTTTATCAAAACGGCTTTAACCTTTCCTAAACGGTCAACACGGTTCACTAACGCAAGTATTTGCTGATCATTAAAAATACTTTTAACTTGTGCACTCATTAAATTACTCCTTTAACTTAGTTGTTACTAATTGCACTGCCTTTAATAGCTATATTAGTGGCGCTCAGCGTTAAATTAGTGGCATCAATCGTTAAGTTGCCCGCTGCATCTATTTCAATACTTGCTCCGCCTTGGCTCAATTGAATAGAGCCCTGACCATTGGCTTTTATAGTAATGTTATTGCCACTATTAAGCTCTAAATCGCCCTGTGGCGCTTGAAGTTCAAGGTTTCCGTCAACAGAGTAAACACTTACATCTTGCTGGGCTTGCACTTTAAGCTCTTGTGCTGCTTTTAATTCTAAACTGCCGTCGGTTGCTTCAATGCGCGTATTGGCCGTCGACTTTAAACTTAAATCGGCTGCTGAGGTGACGGTAATATCACCTTCACGCGTTTGAATTTGCAGGTTGTTTTCAACACGGGTAGTAAAGTTATTTGCCACGGTAAAATTAGCGTCATTCTCAGCTACAAATTGCAGGTTTTCTTTTGCCGAAATTTTTACGTCACCATCAACCGACTTAAGCGTTGCTTGATGTGCACCGTTTGTTGCATCAAGCAGTAACTGATTTTTATTATTTTTATTGGCAAGGCTTATTTTTTCTTCGCCTTTTTTGTCGTCCATTACAAAACTGTGCCCCGCTTTGGTCACCAGTTTGTTTTCTGTTGGGTTTTGGCTTGTAACTGGGTTAGGCGCATTTTGATTATAAAGTGCCCCCAAAATAATGGGCCTGTCTAAATCGCCATTTTCTCCACAAACGAGTACTTCTGTGCCCTGTGTTAACGGAAAGTGCATACCATGGCCACTGCCTCCATACGGTTGCATTAAGCGTGTTGATCGGCTTTCTTGCCCTTCGCCATCTTGGTTAAAAGGCAGCTTTACAACGTAATTACCTTTGTCATCTATTTCTTGTTCAATTAATGCGTTAAAGGTTGCAAATACTCGTCTGGCGGGAATTAATGGAGCTTTGTACACTTGGTCAACACTAATTAAGTACGCTTGGTTTTTATACGTTAGGCCTTTAACATTAGAGCCATATTCAACGGCTGCATTTTGGCTGCCTTTATGCTCAACACGTGTTACTAAGTATTGCCCATCGTGCTCTGGGTGGTCATAAATATTTAAGCGCATGCCAGGGCGTAAAGCTCTGCAATCGGTATCAACTATTATTTGCTCGCGCTGGCAATCAAACGCCTGCTGCCTAATAGTTGCAAGTGTTTGCCCATCTCCTGATTGCGCATAGTTGTCGCCATAATGGCTGTCTTCACCAAACCCTGTTACCGATGCACTATTATTTTGCGATACTTGTAAATTTCCTGGTGCTTGGTAGTTGTAGTCGTTTAAGTGTGTACTTTGTGGAAACAATTGTGCTTGCCTGCTTATCGCAAATATTGATTCACTTGTTCTAACTTGCCCCGAAGGCGGAATGTAACTTAAATTAACCTCATCAAATTTTTGCGCAATATCTTTAGAGTCATTACATATATGCAGTGTACAGTCACCGCCTGTTTGCTCAATAAAGCTATACACAAAGCCGTATTTACGCATTAATCGGGTTACAAACTCGTAATCTGTTTCGTTGTATTGAACGGTCATATCAAGTGAACTCGAACTTGCCTGAACACTTAATTTTTGAGTAGGGAACCCTGCTTTTTTAAACACACTGCTAATTATTTTACCTGCATCCATGGCAGTAAATACACGGTTAGAGTGCTGATGTTTAAGGAGCGTTAAATGGGAGTTCATGACCAAGGTATAATGATACCCTTGGTGACTTTGTCCATGAGCTATAAACCCGCTTATTAATCCTGATATAGTGCGGTCAGTCATCGACCACACCATAGAAAGCGATACGTCTTTTCCTATTAACATATCAGACGTTAAATGCTCTGGGCTCAAAACTTGGATTTTAAATTCATAGTCTTCACATAAACGATCGTTTTTAGACTCAAAGTCGGTTACATACACCATGCCGTCGGGCATGCCTTGTATTGCAACACTAAAATGACTTGAGCTGGCTTTTAATTCGTTAAATACGTCCATGAATCCCATTTTGTTGTCCTTTTATTTACGCATTATCGGCAAATGTTGCTGTAATTTCGTCTTGCTCATCAACAGCTAACGTTAAAATGTCTGGCATGTCTTCTTCTGCCATAAATTCTAAAATTGATTTGGCTATCCCTGGCAGTATTTGCTGTTCAATGACCGCATTAACCATACGTGCACCGCTGTCAGAAAGCGTGCATTGAGTGGTTAGCTTTTCAAGCACACTGGCATCTACGCGTAACTGCATTTTATGGTTTTCGTGTAAACGATTAGCGATGGCTTCGAGTTTTAAGCTAACAATTGACTGTAATGCATCAGAGTCGAGTGCTAAGTAAGGAATAACCTGCATTCGGGCTAATAAAGCGGGTGCAAAAAAAGCAAGTAATTGAGGTTTTATTAAATCCGTAAGCGCGCCAATAGTAGGCACTGACCAAGGTGTTCCGTCCTCGTTAATAGGTGCTTGCGCTGGATTGAGCGCTTCGTTAATTGCCGCTTCGTGCTCAGTTTGTTGCGACTCTTCGTCGTCCTCTTTTGGACTTAAGTCTATTACCGTAGGTGGTGTGCAGGCGTCAATTAGCTCAGCAGATCCTAAGTTGGATGTCATGATAATAACGGTGTTTTTAAAGTCTATTTCGCGACCTTCACCATCGCGCATGCTGCCACGCTCAAACACTTGGTAAAACATATTCATCACGTCTTTATGCGCTTTTTCTACTTCATCGAGCAAAATAACAGAGTACGGGCGCTGTCTTACGGCTTCAGTTAACACACCGCCTTCGCCGTAACCTACATACCCTGGTGGTGAACCTTTAAGCTGCGACACAGTATGTGACTCTTGGTATTCACTCATGTTTATTGTGGTTAAAAATTTGTCTCCACCAAATAACTGTTTAGCTAAACAACGCGCTGTTTCTGTTTTACCTACGCCCGATGGACCCGCTAATAAAAATACGCCAAGCGGACCTTCATCGTTACTTACACCTGCTTTACTTACTCTGAGCGTTTGCGCAATTTTTGCAATCCCCGCCTGCTGACCTATTACTTCTTGGCCTATGGTGGCTTCTAAATTAATCAAATTACTAATTTGATCTTTAACCATTGCTCCTACTGGCACGCCGGTCCACTGTGAAATAATTTGCGCAACGGCATCGGCATCTACTTCACTAAATAAACCATTGTCTTGCGTATTTTGCTCTTTGAGTGACTGGCGAAGCATTAATAACGATTCGCTATCAAGGTCTTTATCGCTTGCTTGTTTTATTTCGTTAATTTGGCTTAAGGTTGATATTTGCGATTCGCGCGAGTGTGTCAACTCAGCTAATTTACTCTGGGCATTAACTAACTCTTCTACTAGGTGCGTTAGTTTATCTTGATCAACCGCCAAGCCTTGGCCTAACTCTATATTTAGGCTATTTATTCTGGTTTCTAAATAATTTATGTGTTCACGTTCTGCTTCTATTGCTGCAGGGTCTGTCGCAAACGACATACGCACACGCGCCGCAGCGGTATCAAGTACATCAATGGCTTTATCTGGTAAATAGCGCCCTGTTATATAACGCGAAGATAAAACCACAGCCGCTTCAATAGCATCATCGGTTATTTGAATATTATGATGCTGCTGGTATTTGTCTTTTAAGCCCGCAAGCATAAGCTGAGCCGCTTGCTCTGTAGGCTCATCAACTTTAATAAGCTGAAAACGACGTTCTAATGCAGCATCACGTTCAAAGTATTTTTTATACTCGCTCCACGTTGTTGCAGCTACAGTTCTGAGCTCACCACGAGCAAGCGCCGGTTTTAATAAGTTTGCAGCGTCACTCATGCCTGCATCGCCACCAGCACCTATAAGCGTATGTGCTTCATCAATAAACATAATGATTGGCGTTGAAGAGTTTTTTACTTCATCAATCACGGCTTTTAAGCGGCGTTCAAATTCACCTTTAACACCCGCTCCTGCCTGTAGTAACCCCATATCAAGCACTAAAAGGCGAACACCCTGCAGGTCTTGTGGTACTTGGCCATCAACAATTCGTTGTGCAAACCCTTCTACAACCGCAGTTTTACCAACACCTGGGTCACCTACCAAAATAGGGTTGTTTTTTCTGCGACGGCATAACACATCGACCATCATTCTAATTTCGTCATTACGGCCCAGTACAGGATCTATTTTTCCTTGTTCTGCTTTAGCCGTTAAATCTTCGCAATATTCATCCAGTGCAGCACTGTCGTTTGAGTTTTCTGATTTATTGGCTGATTGTGATTTAGCTGCAGGGTTTAAACGCTCAGACGATTGCTGACATATTTTTTCCAAGTTTTCGGCTAAAAAGCGTGAGTCAATTTTATCAAGCAGTGCTGGTAGCTGAAGCACTGGGCTGTATGGTAACAATTCAGTTAAAGAGTCAACTAGAGCAGCACCCGTTATAAAATCACTCTTATGCTGAACATTTGCACTTAACCATGCGCGCTCTAGCCATTCATATAAACGACGCGAAAATGTAGGCTTACTTTGGTTACCCGCTGGCTGCCTATTTAAAAAGTCTAGTAACTCATGCCAAACAGCATCTTGATTAACATTAAAAAAATGAAAAATGTGCTCAAGATCACCATTACTGCCCTCTTCCATTAATTTAATAAGCAAATGCTCTGGAAGTACTTCAAAGTGACTGCGGCTACTGGCAAAACCTGCAGCTGATTCAAGTGCAGTAGCAGTATGGCCATTTAATTTATCTATAAGTTGTTTTATGCCTTTAGCATCCATTTTTTTATCCTTAATTCCTTAGTGTTTATACTGTTGATGGCTGTAGCTATGAGTTGTTGTATTTGCAGCTGCGGCCCCTAAATATGAATTATGTCCTAGTACTAACGATTGCTGACCAATGAGCTGCTCTGAAACAGCGTCATTTGCTACTTTTATTTGGCATACCCACTCAACATTGCTTGGTAAATGCGCACTAAGCAAAGCGGCCATTTTTATTCCTTCTTCACTCCTTGGTGAAAGGCTTATGGCTACATCGCTACTGACTGGCCCTATATCAATTGTTAAAACACTACCGCTAACCAACACCTGGGTTCCCAATACAGCAGAATTGCCCAATACCATTTGGTTTTCTTCGCCTATTGCGCTTGGGGTATCTACGTGTTGCCAATTGGCTCGTGTATCGTCAACTTTTAATGTGTCTATGTTTAAGCTGTGCTTAAGTAGTTGCGCTAAACCCGCTGCACTTGTTTGCTTTAAGCTTGCAATGCCACACTGAATTTTTTGATCTGTTTTACCTAATAAAATAGATTTAACTAAATCATCAAATTGATTCGCGCCTCTGCCTGCAATATTAATTTGAGACTTTTTCCAAGCCTGAAATAACTGACAATACAAAACATGATTAAAAATATCTAAAAACTGGCGTACTCGATCACCGCTTTGCTCATCACTTGCTGCTTGCTCTAACACGTAATGGGGCATGGGCGCGTCTACGCCATATAAACCCAAAAATGACGTCGATAAACTGAGTTTTCCTCTACCTTCGTTTTCTAATACACATTCGCGAACATCGGTTGCAGGAAAACCCAGTTCTTTGTGTGATTTAAAAACAACACGGCTACTTATGCCATGATCAAGCTCTTGCGGCGCAGCCCAGTGTTTTTCTATTAGGCTCATTGCTTTAAATAAATTAAAGCGCCAGGGTTCAGCAATTAAACCCTCAATCGCTGGAGGTAATTTAGACCAAACAGGATGTACGTAATTGCTTGACGAATTCATAGCTGGTAACTCTTACCCGGCTCAATATCCCAACACCACGACTTATAACTTGGAATTGCGTTAACTCGCGTTTGTACGCTTTCGTTTATAGGTGCGTACATCAAAAAGAACTCGTGCAGTACATTACAAAAGTGGTATAGGTCTGCGTCTCCAACAAACTTGCTTTCATCAATATCAATTAGTACGTCAACCCCTTTGATAAAAATGCCTCGCTTAATTTGGCTGATAGGCGTTGCTGATATTTTTAAAATACTTTCAATTCTTAATCGGTTTTCGGCCTTATTTGACCAATCAAATAATACAAGCAACCTTTTAAGTTCAGTTACCTGTGTAATTTGTGAAAACTTTACATTTAATAAGCTAATAAGCTGCCAGTGTTTTGGCTGACTTGGGCATGCTAAGTAGTTTGTTGGACGAATAACATTTTTAACATCAACAATATTGGGCATATCTTTGCCCCCTTCATTTAAATCGCCTTCTTGTAATAATTGACGCGGCCAACCTGCATTAAATGCAGTTAGATCAATCGATAGCGTTTCTTTTTCGTCATTTAAATTAAAAGGCAATTGTAAGTAATGCGTTGGTGCCGCAGCGCCTACGTCTTTAGTTAGGACGGTAAATAGCTTTTTTTCGTCTTCAAATACACTTTGGTAGCGGGGGGTGTATTCGTGAGTTTGACCTGTTACCGAATTACGCCCTGCTACTTCGTCAACGGTATAGCTAAATACATGGTCGGTGCGTGCTTGATCCGCGCTTATCATGTAATCGGTTCTATTAGGTTCTATTTTTATTGGCTCTGCTGCTTGGCTAAACAAGTTAATAGCGGGTACGCAATTTATTAGTATATTTTCTTTACTTAATTGGTGTCCCGGAGGAAGCTTTTTATCCCCTCTGAATACAATTTCAAAGCGGTCTATATGCTCAGGAAACTCTTCATTTTTTAAACCATCAAAACTTAAAAAGTAAAAACGATCTTTGGCATTAAAGTAATCAAGTAATAAAGCATACCCTGGGTGGCTTTTAGCCGCGCTAGGAAGTAATGCGCCGTCAATATCTAAATAACTGGCATTACACCCTTTTGCCTTAAGCTTTTTATTATATTCAAAGTGATTGGCACCAAAGTCGAGTTCGGCCTGCTTGTTAGGTGTTTTTAGTAATTGAAATAATGCGCTACATAAAGGTGTATCACCGCGCAAATAAAAATTAAGTGTAGATAAATCAAAGTTACTACGCTCACCTTGGCATACAAATTTGAGTCCAATTCTTAGCTCCGCACCCAAGTGCGACTCTTGATATTGCACATGCTCAACATCTAGAGGCACAACATCTAAACTGTGCGTGGTCGTAAATATAATTTTTTTGCCATCCGACTTACCTGTTGGCGGGTTTAACTGCAACCCCTTCTCAATAGTGTGCGTTTTTTGCATTGCTAATTTAGGAGAAAACTGTACCACCGTACTGGAAGGAAAATAACTTAACAAAATAGGACACAGCTGACGCAACACCTGCTCAGATACCTCCGGCACAGATTCATCTAAGCGTTTTTGAGTATGCGCCGTTAAATAAGCAACCCCCTCTAATAAACGCTCAATATGCGGATCTCTGTCTTTTAATGCATCAATATTAAGCATACCTGCGTGCTCAGGATAAAACTGAGCAAATTGCTTGCCAGCCTGAGTAAGTAAGCGCATTTGTGCATCAAAATATTGCTGCATTCATCAATCCTTTTGAACTACATTAGTTATTATTTTTTGCGTGCTGTATAACATCTGCTTTACCGCCCGACTCAAACCGCGTATTTAACTTAATACTTTGTCCACTGGTTAGAAAAGCTTGTATATCGAGCCTAATTACACAGTTGTCTTCTTTAATTTCGACCGGTGTTACATTTGCATAGCGAACGCGGGGTTCGTATTTTTCTATCAATTTTTTAACTTCAAACGCTAATGTGTGTTGCGAATAAGGAAGCCCTTCGTAAATATCTTCTACATCGGGTAAGCCATAGTCGGTTAAGTGCTTTAAAACGCCTCTGCGGGCATTTAAAAGCTCATTTAAATGCTTGCACACACTGGCTTGCTCATCAGTTTCAAAGCCCTGATGACCATTGCGAATAACGGGTTGAGTTAAAAAATCGAATAACGCCATATTTGGATCTCAATAAAAGGATATGCTTTCGCATATCCTTAATAAGTACTGACTAATTAACGACCTTCAGTCCAAGAGTCAGAGAACTCGATGTTGCCATCTAAGTAAGTCCAAGTAATGCGCTTGTAACGTAGGCAAACTGTTTCAAGGTGCGGGTAACGCTCCTTGTCTAAGTCTTTAACGTTGTGCATTGTTGGTGAGATTGAAGTGATTTTTACGTCTTCCAACTTGTGGCAGAAATATTCACGCTCAGTCCCTGTGTCATCAATACGGTACCATTTAAGCTCAAGTTGCTTAAGTGTTTGACCGTTTGAACACGCTTTGTACAAGTACGGTGTAGATGCATCAACCGCTTTTGTAATAACAAAAGGTTCATGCTTACGAGTACCTGTAAGTTCACCAGTATCATTATCCGTAGGGATACGAAGTTCATGATCAAAGTGTAGGATCTCAATTGAACCTTCACGTTCTGCAACTGTTACAGAACCTTTGATGTCATTACCTTGGTCATCCTTTAACCACATGTACGCTGGAATTGCCATTTCATTATTCTCCTTTTAGAATGAAGTGTTTCCTGTTAGTTGGCATTGGCATAAACATCACTGTTTATGCCCCCCAAAAAGCCCTCTGCTTCATGCCACTGGGGAATATGTCCCAAGTTGGGTGCAACCAACTTGGGGCAACTTTTCAGACCATTAGTCTATATTCTTTAAGTACACCAACCAGCTACTCACCAAATTGACGTATTTACACTATAAAGCCTGCGTTAAATGCGTTTCATCGGCGGCTTGGCAGTTCATTTTTCGCCAGGCATCTGCCCTACTAGCGCTAAACGAACGTCAATTCCTTCAACTTGGAAATGCGGCACAATATAGGTACTTACGCGGTAGTAACCCGGGTTACCCGGAATTTCTGACACGGTTACTTTTGCATCTTTTAACGGATGCGTTGCAATAAGTGACTCATCTGGGTTATTCATTTTAGTTACCAAAGCGCCTAGCCAATCATTTAGCTGTTGCTCTAGTTCATGACGTGGCTTGCTCGAACCAATGTTTTCGCGCTGTAAAACTTTTAAGTAGTGCGCTATGCGCGACACTAAGAAAATATACGGTAAACGCGAGTTAATGCGTGCATTTGCTGTTGCTTCACTGGTTTCAAGTACTTGTGGCTTTTGTGCACTGTTAGCAGAGAAGAAACACGCAAAATCTGAATTTTTATAGTAACTAAGTGGAATAAACCCTTGGTTAGCAAATTCAAGCTCTTTCGTTTCAGAAATAAGCACTTCGGTAGGTATTTTAGTTTCAGACCCTTTACCTGCTTCAAACGAGTGAAGAGGAAGGTTTTCAACTTTACCACCCGATTGCGGACCACGAATATTTACAGCCCAACCGTTGTCATGGAAGCTACGAATAATATTGGCAGCAAATGCAAACGTAGCATTACCCCATAAGTAGCGCTCATGATGCTGTGCATTAACATCTTCTTGGTAATTAAAGTTACGAAGAGGATTTGTTTCACCGTATGGTAAACGCAGTAAAAATCGTGGGAATGCTAGGCCAATGTAGCGAGAGTCTTCTGATTCGCGGAAGTTTTTCCAACGAAGAAACTCCGCACGCTCCATGTAAGAACCTAAATCTTGAATTTTTGATACTTCTTCAAGTGAATCTTTCAAGAAAAATTTAGGACCAACGCTCCCCATAAATGGACAGTGAGCCGCCGCTGAAACACGCGATATTTCTTGTAGTAACGAAACATCTGGTGCAGAACAATCAAACTCAAAGTTAGATACCATGGTTGATACAGGCTCGCCACCCGGCGTATCGTAGTCTGACGTGTATACGTGTTTGTATAACGCAGATTGTGTTGTATCTGGCGCTTCTTCAAAGTCGTCTCTTAATGTTTCTTTATCAACATCAAGCATTTCAATTTTAATATTTGCGTTATTAGGCGTGTGGTTAATTAAATAACGAAGTGAACGCCAAGCTGATTCCATTTTTTGAAAGCTTGGGTTATGTAATATTTGGTCTAACTGCTGAGAGATAATTGTATCTACTTTTGCAATGTAATCATCTAAAAGCAGTTTATCTATGCGCGTTACTTCTTGATCGCTGCTACCGGCCATATCTAAAAATACGTTAATGGCTGCTGTTAAGCGCTCATTAGCACGTGTTTCAGCAAGGTTGCTGGCGTCTCTGAATGAGTCTAGTTTAATTTCATCTGCAACAGGTGAAATATCAACCATTCCACAAATGCTTTCGTAGGTAGATAAAGCAGCTTGCTCTGTCGTATGTGCAGCTACATTTAATTGTTCTTGCATTGACATGGTAACCTCCTTATTCCGTTACGGGTTGTTTTTCTTCTTCAGACGCAAGTGGTGCAATTTCGTCAAGTTTTGCTTTTAGTTCATCAAGTTCAGGCTGATTTTGTAATACACGCTCAAGCTCTTTACGCAGTGATGAGTTGTCTAATAAGTTAGATTTAAGATCACGTAGTAAATTACGCATTGCCATCATTTTATTAAGTTCAGGCACCTGTGCTGCAACCGACTCAGGATCAAACGATTTAAAAGAGTCAAACTCAAGGTTAACGTTAATTTCGCCGTCGCCTTTAATTTTGTTAGCAACCTGAAAGTTAGCTTTAGGCGCCATATCTTTTAGCACTTGCTCAATGTTATTTTTATTAATTGTTACTCGCTCGCGCTCAGAAAGTTCCTGGCTATTTTGACCATTTGAATAGTCACCAATCACTAACATTTTTAACGGTAATTCACTTTTTTGCGAAGCGCCGTCTGTATCAAGCTCTAACGAAATATTGATCCGAGCTCGTGGGATCTCTTTTTGAAATGTATCACTCATGTTTTTTCCTTTGCAGTTTGGTTATCTACCGTCTCAATTCCAATTAAACCTCGACATATTAGTCAGGCCCTTGTAACTAAACCCAACTTAATGCTTGTGCGGGATCAGTTACCATCATTTGCTGACTAATATGTTTAGCAGCTAAACTCATTTCATCTTCTGGCGTTTGTGACAAACTTGCATAACACTGCTTGGAGAATCGCCATACTTCCATGCAAAAACATTGTTGCCATTGCGCTAAATCGTGCGCGTTTATTTGTTCAAGTAATACATTTAATAAAGACAAAGCATGTTCATAGTGCTCAGCCTTTATTAATAACTTCGCCTTCAATAACTGTGCTTGCGCTTTATCAAAAGCATTTAAAATGGTTATTTCATCTACTTTTTTTAACGCACTCGACAATTGACCTTTTTCAACTTCCTCGACTAACTCAACGTATTGCTCATCAAATAAGTTACTTTGGGTACTGGTGGAGTCAGTATTGAATGAATTAGCAAGCTCTCTTATAAATTCTTTATTGACGGGTGAACATAGCGCACTGCTATCGTCGTATTGCAGTGATGTTAAAGCCGGAAACTGCTCGTTTAAATTAACAAGCTGTTGCTCTAACCAATGAACAAGGTGTCCTTTGTTTAGTTTTTTTAAAGCATTTAATGTAAGAATTTGCAGATTTAAATTAAATTGCATAGCACCTTCCATAAATAAGCCTTCAGCTAAATTTAAGGCTTGCTCTGGTTGGTCGCTCGCCAAGGCATTTTCAATAGGGGCGAATGCGGCTGCACGCGGAGCTGGGAGGCGTGTTTTACCATTTTCATTTGCAGGTAAAGATAATTTAGTCCACCGTGCTGCGCGTGATAATTTCACTACGCGTTCAATGTTATTTTGCTCTTTGTCAAAGTTTAATAACTGCCTGATAGCCGCTAAATATGCGGTATCTGATGCTATATCGTTAGTATTTACAGTAACTTGAGAACGCGCGGGTGCCGCATTTGTACTTGGCTCATCAGCCTTAGGCGCACTTTGCACAGCATTATTAACTGTCGTTTGTTCGAGCTCTTTTACTGGCTCAACTTTTTCAGGCTCAACAACGGGTACCGGATTGCGTTTTTCTTGCTCGTGAGCCCAATCGTTTAATGTTGATAATGGGCCTGACTCACTATCAAGCACAGCAACACATTGCTCGTTATATTGTTTTAATGCAGCAACAAGCTCTGGCCATTGCTCTGGGTTAGTATTATGACCTTGGGCAACCCCTTTTAAACGCTCTTGCTGCTGTAAAAACCAGGTATTTACCGCACTTCGCATTCTTGCTTTAAGCGGGTGCACTTCGTCTGGAAAGGTGGTTAATAAACGATTAAACAATAAAAGTGTATGAGTGAGGCCAGTCACACCAAACTCACTGGTTGCCGCAAGTGCCAAATAACTCACAATACGCAGATCTTTACTTTGCGTATTAATAAGATCGGTTGCTTGAATAAACATCATTTTAAAGTCAACTTCACCTACTCCAGAGGAAGAGGCTTTTAATGCTTTAAATGTTTCTTCGTACTTTAAATCTTCACCACATTTGTTTCCTAAAAGTGGCGAACTCAAAGCCTCAAGCCATTCAATCCATGTGGTGTGCGTATGCGGTGCTTTTAAACTCATGATTTACACCAACGGCGAAGCGCGTCATATACACTTACATTATCCATATCAGCAAAATTAAGTGTTTGTGATGATGGTTGTTTTTCGACTTTTAGGTTACATAAATCAATAATATCGTTCGATTTTTTATCGCACTCCCACACACTATTAAAGTACGAGGCTGGAATAGGCCTACAAAAAATAGTTAAGCTAGGAGATTGGTTTTCATCACCTAATTGATAAAAAAACCAAGGTTGCCAATTATGATCTGCCACCATTGAGGCGACTAAGTGCAACCAAAAACCAGCTACTAATGCACTTTCGTGCGTAAAGCGAGGCATAGGTAAACGAATACCAAATTGGCTTCTTAAGCAGCCTCTATTAGCAATGGATTTTAAAACGATTGAAAGCTCTTCAATAAGAATTGCGCGTTTAGCAATATCATTTATTTCTAAATGATCCCAAAAAACACTCATCGGAATTGTTCTGAGTTTGTCTAACTCTTGAGTTAAATTTGGTTGCTGTTTAAGCGAATTAGCTACCAAGTTATAACCCTGAGCCTTTTGCTCCATCTCATTAATATTTGACGCATTTTTAATATTTTCATTCACACCCAATAAGTGTTCAATTACTTGGCTTGCAAATAAAAACAAAAAAGCAGGATGACGTTTATACGTTTCTAAACCGCTGTGCACAAATGAGCTAAATGGGTAAAAACGACCGCTGCTGTCAGTACTCGGTTGTAGCACCCCGAGTAAACCACCATCGTCTGCATTACCCGAAATAAAAAACAACGATTTACATCCATTTAAATGATGAGTATCACTTGCTTTTCGACCTCTATTTAAATGCGCAAACCCTTCTTGTAGCCAATGATCAAAAGAGACTGACTCACGCGATGAAATATTAAGCTTTACAAAATCTGGCCTAATGGGTGTCTTACCCATAAAACCAAATGCATGTTGCTTTACTAGGGTCGGTGTTTTCTTTTTAGTAAATAAATTAAACATTGGTCAGCCGCCTATTGCATCGTTCGCGACTGCGATTGAGCCAACGTTGGCGTTTGTGAGAACAAGTTGCTAGGAAGCGCAAACGACGTAAGCATGTACTTAGAAAATATACCGCTGTTGCGTCCTGATTTAAGAGAAAACTGCACCGTAAGCGGCTCTTCAGATTTATCTTTTAACTCCCATGTTGCTAAAAATTCAGTACCTTTAATCCATTTAACATTGGCTGAGTTAAGTACTTTTAATAACGCCCATGGGCCATCTTGTGCAATTGAGATTCTGCGCCCTTTATTATCAAGGCCATACAACACTGCTTTTTCTGCAGCACCGCGCCCTGGCCATGAAAAGTTACGCCACTCTTCTGGTTCATTTCGGTAACGGTATCCCTGCTCGCTAAAGCCTAAGTAAGTTTCACGAATACCTCTAACTGGCACAGGCATCATTTGGAATGTAAACCCTGCGCTATCCGCTCCATTTACAAATAACGAACGCGTTACTTTAGTTGCCTTAGTTAATCCATCTAATAATTGAGGGCTAAAACCAATGCCAACACCATTCCATTGCTTTTCTTCCCAAACACCACGGCGAACTTTCATAAACGGTTTAAGTTGCGTATTTATAAAGCCCCATAAAATGCCCGTTTCAGCGTTTAAAAATTCTGAAACATCAGCAATTGCCGCATCAGGCCCCGTTAAATTAAACGGATATTTGCCAGCTAAGCTGCTGTTATACATAGTGTAAACTTGGTTTTCCCACTCTTGATTTAACTGAGTCCGGGCTTTGGCCATAATCGTTGCAATACCCGCATGAAGCGGCGCTTTAAACAAGGCATCTAACGTTTCTTTAGTTTGCGGGTCAAGCGCGCGAGTTTGGCTTTCAATAATAATCCACGACGACTGCAATGCATTACTTTGACTATTACCAGAGAGTAGCTCTTGAGCAAAAATCATCGCTTGAGCGTCATCTTCATTGCTGGCGGCCATTGCCTTAATATCAGAATGAATACTGCTTAACGAACTAATATATTGCCTTAAGTAGTCTGATGAGTTTTCTTGAGCGTTTGCCTGTGCAAAACGCCTTAAATCAGCAAAGCGGCTTTCAAGTTCTGGTGCTCTAACAGTACTGATCTGCGTAATTGTTGGTGTGTTTAGCGCTAATTTATTAGCAACATCTGACGCTGTTTTACCGATTGATGCTTGGCTTTTAAGTGGCGCATCTGCCGGCGTAATATTGTCACTCACTAATTTCATTAGGTCATTAAAAGGGCCATCCATTGACGAAAGGCGCGCAAAATCAATACTGGCGTCATTTAAATCTCTAAAAGCTGGCATTTTCACGCTATCAAGAAACTCAAACCACGTGTTGCCATAATCTTTAAAGTAATAGGCGCGCATTGCTTTAGCTAGAGTTTCAGCTTGTGCTTCATCTACCACATTTTGGCCCGAGTCATTACTTGTTCCCATAACCCAATCGCCAGAAAACACTAAACGAGAAATACGTTTAATTTCTGGAAAAACATATTCTTCCCAGCCTAAATTTGTGTACACGTAAGGTATTTTGTATTTACTTTTGAACACATCACGATTTTTAGAAGCCATAAAGTTATTTAAAAGTAGTGGCTTTTTGCGCTCAGCAAAGCTTGTAATAACTTGTTGATATAGCGGGAACGCCTCAGGCTGGGTGTTTAGGTTTTCACGCGCTAACGCGATAGAGGTTTCGTTAGATTGCCAAAAAACAATGTTACCTGGTTGCTCAATATCATTGCCCATATTTTCTAAATACATGTCAACTAAACTACTTAGTTGAGTATAAATAGGTGCTTGCTCTTCGGCGTTTATGTCAATATTAAAGTGCTCTGCAATAAAGTTAAGTAACTGCTCTTTTGCAAATTCAGATGACATATTTTCAGGGTTAGTACTCATCATTAAATGCATTTTTAACGCATCATAGTAGGCTTGGCGTATGGTTGCTTTTGCCTCATCTTCATCTTCTAACCACTGAGTTTCGTATTGTTTAATTTGAGTAAGTAAACGCTCTTCACCCGGATAAGTAATAAGCTGGTTCATTTGGTTAAATAAAACATTAGCTACACTATCAAGTGTTTCGTCGCCTTCATAAATGCCAAAAATAAAATACCAAGGTAGAGAATCTTCGTAACTGCGCAATTGGCCATAATGATCGAACAATGCGAGCGTAGCTGCTAACTTTTGCTCATCTTTTGCTTTATTGACACTGGCTTCAACAACGGCTTTAACGCGCGCTTCACCTTGATTTAGCAGTAACTGATTACTTGTGTAAGACGTAATCAATAAAGCCGTAATTGCTGCAATAGACGCTAACCCTGATGTAACGGTTAACCCTTTTAACCAACGCCCAACAAGACGTTTTTTTCTATTTCCACGAGTTAAATCTTGCAGTTTAAAAATAACATCGTTAAAAACGCGGTTAATAAAGTAACTTTGCGTAATGCTTTCTTGTTTTTGCTCAACAATTACAGCGCCAAATTGGTCTCTGACTCCGTTGGTTATACGCTCTATTGGCGTTCCCTCTTGTGTGCCTGATGTAAAGTAAACACCAGCAAACCAAGGAACCTCTTGATACGGGTTAGATTTAAATAATAAGTTTACAAATTCTGTAAGCTTGGTGGACGCTGATTTAAATTGATTAGGAAAATCTAAAATAAGTTGCTTACGATGTTCATTTCTTTCACGTGCAACCTTACTTAAACGTTGTTCACATAAGCGTTCGTACAGGTCTTGCATGCGAACTTCAAACATTTCAGCCGGATCATTTTTTTGATCTTCACTAATATCAAGTAAATAGGCACCAAACACTTGTTCGCGTTCTTGTTCAGACAAGTCACTAAAGAAGGGTTCAAAACCACTAATTAAATCGGTTTTAGTGAAGGTAATATACACAGGAAAAATAACACCTAGCTGTGTAATCAATTCTTCAATACGCTCGCGTACGAGCTTCACATGTTGACGAATTTCTTCGCTATCTGACGTTAAAACATCTGCCACACTAATGGCGACCATCACACCGTTAATAGGTAATTTAGGACGGTATTTTTTAAGTAAAGATAAAAAAGATAACCACTCTTTGTTTTCAGATTGCTCTGTGGTGTAACGACCTGCGGTGTCAATTAAAATGGCCTGATCTGAAAACCACCAATCACAATTACGAGTACCACCAAAGCCCTGAATATGCAGTTCGCTTGAGTTAGAATATGGAAAATGCAACCCTGAGTTTGCAAATAAAGTACTTTTACCCGCCGCAGAAGGGCCAATGATCATATACCAAGGTAATGCATATAATGCTGTGTTACCTCTGTAACCAGCTCCTAAATGAGAAGCTTTTAAAGATCCCAATGCTTCTTGCATTTTATCTTTTATTTCATCAAGTTCAGCGCTAGAACCCGCATTATGACTAGCAAGCTCAGACGCTAATTTATCACCAGAACGTTTAGTCCATAACCAACGAATAAAAATAAATAGTATAAAAACAGCGGTAACGGCACCCATAGCAATAAGCTTTTTGTCAGTGGTGTCTAAACCCACCATACGACCGGCAAACCACACAATACTTAAAACGGCAATTAACCCAATTAACTGACCCGTTGCACGCGATGATACTAAGCCCAGTAAAAAATGGACTAAACCGCTTTTATTAACTCTTCCCTGCATTGTATTACCTATCGTGTTTCGTTGGTTTTGTTGAGCTGAGTCAGCACTTCAATTTGGTTATTTATTGTTTGTGTACTTTGGGTCGCTTGCTTACTGATAACGTAATGAAACCCAGCAAATAAAGAGGCAATCGATCCCAGACAAATTGATAAAATAACCCAATAAGGAATATTGCGGCCCACCTTCATTGCAAACCCTTCTGCAGGTACACCGTTTTCAGAAAGCTGAGCGCTGGGAGTGCCTTTTATGTCTTCAATTTGTGCTCTAACATCAACAATTAACGCTTTTAATTGCTCGATACCCTTAACTTTGTAAATACCTTCAAAACCAAGTTGCAAGCAAATATAGTAAACTTCTAATGCAGCGAGTTTTTGCTCTCCCCCTGTTCTTAACTTACTTAAGCGCTCAAAAAACTCTTCGCCTGCCCGGTTATTACCAAAAAATTCAAGCTGCAGAGGTCGCGACATCCAATCCATTCTAAAATGTGCACCCGAGCTCATTACAAACTCATCGCACATTGCTGTTAATGCAAATTTAACTTCTTGCATTAAACTGGTTGTCACTTGCTGCGAATAGCAATTACGTTCGTATTCGTCAAAGCTAGCTAATAAGCTTTCTCTAAATTCTTCTAGCTCAACAGTAGTAGACTGCTTAAGTTTTAAAGGAGTGAGCGCATTGATCACCGGAGAGATGCACGCGACTAAATCTTGTTCTTGTTGTTTTTCTTGCATAATTTCAACTCAACGTTAACTGCGTGCAACGGTCACAATTTCTATTTGTGCACTTTGTAATCCAAATGGCACAAATAAACTTAATGACTGTTCTTCAATAATTTGTTGCCAAATAAACCCATGTGATTCAAGCCTAAAGTATTCATAACCACTTTTTATAGCCAGCTTATTAGGAGGGCGCTGGCAATGTGTTAGCTGAACACCAGCTAATGCCGACGAAATCATAATATCGAGTTTTTCGCTTGCGCCTACTTTCACCTGTTCACTAAAGGTTTCAATCCATTTTGTGTCTTCTGATTCAAAATACACCGCGAGATAAAAGTCGTTATTTGTAAAGGTTGCAGAATCAATGGTTGCCACTTGGTAAATTGCATTTGATGTTTTTTCGAGTTTAAGCCCCACCATTTTCTTAGGTACTACACCCTCAAGTAAACGCGTTAACAACTCATCTAATTGGCCAAATACATTACTTAAATGCTTATGCTGGTAAGGAGGAACCTGATTAACTAAATCACTGTGCTCAAACATTGAAACTGAACTAATTAAATCAACCAATTCGCAATACAAGCGTTCAGGATGAACTAAAGAAAGGTTTTTAAGATGATCTAACCGCTTAGCCGACGGCGCCATGGCATTAAGCAATAAAAATGTGTTCATTTCATTTGGGCCAAAGTCGGTCACCGAGCCATAATTTTTTCGTCTGCTTAAAAGCACGTTTACTTTTGCATTAACCAAATTTGCCGTTCTATTTAATAATTCAGTTAAATAAGACGAAGCTGTTATATTTAATAAAGGCGGCACAAACTGCTTATTTAAAATAAATGATCCATCATCTGCGCGCGCTATTTTTAAACAGGCAACCGTATCAAAATAGGTTTTAACGTCAGAATCAGACAGCAGTATAAATTTAGGTTTCGCAATTAATACTTCGCGACTACGTGACGCATCGTGGTTATCTTCTAAATCAATATAATCTGCTTCGTAGGCGCTTAATTGGCCACTCGCTGCATAGCCCTCTATATTGCTTACTGTTTTATTTGCAGCAATAGCAATATAAATAACACTCTCTTCATGTGTATTATCAAGCTCCAGTTTTAGCTCTTCGTGCTGTTGGCGATCAAAATCTAATAAACGGCCATTTTCAAGCAGGAGTTTAAAGCTAATTACTTTTAAAATACCTCTGGCAAGAGACGACTCGTCAATAGAAAAATGCTCTAAGCCAAAAGCTAAAGGTGATGTAAGTGCATGGCGTACTATTTGACTCTGATCGTGGTAATCATCAAATAACTGAAAATGTTGCTGAGCCAGCAATACACCTTCAGCCCATACAGGCTTAGCGGGAGCTTTTAAGTTCATTACTCGGCCTTATCCACACCAGGTAGTTGCACTTCATTGTTAGTTACTAACACATCTAATGAGGTAGATAACTTAACCGGCCCATCAGCTAGCGGATAATATGCTTTCCAATTATCCCCATTGCGGTCTCTAAATAATGCAACAATCGCTACAAACTTGGCATTTTCGGCCTGTTCAAACTTAATTTCAGACTTTTCTGAAGGGTGAATAGTGCGCTCTTCTAGTGTAATTAAACTATTTGCTAATACTGATTTATCAGACTTCCACAACTCTTCAAACGTGGCTGTTTTAAATGTTTGTATATCAGACAATTGATAAACTTTTAATACAACAGGTAAAGCCTCATCAAACTGGTTTAAGTTTAAATTATCTGTTGCCTTAACATCTAAACTTACGTTAGTACTCATACAGCCGGCTAAAATAAAACACAATGAAAAGCTCGTTATAACCTTTGTAATAAAGCGCATATTTACCTCATAATTATTTTTATTTAAATTAAAATTAGTTTCTGCACAGATTAGCTTCGTAAACTGGGCAAATTACTTTATTAAATCTATCGTTCGCACAATCAGACCACTTGTCACTTTTAAACAACCCTAAAAAACGTTTTGATTTACTTTTCTCTTGCGATTCAACTAATAAAGACTGAGTAACCACATCATCTATAGATGTAATTAATTTAGTATTTATTAAAGAAAGCTCTTTAATATAAATAGATACATCACCATTAATTAAAGTAACTTTTTCATTATCAATTGGGGGATTATTTAAAAAAAAGAAAAAATGCTCTATGGACTTTTCTGAAAAAACACGATGGGCAGGAATACCCACTTGATCAAGTAAGGAGGATACACTTGTAGTCATTGACCAAGCCAAAGAGTACAAGCTATTTATTTGATTTATAAACTCTTTTCTATTCATAACAAGCTCCTTGTCATCAATTTTATTTAACCTCGTAGTACAAGGTTAGCATTCTGTCCATTTAATAAACGCAATAATACAAACTCCAAACAGGCATTGTCAACCTATATAAACCCTAATAAATAACATTAATAAAAACTTAAAATAAATAGAATAAAAACTCTAAAAACAAAAACTAATCAACATTTTGCAACAATAAACAACAATCCCTATTTTTGAAACAATCCAGAAAATAGGGATAATAAAATACACATATATATTATTATTTTATTGATCAAAAGTTTTCAAACAGGTATGTTTAGCGGATATTTTTACTGAGCAAGGATTGCAACGTTGTGAGTAAGGCTAGTTTTTTTTTAAAGGTTAACGATAAAAACCTTAACGTTACACACCTACAAGGCCACGAAACACTTAATCAAGGTTTTTATTACTCAATAACCGTAGAGTCCTCAGAAAATCTCCAATCTGATAATTTATTAGCTAACGCCAATGTCATCTTTGTAAATAAAAAAAATCAATACCGACAACAAGCAGGACTAATTACATCTGTTACCAACTTAGGTGCATTTAATAAGGTTTATCGTTTTGCTATTACCGTGCAAGACAGGCTCTCAACATTAAAAAACACGGCCAATAGCAAAGTGTTTATATCAGTTAACATACAAGACGTACTAACACACTTAGCGTACAAGGCAGGCTATTCAGCAGGGCAAATTGTATTTAGAACAAGTTCAGCTTTACCTCAGGTAGCGCAATGTGTTCAAGCAATGGAAAGTGACTGGTCATTTTTTAATAGGCTCACATCTCAACATGGCCTTTTTTATTGGATTGAAAGCGATACAAACACCGAAACATTAATAATAAGTGACAGTAATTTAAATAGTCCCTACTTAAATACAGGTGTACTCGAGGTCAAAGCAACGGCTGGCATGAACGCACTTTACAACAATAGTTTTTTTGGATTTATGCACAGTGAAGTAAAACAAAGCATATCTAATAATGCAGCAATAAGTAATGCACATGGGCAATTTCAAAAAGTAGCCAGCAATAGCCAATCGTTTTTTGAGCCCGTAGCAGAAACACCTAGCCAAGCTGCATTACAAGCACAAAATTTTAGTAACGCATTAGGTACACATAACAAGGTAATTACCTTAACAGGTAACGTATCAGATGTATTTGCAGGATGCTCAATATCACTTGACGATCAAATGGGGTTTGCCAGCGGCGATTTGCTGTGTATAAAAGTAGAACACACGCTAAATCAAGCAAATGACGAAAGCAGCCATAACGGCGAAACGCATTATCATTGTGTTGCACAATTTATTGAGCGCGGTACGCCCTTTAAACCAATGCCTGTGGATCACACAGCTAAACCAATGGTTTTTGCAGCAAAAGTTGAATCATTAACGGGTAACGCATTTGTAGATGAACATGGCGAATATAGAACACGCACCGACTTTGATAAAACAGCACGGCCATTAACTCAGTCAAGCCCTGCATTAAAAAAATTGGCGCTATATGCATGTCAAAACCAACCTCAAGCCACTGGCTGGCACTTCCCACTGGTCGGTGGCTCAGAGGTACTTATTGGGTGTATTAATAACGACCCCAACAACGCATTTATAATGGGTTTTGCACTTAACGCTGATCAGCCAAGTGTAGTAACAGCAGCCAACCCAACACATAACCGCCTTTTAAGCGCAGCCCAAAACGAACTTTTATTTGACGACGAGCAAAACGAGCCTAAAGTCATTTTACAAACGCTCGCCAGTGAACATTACATAGAGCTCAACGCTAAACAATCTGGCCGACAGTTTATTGAATGGATAAGCCAACTCGGTACTATTAATTTACACGCTGGACGCGACCTATGCCTTGAAACCGAACAAAGTAATGTGCAATTTGTTATTAAAAACAATCAATTTATTGATGTAAAAAATAACATTGAGCAAACTACCAATAACAGCCACATAAATTATCAAAGCGCAGGTAATCAATCTTTTAGTAGTAAAAACACACGTGTTGAAAGCGATCAAGAGCTGTCTTTACTTGCTGGTCGCGCTATAAAAGTAAATATCCAAAGCGACATACTTCTTAAAACTGATAATAGCGATTTAAAGCTTAATGTGCCTAATGGCTCTACATTTTTACAAACCAATAACAGTATTGATATTACCGGCTCCGGCCAAGGCGATTTAATTATTCACAACGCAGGCGGCGAGATAAAACTCGACAGCCAAGGTAATGTTGATATTACTGCAACAAATGTACTCACACTCGATGGCACATTTATAACCTTTGATGGCCCGGTTGATTACGACATAGAAAGCCCACAAACCGCCAGCAGCCCAAGTGTTTCAAACCCTGCCAGTATTAGCCAAATCACTGCGTTTGATTTAAGTGACAATACGCTATCTGCAGGCTCACTCGCTCAGCTTGATCTTGAATATTTTTATAATGATGGCTCACCCGTCGAGGGTGTTGACTATATCGTTATCGATAATGAGGGTGTTGAACACACCGGCTCACTGGCAAACGGTGCAGCCTCCTTAGCTAATTTACCGCAAGGTAAAAGTGATGTTTTGTTACGTGCAACCACACAAGCTGATGAGCAAAAACTCATTCAATTGCGCAAAGAATTCAATCAACACCTTACTTTCATGCTTGATGAAATTCGCAAACAAGCCGCGATTGGCGATGCTATTTTTGAGCAAGAGGACTTTTTTACCCAATGGATGATTGAAACCGGGGCACGCGCAACGGGCTTATATCAAGGCGCTAAATCCCTTGTAACGGGTATTGCTGATTTAATAGTACTTGGAATTGATGTTAATATCAGTGTGTATTCTGCTTGCTTTAGAATGATTGATGCCGTTGCAAGTGGTGATAAACAGGCTGTAAAACAAGAACTCGAAACCATCTTAGTCTTTAGCCAAAAAACAACCAGTGCATTGTCACAAGCCTTTGAGCTATTAATTGTATTAATGGACGATGAGGATATCCGCAATACACTCGCGCGCTTCCCCTATGATTATATTGAAGCCCATTCCTATGTTGAAAAACAGCGCATAACCGGCATTATGGCCTTTGAAGTTTTACTAGCAATATTAACAGGTGGGGTTGGTGTTGCCGCATCTGTAGCAAGTAAATCAAAACACCTTGCCAATGCGCACCGCTCACTAGTTAAAACGGCAGACATACTCAAACGAGAGCAACTTAACAAAACTATCTCGCATACCGTATCGCCTCAGCAACCTAAGTTAATTGAGCGCATTGACAAGCCCGATGTGACATTACAGCCGGGTATCAATCGAGGCGTAACAACACAGGTGTCAGCAAGAGCACATGCTGACTACTTATTACAAAATCTGCCTGATGATATCCGTGGCAACTACCGCGCATACACCAACGCAGACGGCAAAGTTATCATACAGCGCTTAGATGGTACTAAACCACCGAAACTGCGTTATGAAAATGGCGCGTTAGTTACTGTATCTGACCAAATCGATGTGTTTAATACTTTGTCACAAAAACTAAAAATTAAACACAGCAACCTAGACTCAGCCGCAAGAAAACGTTTAAAAACACTTGAAACAGCGCGAAACAACGCGGTTGCACAACGTGATGCTGCCCTATTAGCTGGAAACGCTAAAGCATTAAAAGATGCACAAAAAGCCATGCGACTGGCCAGTGAAGACTTAGGTGAAGAAGCCGCCCGCATTTATGTACAACAAAACTACCCTAACGCCAAACCGTTAAACACAAAATTACCCGGTAACGGCAAACAAGGTGAGTTTGACCAAGTGTATATTACCGAAGATGGTAAAATCCTTATCATGGAAGGTAAAGGCGGTAATGCAACATGGGGTAGCAGAATGGCTGGAGAGGAGCGTGCCCAGCAAGGTTCCGCCAAGTACATGAATTCAGTGATTGATAATTACACAACTAAACTAGATACACTCACAAAAGACCCTCGCTATGGTAAAGTCGGCGAAGAAGCCTTTACTAAGCAGGTTGAGGGCATCCAAGACATGTTAGATTCACTAGAAGACGCTAAACTAGATGGAACACTAGAATATATTGGCATACAGCAAAAAGCCAACGACGCTGGGCTAATTGACGTTATTGATGTGTCTATTTTTGATATTGGATTTTAAGGAGATTTTTTAGATGATTAAAAGCCATTACAGCTTTGCAAAAGTAAGTTATGAACACATGTGTGAGCGATACAAAAAACACGAAGAAAAAAACGTCCCCCGTATCCAAAAGAATCCAAGCTTAGGGTTGCAAACTCAATTTAAACGAAATTTAATTGAATCATTCCCGATGGAAGCCATTGAAAACCCCAATGGGTATCATGCTTGGTTATACCTACTACGCGCATCACAATTAGGCCACGGTATTTTCCAGAGTAACGCTAATGATGGTCAAGCCTTTCCATTTTTTTATGATGATGAGTACCTAGAGGTGGTTGGCAAGAAAAACCCTGAAAATGCAGAGCATCCTGTTTGGCTACTTGCTTTATATGCCGCGATTATCGTACGCAATCAAGAGGCCATTGATTTTTTAACCACCATCGACAATGAGGTGTTTGTAAACTCTAATTACGGCAATCAACTCAAACCGTTTGATTACGCCTTAGCTGATTTACTCAAAGGGTTATTCAACCCAGACGCCGACTTAGCACACCTCCTTGAGCAAGCGTATGTCACCTCAAATCCTGGTGATTACCCAATTGATGAAGCGTATTTATATGCCAGCCGCCTAAAGTGGCCGTTAGTATCTATTATCGAAGCCATCTTCACCGAAGACGGTGAGCAAGCCTACAATAGCGCCATGGAAAAGGCTTTATTACTGCACAAAGAATATTACAGTGATGAAGAGCGTTCAGGCAGCCGAAGTGGAGGTTTAGCAATCCCCCTTATCGCAATGGCCGTTATCGCTAAAGAAGTCAAAGGTTATCAACTTACTATTAAAAATGAGTACATTCCTGATTGGTTAATCAATGTTAACCCACCAAAACCAGAATAAACGAACGTATTAATAATTACCCGCTCTTTAACAACATGGATGTTGTGAGGCTAGGCGCTAAAAATAAGCGCCTAGCCTTTCAAGTAATGACTACTTTTTATGGTTAACACCCTCATTTACTTCTCATTTTTTCTCTTTGTGCAAAAAAATATTTTAAGTGAATGATTCACAAAGAGGTTAAGAGGCGCTGCGCTTTAAGAGTAAAGGTATAATTAGGTGTCTAGCAAACTATGGAAAGTCCATTTGGCGCTAATAGTGAATTTACAGACGATGGAATGACTAAAATTCGCCATGAGGTAAATGATCATGGGGTAGTCGAAACATTAACGCTTGAAAATGATCCTCCAACAATTTCCGAGATGGAGAATGTTCTGAGCATCCTATTACCACCAATTAAAGGTTAATTAAATGAATAAATATATAGCTCCTCCTTTAGGGCTTATTGATCACAATAACTTGAAGGATAACGAAGGAAAGCTTTTAACTATTAACTATGAAATGTTCCCAGATGAAAACACGATGCTCTTTAAAAAAGAAGCGTATTTAATCGTGTCTACTGATTATTATTCAAAAATAAAAAAAGTAAGACGATTCACACAATCTGAACTTCCACTTAGATCATTACCTTGGATAGTAGACCAAATAGAGAATGGATTTTTCAAAAGAAAGGACGAAGGTGGTTTTTCAAACTTTAAACGCAGTACAACTGCAGAGTTTGAGGGAGAAACTATTGGAGTTAATGCCATGATGCATTGCTGCGCTGAAAACGTACCTGGATTAAATATTTGGAATAGTAACCGCAAGGACTATATAGCAAGTATAACACCACAGGAGTGGGATATACCCTTATATATGTTAAAAGATGGTTTACTTGCTGAATTAAAGGCAATTGCCAAAAAATACGAAAACGGCACTTTATAAACTTTACCGCTAAGGAAAGCACATGCAACCAAATATTAAAAACATCCCGCAACACCTAGGTCAATACCTTTATCAACTAATAAAAGAGCCATGGCTTAAAGCACACCTTATTTTAGATTGCGAAAACAATAATATACTTGAGTGCAAAGCCCACTTTATAAAAGCAGGTGACGATACACAGCATTCAATTACAGTATCTGAAAATATAACTAAGTTATTTAAAACATTATTTGACCACGCCATTAAAAATGAGGCTGAAAATTGGCAACGCGCTATTTTTACTATCACTCGTCAAGGTCAGTTTAACTTAAACTTTGAGCGCGATAATAATGATGAAGAAGTAATCGCTGCTGTTGAAATACATCAATAAATAAGACAAATCACAATCAAACTTCACCACCCTTTTTAGAGATATTTATGACTACTTTAACTAAGCAACTTATATTTATAGCGCTTGCCTTAACGCTAGCGGGGTGCGACAAAGTGACTGTGAGCACCGTAACTTCATTATTAGCGCCCGCAGAAAAAATACAAGTGGCCTCTCCTGAAGGAAGTGATTTTCAAGTTAATGGCTGTAATTTAACCTATAAAGGACAATCACTTATTTTTGATGCCAGCATTGATGAATGGGTTAAAATACTTGGCCCATACGACAGAGTCACTCACTTAGCAAACGATGTGTATTATTGGGATGAAATTGGTATTGGTCTCTATTCTAAAACCAATAAGCACACAGCTCAAACATTGACCTTTGAGTTTAATGAAACCATTGCTTTTAGTGAAGATAATATTAGAGCCACACATGGTGAACGCCTACGCAAAACAAAAAGAGAAGCGAATGAATCTCGCTCTAAAACGCCATTTACTCAAACGCTTTGGGTTAATGGGGCTGCAATTAAAGGCAACTGGGATATGAGTAAAGTAAATAATCAATTGTATGCATTTAATCCAAAAAATCCCCATTATTTTGGTGAGGCGTATATGCCCACTATTTTTGGTTCACGTTTTGCGTGCGATAAAGAGGCCCCACCCTATTTTAACGAGGGTGAAATTGGCATTAGGGTAGATGTAAACCCACAAAATAAAAATGAAATAAAAGTGCTCAGCTTAGGCGTCACCCTCTTTTCTGAGGAATACCTAAAAGAAAGAAAAGCCACACCGTCTTTTTCTTCTCGTTATTTCGAAAGTGTCGCTGAGCGAGTCGTTGCTCAATAACTAAACGCTAAGGAAAGCACATGCAACCAGATATTAAAAACATCCCGCAACACCTCGGTCAGTACCTTTATCAACAAATAAAAGAGCCATGGCTTAAAGCACACCTTATTTTAGATTGCGAAAACAATAATATACTTGAGTGCAAAGCCCGCTTTATAAAAGCAGATGACGATACACACCATGCTATTGCAGTATCTGACGCGATAACTGCATTATTCAAAACATTATTTGACCACGGCATTAAAAATGAGACTGAAAATTGGCAACGCGCTATTTTTACTATCACTCGTCAAGGCCAGTTTAACTTAAACTTTGAGCGCGATAATGATGATGAGTCTCTACTAATAATTTAATTGCGGATCGTTTGTATACTTTTTATGTTTAATTTTGATTAATTAACAACAATAATTGAACCTAGGCTGGATACATATTAAACTGTAAGTCGATTTGTTATTTAAACAAACGAAAGTCAAGGAAGACGAGCGAGTACCCCCCTTTTGTTGATAGTCCTCCATGATATTTCGTGAAATTGAACACTACTAAATGATTTTATGGAGTACCTATGAAAAAGTTAAGCGCACTGGCACTATTGTTAATTTTAACTGGTTGTTCAACCACCTCTCCTGTTCAAGAAACTGAGCAAGTGTCAGTAGAGCCTGTTAATGAGGTAGTTGAGGAAAACGCACCAATTTCGTTAACCGTTATTACCAACCCTGCTGATGCACGCGTGCGCATTATGAATATTGCCCCTGTTTACCAAGACGCCATGGAATTAAAAGAAGGTAAGTACGATATAGAAGTTACCAAAGCAGGATACCTTACCTACAGAAAGTGGGTTGTTGTTGATAAAAAAACAATTTTAACTGTAGAGTTAGATGAAATAGCCGCGGACCAAAGCGCCAATTAATACCAGTTATTATCGATTTACGCTTAATGCCTTTAACTATAAAGATAAAAGGCATTAAGCGCATAAAAATGTATAGCCACCTACCAGTAAAACTATATTTAATAAAATGCACACCCAAAGTACCGTTATAAAACGCTTTTTTTGTGATTTATGACGCAACAATTGCTGAGCAATTAACGCCCCTGGCCAGCCCCCACATAGTGCTAATAAATGAAGAGTTCGCTCGCTCGTACGAGTCACTTTTTTATTTACCGACTGCTTAGCTTTGTGTTTATCCCACGCATACATAATAAATGTTATGGCACTAATAGCTGTTATATAAGTAGGCGCCAAAATAGTTACGCCCCACTGAAAATGTACAAACCATACTATGGATATAAAAAGTAAGGATAGAACTATTAAGATTTTCTTTATCAAGTAATTATCGCCTATACTGGTCTGTATCAATTCAAATAATAAGAGAATAATTATGACATATTTTAAAGTGCTATTTTTTACTTTGTGCTTTTTAGCTTTTACAACTCACGCAAAAGAACAACCACTTAAACTTGATAAACACCTTAGTGTATTTCAGCCTTATTTAGGCTCGTGGCAAGCTGATTTTGATGTTGCACCAGGCACTAAACCAGTTCAAGACGTAGGCTTATGGGAGCGTGCGCTTAATGGTAAGGCAATAAGAACAAAGCACTCTATTAATGAGGGTGAATATGGTGGCGAGTCGATGATTTTTTACGATAGCAAAAAAGACTCATTGGTTTTTTATTATTTTACAACAGCCGGTTTTTATACAAAAGGCACTATAAAAGTACTCAGCCCTACGCAGTTTGTTGCTTACGAAGAGGTTACAGGTAGTAAAGAAGGCATTACTAAAGTGAAGTCGACCAGCGATTTAAAAGATGGGAAATTGGTTGTGTCTACCTCCTATTTAAAAAAAGGTGAATGGACCAAACCAGAGTCACGCATTTATACGCGTAGCAATCAAGCCGTAAAATTCAAATAGCTCCCGGTGCTTACGGCAAAAAAAGGCAGCTTTCGCTGCCTTTTTTGTTAATTATAACGCGATTATTTTGCGAATTTTTTAAATGGTTCGTCCACTGGCGTATTTGCTAGGTGGTTAGTGTAGTTGCTCATTACCTTTTGCGATATACCTACAATAATCTCTAGTAGTTGCTGTTGACCGTAACCCACTGCAAAAAACTTTTCTATTTGCTCGTCACTAATTACGCCACGTTCACGCGTCATAGCCAATGTTGTTTCACGTAATGTTTCGAGTTTTGCATCTGCAAGCGGTGTTTTATTCACTAAAGCATCAACAATACCTTGGTCAACTTTCATTGACGCTGCAATGGCACTGTGTGCTGGTACACAGTAATGACAGTCATGTTCAACGTTAATTGATTGCCATACCACTGTTAACTCTTCTGCGTTAAATGAAGTGTTTTGAAATAATTCGTGAAGTACTTGGTAACCTTTTAATAGCGTTGGTGCTTCAGCCATTACTGCGTGTAAATTAGGTAACATGCCAAATGCAGCAACTGAATCGGCTAATAAAGGTTTTGACTCTTCAGGTGCATTTTCTGCTGTATATAAAGTAAATTCTGCCATTGTTAGCTCCAAAAATAAGTTGTTTAAGTAACGTCGAAGCACATACTATTTGATTTTGAGCGACTGCTCAAGTTAAAATTGAGCAAATGTTCAAATTAATTGAGAAACAGCATGGTCAACAAAGTTAAATTTGAGCGCGAGACTGTTGTCCGCCTTGCCAGTCAGCTATTTTGGGAAAAGGGATTTAATGCCACTTCGACCCGCGATCTACAGGACGCAATTAATATGCGCCCAGGTAGTATCTATTCTGCGTTTGGCTCAAAGGAAGGGTTGTATATTGAGTCTTTAAAAAATTACACCATGCAAATAGAAGATCAAATAAAAACGTGTTTATTGGCTTCGCCTACTATTATTGGTGGTTTACAAACGTTTGTTGAAAACGTCATCATTAAAGATAAAAAAAATGCCCCGAGCGCTATTTGTATGCTAGTAAAAGCAAATTGTGAGTTTGCCGATGAAGACAGCTGTTTGTATTCATTAAGCCTTGATTTATCAGACAAATTTGAAGATTATTTAAGCGATTTATTTGCACAAGCCATTGCGCGTGAAGAGCTAAAAGGCGAGGTTAGCCCAAAAGACTATGCTCGCTTTTTTAAAGTGCAATTTACAGGGCTACGCGGCTACTTTAACCGCCCGGGTGTTGAAGAGCTTGCACAACCTATGATCGATCAAATGTTTAAAATTATGAGAGCGCTCTAAGCTAAACAACTCAATGAATGACAAAAAACGGCGGTAATACAATTACCGCCGTTTTTTATTTTTAGGAATGATGTACCCGTTAAGTTTTTAACTTATTGAGTTCGCTATCTTGTTGAGCAACTAGCTTATTAAGGACTTCGCTACTATCGCCTGCCTGCGAAGATAAACCAGACAACTGAGATGCCGCATCAGAAATAAGCGTTAAATTACGATTTATTTCTTCTGTTACTAAGCTTTGCTCTTCAGCCGCTGTTGCAATATGCGTTATTTGATTGGTTATTTCATCCACTTTTACAACCACACTGTGCAACGCGTCAAAGGCGACAGAGGTTTCGTCAACCGCATTTTGTGCTCTTACAACGCCTTTTTCTATTACGGTGGAAGCATTACCAACTTCATGCAGTAGGCTGTCTATTAGGTTGCTAATGTCATCAGTAGATGAACGGGTTTTAGAGGCAAGTGCTCGTACTTCATCAGCAACAACTGCAAAACCTCGGCCGTGTTCGCCAGCCCTTGCTGCCTCAATGGCTGCATTGAGTGCCAGTAAATTAGTTTGCTCTGAGATGGTTCTGATCACATCTAAAATTTGCGTTATGTCTTTACTACGCGTCGCTACTTTTTCAACGGCTTGGTTTGCCTCTTTTATTTCTTCAGACATGGTTTTTACTTGCGTCATAGCCGACGACAAGCTCGACTCACTGCTTACCACTAAGCCGTTTATTTCGTCAGCTTGCTGCGCTGATTGTTCTGAAGCTCTTGCAACTTCAAGCGCCGTTGCGCTCATTTCGTTCATAGCAGTAACAACGCTTTCTATTTCTTTAAACTGCGCCTGCACATTGTGTTTCGTGTCGATGGCTATATGCTGGGCAATTTCGCCTTGTTGCTTAGTCTGATCTGATACGGCTTTAAGCTCAGCAATTAGGTCGCGTAATTTAGTTAAAAAGCGGTTAAAGCCACCAGCCAGTGCAATTAGTTCGGCATGGCTGTCTACATGTAAGGTGTGTGTTAAGTCGCCTTCTGAACTGGCTAGGTTATCAACGCGTTCTTGTATTTGTTCAAGTGGGGCTATAACACCTGCCACAACAAATTTCATAACTACAAAAGCAACACCCGCAATAATTAAGCCGGTTACTAAAATAATAGTGCCCAATGCTGCTGCGGTACTTTGCATATTTTCGCTTAAAGCCTGTGGGCCAGCCAGTGCTAAATTTGCAGGTACTTCAATAATAAGCGACCACTGAGTGTCTGCAAGCTTTATATTTATAGGGTAATTAACCAGGTAAGTGTCATCCGCTTTTAAAAGATTGTTTTCACCTCGTACCTTTTCAACTTTACTGGTAATAGTGGATGACATTGCTTCTTTGTAAGGCCGGCCAAGCTTGGTTTTGTAGTGGCTACTGCCTACGATTAAACCAAAATCACTTAATAAGGTAACCTTAGCTTGACCGTTATACAGCTCTTTTGAAAGCTGCTCGGTTAACTTTTGAAAAACCGGTAACGTTAAATCAACGCCAGATATACCAACAAACCGACCGTCTCTGACAATAGGAACCGTAAGAGACGTCATCATTTCTGAATTGCCTGGCGTAATTTCGTATAAGTAAGGTTCCATAATACACGGCTTAACGTTGTCTTTAGCACACAAATACCATTCAGACTCTCGCAGGCCAAATTCATTAAGCTTAGTGAAATATTTTTCGGCAGGGTTGTCTACAATTTGCTGCTCGACCACGCCTTCTTTACTGCGTGTAAAATAAATTTCGAGTGTACCAGCACCATCAACAGAGTGACTGTAGCCATTTGTAAATTGAGTATCTTTTGAATCATACCCATTTACTTCAAACTGGGAATAAATGGAAGAGAGCGACTCATTATTATTTAATATGGATTTATTTAGATTAACAACGGATTCGCGGCTAAGTGCGTCATTACCCGCCGTGCCACTTAATATGGCAGCTAGTGAAAAAGGGACACGGTATGCCTCGTTAATAAACCCTGCAATTCTTTCACCGTATACAGCCGCGTTTGCACTTAGTTTTTCTTCAACTTCTGCCACTATATATTTTTCTGACTGGCTTGATAGCTCATCGTTACTCGACGACAGCTCCCACCACAGAATGCTCGATAGCAGTAACACGGTTATAAATATGCTACCTACTGTAAGCCATAATAGTTTTTTTGCTAACGATATTTCTCGCATTGACCTGCCCTTTGTTTAAACTACAAATACAGTTTAGACGATTTTACTAATCAAGCTATCGATAACCGCGAACAAAATTTAATTTAATACAATACGTTGAGTTTTAACGCTTAGCCAAAATAGCTGTGGTTATTGAGGCACCTATGAGTAAAGCAACGCTCACCCACAAACACGCTACAAAACCATAAACCTGAAACACCCACCCCGAAAGCACCGTACCCAGTAAACGCCCCATGGCATTGGCCATATAATAAAAGCCAACATCAAGCGATACACCATCGCTTTTAGCAAAGCTGACAATTAAATAACTATGCACAGATGAATTAACGGCAAATACACCGCCAAATATTAGTAAACCTATAATTAAGGTAGCATGCATAGCAACATCAAATTGCATAAGTAGTGCTAAAAGTGCAGTTACACCACTTAACAGCAACACCCATAAATAGGCATGTTTAACGGTATCTTCACTTGAATTGCTGGTGCCTGTAATACGCGGCGCTTGCGATTGCACACCACCGTAGCCAATCACCCAAAGTGCCATAAAGCCACTAACCCACCAAAAGTTCCAGTTAAACTGCTGGGCTAAATAAATAGGTAAAGCCACTACAAACCATACATCACGCGCGGCAAACAAGCATAATCGTGCTGCACTTAGTAAATTTATTGCACGGGATTTAGAAAATAACTCTTTAAACTTAGGCTTATTTTTAGCCTTACCCATGTCGCCTTTTAAAAATACAACGCTAATAATCCACGCAATAGTGAGTAATAAAATTAGGGCTTTTAAAGCACCTACAAAACCCAGTACCGTAAGAAGTAAACCGCCTAAAAAGAAGCCCACCCCTTTTAACGCGTTTTTAGAGCCCGTTAAAATAGCCACCCACTTGTAAAGCTGGCCTTGGCCGCTTTCTCCCTCGGGCACTAAATGTTTAATGGCGCTTTTGGCACTCATTTTATTTAAATCTTTGGCTATACCGCTAAGCGCTTGTGCCGCCATAACATAAGCAACTGTAAGCCATTCACTTGGCGCGCATAACATGGCAAGCGCCATTATTTGCAGCGCCAAGCCAAAGTTCATGGTTTTATTAAGGCCTAAATGAGCCCCTAGCCAACCGCCCACTAAATTGGTGATCACACCAAAAATTTCGTAAAACAAAAACAGCATGGCAATGGCCAGTGCACCATACCCTAACTGATGAAAATGCAGCACCACCAGCATACGTAGTGCGCCATCGGTTAAGGTAAATGCCCAGTAATTACCGGTAATTATTAAATATTGTTTTATAGCTGTAGGTAAATTAGCGAGTTGCTCAAACATGGTTAACGCCCTTAAAACCTTTAATTAATGGTTAAACCACGTCACTTTTAGCAACTTTAAGCATAAGCTCGGCAGTACGATTAGCGTAGCCCCATTCGTTATCGTACCAAGCGTATAATTTAAGCTGGGTGTTATTAATAACCATGGTAGAAAGCGCATCAATAATGCTACTGCGTGGATCGGTTTTGTAATCAATCGATACCAGCGGTTTTTCTTCGTAACCTAATACACCTGCAAGTTCGTTTTTAGACGCTTGAGCAAACCATTCATTCACCTCAGTTGCAGTTACTCCACGCTCAAGCTCAAATACACAGTCGGTAATAGATGCGTTAGTTAAAGGTACGCGCACGGCATGGCCATTTAACTTACCTTTTAACTCAGGGAATATATGCGTAATGGCTGTTGCACTGCCGGTTGTGGTAGGTATTAAACTAGTCCCGCACGAACGAGCACGGCGTAAGTCTTTATGTGGCGCATCAATAATAGTTTGGGTATTGGTAATATCATGAATAGTGGTCATTGAGCCGTGCTTAATGCCTACTTTTTCTTGCAGTACTTTTACAATTGGCGCTAAACAGTTAGTCGTACACGAAGCCGCCGTAACAATTTTGTGCTCATCTGGGTTATATAAATCATCGTTAACGCCCATAACCACATTTAAAATACCGTCTTCTTTTACCGGAGCGGTTACCACAACGCGCTTAACACCTTGGGCTAAATATTGATTTAACAGCTCAGTGGTTTTCATTTTACCGCTGGCTTCTATTACTACATCGCAATCAGACCAATCAGTATCGCTAATGGTTTTGTTATTGGTAACGGCAATTGTATGTTTAGCCACACTAAAGCTATTCTCGTTTGCTGTAACGCTGTGCGCTAAACGCCCGTGCACTGAGTCAAACTCTAATAAATGGGCATGTGTTTTAGCGTCGCCCGCTACATCGTTTACTTTAATAAATTCTACTTCTGGCCACTCTAGTGCTGCGCGCAGTGTTAAACGTCCCATACGGCCAAAGCCGTTAATACCTACTTTAATTGTCATAATAAATACCTTTAGTAAAGTTATATCAATTTGCTTAATTAACAGCAGCTTGCTGCACGCTCTGGGCGATTACCCATTGCATTGAGTCGATTTAAATCGTCGTTATAAAACGCAGAATTTTCGTTTTTGGTTTGTGTTAGTACACTAAGAGCCCACTGTGGCAGGGCTTTATTAATGCTGTAGTACACCCATTGATTTTGCTTACGGTCGCTCAATAAGCCACATTGCCTAAGCTGTGCTAAATGGCGCGACACTTTAGGTTGGCTCAGTTCAAGCGCAGCAACAAGCTCACACACACATAGCTCTTGCTCATGGCTAATTAATAACATGGCTTTTAAGCGCGTATCGTCGGCTAAGCATTTGTAAAATTGAAGTGGGTTGAGTTGTTCCATAGCATCCTCGTTTAGTTAGTGTGCATACAATAAAACAAAATTAGAATATATGAAATAGTGAATATACGATTTTTCGTATGTTTATTTAAAAGCCCGCTTCAATTAATGTGATCTCTAGTAAATTGCAGCGCACAAAAAAGCCCAGTGGCAAACCACTGGGCTATTACAATGCTAAGTGATCAGTTAATTAAATAACCGAAAGCTCAACTTCAATATTACCGCGTGTAGCGTTTGAGTATGGGCATACTTGGTGTGCTTTATTTACCAGCTCTTGCGCTGCTGTTTTATCCATATCACCGAGTGATACAGCTAGTTTTACAGCAATACCAAAACCGCCTTCAATCGCGCCAATAGATACTTCAGAGTTAATGTGTGTATCACTTGGTAGCGCAATTTTTTCGCTACCGGCTACAAATTTTAGTGCACCAATAAAGCATGCTGCATAACCAGCTGCAAATAATTGCTCTGGGTTTGTGCCTTGTCCGTCGTCACCACCTAGCCCTTTTGGGGTTGATAAGTTTACATTTAAACGGCCATCGTCTGATTTAGCTACACCTTCACGGCCACCGGTTGCAGTTGCTTTTGCTGTGTAGGCAACGCTTTGTAATACATTCATAGTGAACTCCAAAGTTTATCAATTAATTTAGTTTGCATGCAAAATAATAGGCCAAGTAATTAGAGATTGCAAATACTTTGCATGCAAATTAAAATGTTTTTTGAGTTGAAGGTATTAACGCACTAGGAGTTGAGTATGTCATTTGAGCAACTAAAATTAAAAAATCAGCTGTGTCATAGGTTATATATGGCATCAAATAGCATTGCGCGTGCTTACCGTGAGCCTTTAGCTGCACTTAATTTAACGTATCCGCAGTATGTAGTAATGATGGCGCTGTGGGAGCAAGACAAAATAACCATAGCGCAGCTAATAGATAAAACCGCTATTGATGGCGGCGCTATGACCCAAATACTCAAAAAAATGACCGAAAAGTCTCTGCTGGCTGTTATTAAAGATGAGCACGATAAGCGTAAGCGTCTAATTCAGCTTACCCAAAGTGGGCAAGCCCTTAAAAACGAAGCTGCTGATATTCCAAAAAATATATTATGTAAGTTTGAAAGTGTAGACCCTACACAAGCTAAACAACTCATGCAGCTACTTGATTTAGTAGTAAGCGATTTAACAACTAAAAACGATGATGAGTTAGCCAACTAGCGCGGTTATTTTTTGTTGAATAAACGCCCTAAATGCGCTGATCACCGGGGTCATTTGGCGTCGATCGGCGTACATCATATAAAGCGGTAGCGGATCGCTTTGCCACTCGGGGCATAGATGAACGAGCTGCCCGCTTGCTAAATCATCAATTACATCTAAGTACGACTTATACGCAATGCCTTTGCCCTCTAGCGCCCAGCGCCTAACCATTTCGCCATCGTTAACTATGTGTTGGCAATTTAGCTGCACTTTTTGCACCGCGCCATTTTTATAAAATCGCCACTCTTTAAACACCTCGCCAAAGCGCATAAAGGTAATGGTGGTGTGCTGTGTTAAATTAAGGGGATGTGTAAGCAATCCATTTTTAGCAATATAGTCAGGAGAGGCCACTAAAATACGCGCATTATTTAAAAAAAGCGGCGCTGCAATTAACTGCGAATCTTTTGGTACACCAAAGCGCAGCGCAATATCAATTGATTGGCTGTAAATGTCGCTTACTTCGTCACTTAAGTGCAGTTTAAGTTTTACATGCGGGTAGTGTGCTAAAAACTCATTAAGCCATTCACTTAGTTTATTACGCCCTAAATCGCACGGGGCCGATACCTGTAGTGTCCCTGTTACTTCGCCCACAGCGGTTTGTACTGCAGCTACCCCTTGTTGAATAAGCGAAAGTGAATCTTTGGCGTAACTTAAAAACTGCTCCCCTGCCACACTTAATCGTAAGCTGCGGGTAGAGCGAATAAACAGCACGTTTCCTAAATCTTTTTCTAGGCGCTTAATAGCTGCACTTACCGCCGCTGGGGTTTGCGCGTTTTGCCTTGCGGCTTCAGAAATACTGGCGCAACTGGCTACATCTATAAAAGTTTGAATATCGTTAAATGATCGCATATTTTCAATTAAAATTTGAAAGTGCTTTAGTTTTTCATGTCTTTTTCTATTTTTCAACTGAGCTATAGTGTTTACATATTAAAAAGTACTTAAAATCATCAGGAACCCACATGAAAGCATTTGGCTACACCAAAAACTCTAAAACGCTTACAGCAAGCTCTATACAAGCAATTGAGCTTGATACCCCAACCGCTAACGGGCACGACCTACTTATTGAAGTAAATGCTATTTCGGTAAACCCTGTAGATACAAAAATACGTGCAAATGTAGCGCCAGAGCAAGGCTACAAAGTATTAGGCTGGGACGGCGTAGGCATAGTAAAAGCCGTTGGCGAGTCGGTTTCGTTATTTAATGTGGGGGATCGCGTATTTTACGCCGGCGATTTATCGCGCCAAGGCAGTAATGCGCAATTTCAATTAGTTGACGAGCGTATTGTAGGGCGTGCGCCTAAAACATTAACCGACGCACAAGCCGCAGCGCTGCCGCTAACCAGTATTACCGCCTACGAAATGCTATTTGAGCGCCTGCAAGTGCCTAAAAATAAGCAAAATACTCAGCAATCTATGTTAGTTATTGGCGCCGCTGGTGGCGTTGGCTCTATTTTAGTACAGCTTGCCAAGCAACTTACTGGGCTAAAGGTGGTAGGTACTGCATCGCGCGAGCAAAGCGTAACCTGGCTTAAAGAGTTAGGAGCCGATCACGTGCTCGATCATTCTAAAAACTTAAACGAGCAGCGCAAAGAGCTAGGTTTAGCTGAATTTGATTACGTTATTGGCTTAACCCATACCGATCAATACCAAGATCAAATAGTAGAGTGTATTAAACCGCAAGGTAAATTTGCGCTAATAGATGACCCTACATCGTTCGATATTTTAAAGTTTAAGCGTAAGTGTATATCGGTGCATTGGGAGTTTATGTTTACCCGCTCGCTATTTACTACCGCCGATATAACAGCGCAGCACACCTTACTTAATGAAATTAGCGAACTGATAGACGCAGGTACACTTAAAACCACGCTAGGGCAAAATTTAGGATTAATTAACGCTGCTAATTTATATAAAGCACACCAAATTTTAGAATCGCACACCTCACGCGGTAAACTTGTTTTAGAAGGCTTTTAACCATGAATCAGATTAAAAAAATACTTTTAGTTGCAGCCTGCAGCACCGCGTTTTTAACCAGCAGTGTGTTTGCTAATACCGCTAATCAAAATGCTGATTTAAAAACAGTAGCCACATTCGACGCGCAGCACCCACCGGGTAATATTGCTATTACTCCCTCGGGCCGTAAGTTTTTATCGGTACATGGTTTTTACGGCCAAAAACAAAAAATTATGGAGCTATTAAGCGATGGCACCACCAAACCCTACCCTAATGAAGAATGGGCATACGCGTATAAAAACGGCAAAGGCTTTTACGATGTACTTGGCATAAATGTATCAGCCGATGGCGTATTATGGATGCTTGATACATCAGGCCCTGATCATGCTGGGCGTTTAGTCGGATGGGATACCAATAAAGAGCAGCTGCATAAAATAATTTACTTAGCTAAACCCACCATTACCGACACCTCGTTTTTAAACGATTTAGTCATCGATAATAAGCACGGTGTTGTATACATTGCCGACACCGCACAAGGCAGCCAAGCCGCTATTATTACCGTAAATTTAAAAACGGGTGAGGCGCGCAGAGTATTACAAAATAGCCCATACACCACAGCCGAAAACATCGACATGGTCATTGAAGGGCGCACCATGAAACTAGGCGGCCAACCAGCACGTTTAGGGGTAAACCCAATCACACTCGACCCAAGCGAACAGTGGCTTTACTTTGGCTCTATGTCTGGCACGTCGGTTTATCGTATTGCCACAAGCGATATTAACAATAAAAGCCTGAGCGCAAGCGCCCTTGAAAGTAAAGTAACGCGTTACGGCACTAAACCCATTTCCGACGGCATTATTGTTGATGGCGGCGGCAATGTGTATGTTACCGACATAACCAACGGCGCAATTGGCGTGGTAAAACCAAGCGGTAAATACCAGGTATTATTTAAAGACGAGCGCTTAAGCTGGCCTGATGGCTTTAGTTATGGCGCCGATCATAAAATATATTTTACCGTAGATGAGCTACATCGCTCGCCAGTATTAAATAACGGTAAAAATGCCAGCCAAGGAAAATTTAGTGTGCTGTCGTTCGACCCACTAGTAAAGGGTAAAGTAGGGCGCTAAATACAGCGTATAAACCATACGCCACGCACCTGTTGCGTGGCTTTTTGGTGCAACTTTTAACCCTTTTAGCCCCAAAGTGGTGCTAAGCGCTCAAAAGTTATTTTTAGTGTTTTAATAAATATCTGATTTGTATTCATAAAATATTCAATTAACAGTTGGCATAATTCTTTCATAGTACAGATGTGTTCAGTGAAACTTTCAAGGAAAATACCATGGCTAACTTATACCACACCCTTTACCTAATTTGGCGTTTAGACATTAGCGTATGGCAGGTAAACGATCCGAGTAATACCCATACAACGTGCGACAAAGAGCGAGTTTACAGCCGATAAATTTCGTATTTATAGGCTTTGCAAGCGCGGCCATTGCGTTGTATTGTTAAGTAACTAAAAACAATATGATTGGAACGTGTATGCACGCCTTAGAAGTAAATTTTGATGGCTTAGTTGGCCCTACTCACAACTATGCGGGTTTATCGTATGGTAACGTTGCCTCGTTAAATAATGCGGCAAGTTTTTCAAACCCTCAAGAAGCTGTGTTACAGGGCCTTGAAAAAATGAAAGCCATGCACGACAAAGGCCTAACACAAGGTGTGTTTGCGCCCCATGCACGCCCCGATTTAAACGTACTACGTCGCCTAGGTTTTACCGGCAACGACTCGCAAGTTATTCATAAAGCATTTAAAGCCGACCCTATTTTATTGCGCGCGTGTTATTCGGCCTCTGCAATGTGGACCGCCAATGCCGCTACTGTTTCTCCATCGCCAGATACCCTCGATGGCAAAGTGCATTTTACCTCAGCTAATTTAAACAATAAGTTTCATCGCTCCCTAGAGCCTGCTACAACTACCCGCTTACTAAAAGCCATGTTTAATAACGATAGCTACTTTGCACACCACACGCATTTACCCGATCAGGGCTTTTTTGGCGACGAAGGCGCGGCTAACCATACCCGACTTTGCGACAGCCACGGCGAGCAAGGCCTAGAAATGTTTGTATTTGGTGCAAGTGCCTTTAACAGCCAATTACCAAAACCGGCTAAGTTTCCTGCAAGGCAAACACTAGAAGCCTCAGAAGCCATTTGCCGATTACATAACTTAAAAGAATCGAGCCAAATTTTACTGCAGCAAAACCCAGATGTTATAGACCAAGGCGTGTTTCATAACGATGTAATTGCAGTAGGTAACGCAAACGTATTGCTTTGCCACCAGCAAGCATTTTTAAACCAACAAGATGCCCTGCAAGAAATTCGCGATGCCTACACCGGCAGCAAACAGCTATACATAATTGAAGTACCTACCGATAAAGTAAGCATTAGCGATGCAGTAAGCAGTTACTTATTTAATAGCCAATTAGTAAGCCTAGATGATGGCTCAATGCTATTAGTAGCGCCACAAGAGTGCCAACGTAACAGCGCAGTAAACGCCTACATTGAAGAAATGATTTTAGCCGATAACCCAGTAAACCAAGTGCAGTTTTTTGACTTGCGCCAAAGCATGCAAAATGGCGGCGGCCCTGCATGCTTGCGTTTACGTGTAGCTCTTAACCAACAAGAGCTAAGCGCTGTAAACCCAGAAGTTATTTTAACCGATACTAAATACACACAGCTTTGTGACTGGGCAAAACGTAACTACCGCGATAAGCTAGGCGCAAACGACTTTGCCGATTCAGCCCTACTTACCGAAAGCTACCAAGCACTGGATGAACTAACCCAACTGCTTAACTTAGCCTCAGTGTACGACTTTCAATTAGAAGGTTAATACTCGTCAGCAAAAGGCTAATACAAAAATAGCGAGCCAAGGCTCGCTATTTTTATTTGTGCTTATGCTAATAGAGTTTAAATACCTTTATTAACCGTTACTGCCGATGCCATCGACTCAGATATATGCAGCGTTCGCTGCGGAAACGGAATGCTCAGCCCCGCGCCTTCTATGGCCTCTTTAACGCGTTTATTTAAATCCCACACGGTTTGCCAGTAATCGCCGTTTACCGTCCATGCACGTAATTGAATGTTCACCGCGCTTTCGCCTATTGAGGTAACCATTACTTTAGGTGCTGGCTCTGCAAGTAGTCGGCTTTCTGATTCGGCGAGCTCTTTAAGTACATTTAAGCCAACATCAATAGAGTCGGCGTACGAAATTCCCACTACTATATCCATGCGCCTTTTACCGTTGCGGGTAAAGTTTTTAATGTTGCCGCCCCACACTTTACCGTTAGGCGATGCGATATAAAGGCCGTCGGTGGTTTTAAAAATGGTCGTAAATAAGTTTATTTCGTTCACTGTGCCAAGCGTGCCGCTCGCATCTACAAAATCGCCTATTTTAAATGGCCTAAGTATTAATAACATAATGCCGGCTGCAATATTACTTAAGGTGTTTTTAAGCGCCAAACCAATCGCTAAACCCGCCGCGCCCATTAGCGCTATTAAGCTTGCCGTATTAACGCCAAAAATATCTAAAATAAACAGCCCAGCAATTATGTAAACTAAATACCCCGCAATGCTCGATAGAAGCGGTAGTAGCGTTTCGTCTACTTTTTTTAATGGCGATTTAGAATTTTTGATCGCTTTTTTAACCGAGCGTGCAATAAGCGCGCTCGCAACTAAAATAGCCAAAGCTAATACCACTTTGTAACCTAAAGTGATGATAGTTTCTGAATGGCTTTGCCAAAACACAATAAGTTTATCTTTCATACATATTCCAACTATGGGCTGATTATCAGCAAGAATTAAATCTATACACTTCAAAAGAAGTGGCGGGAGTATATAGTAAAAATTTTAAAGCGATAGCATTAAAATAAGTGGAAGGTGTGCCTATATCAGCAAATTAATTGGGCAAAGTTTTTCTTTTTTTCGCTTAAATTTTCACACTTAAAAACTTAGTGCTCACAAACTAGTTAACCTATGGCGTACATACTTTTGTTCAAAAATGCGCAAAGTAAAATAAAGATTAATTTCAAGTAACTATTCTAAAAACCTATTCAATCTAAATTCAGCTTAGCCCTTCTACAATCCGCTTTATAAACTAAAGGAGTAAATCATGAATTTTAAATCAACATTAGTCAGCAGCGCCGTTCTTTTTGCATTAGCCGGGTGTGGCTCTTCAAGTGATGACAATGACACAACACCGCCACAATCTAGCGACAAATCAACCTTTAGCCTTGGTGTGTCAGATGCGCCGGTTAGTGGTTTAAAAGCGGTTAACGTCGTGTTTGATTCAATCACTATTAAAACACAAGGCGATGAAGAATTTAGTTTTGAAACCCGAAGTGAAGCTGACGCATCTCAACCACAAATGGTTAATTTGCTCGATTACACCGGGGACGATGTTTTTGAGCTGCTTGACGATCAAGAAGTGCCAGCAGGCGAATACTCGTGGATCCGCGCTCAGGTTATAAATGGCGATACTAATAACCTTAGTTTTACATCTCACGTAGTATACGAAGACGACAGCATTGCCCCGCTCGTGGTAAAAAGAAAAGGGAATGATGGTGTAGGCGAAATACAACTCGATGGCTTTACACTTAACCAAACTGATAACGACTTTGTTTTAGAATTTGACCTAAAAAAATCGCTGGTCGATCCTCAAAATAATGAGGAGATCTTTTTAAAACCTAGAGGCGTACGATTACAAAATCTTTCTGAGTCACAAGAAATTGAAGGCACAGTAAGCCAAGCGCTTATTAATAACTGTGAAACAGACAATATCGCCACTGCTGCTGCAGATTCAACGTTTGGACACGCCGTATATTTATATTCATCAGATGCTCAAATACCTAAAGATATATACGAAATAGATGAGCAAACCCCAGAAGATGCCCCACTTGCGACCGCAAATGTTGTATTTGATCAAGACGATAACCAATATGAGTTTGAGCTTGCTTTCATTACACCGGGAGACTACCAACTTGGCTATACGTGCACCGCACATTTAGACGATGCAGAGCTAGAAGATACAGATTTCACTGTTTATCAACTTAAGCAAATTAGTGTACCGCAAACTGAGGACCTTTCAGTTAGCTTTGACATAACACAATAAACGTATAGCGCACTTTAAGGTGCGCTTTTTTTATAAAAAGTATAACAAAAACGAACACTCCACCTTTGCAGAAACCCATTAAAGCCACTCACCTAACATCATCCAAATAATTCATTCGTAAAGTGACCTGCATTCAAGCTCCGTTAACCCAGAACTGGTACAGTTAATAGCACGTATTAGTTAAACCGTTCTTATCATTTTGAATATGTAAACATAGGAGAAATAATCATGGCGAAAGAAAAAGTAGTTCTAATTACAGGTGCCTCTAGTGGCATAGGTGAAGCGAGTGCAAAAACATTGGTTAATAACGGCCATAAAGTCATTCTTACCGCCAGAAGTGAAGATAAATTAGCTGAACTAGTTGAGTCATTAGGTGAAGATAACGCACTGAGTGTACCCGCAGATGCCACCGACTTTACCGAACTTGAAAACGTAGTAACAAAAGGGCTTAAAAAATTTGGCCGACTAGATGCCGCATTTGCCAACGCAGGTATGGGCGTTTCAACCGCAGGCACTGAAAAAGGCGACCCCGATGAATGGTCAACCATGATAGACATAAACATTAAAGCCCTGCTGTGGACGGCAAAAGCAACCCTGCCCCATTTACGCCAAAACAAAGGCCACTTTATATTAACCAGCTCAGCTGCTGGCCGTAAGCCAATTAAAGGCTCTATTTACGGTGCAACTAAATGGTTTGCTTACGGGTTTGGCCAAAACTTAGCTGAAGAAATGAGCGAGTGGAACTGCCGCTGTACCACCATAGCCCCTGGCATGGTAAACACCCCATTTTTTGATGAAGCAAAGCCCGACAAACTCGACCCACAAGATGTGGCCGACGCCGTACTGTTTGCAATAGAAGCAAACCAGCGCAACAACGTGCGCGAGATTTATTTAATGCCGACTAATTAACGGTGATTGGTTGAGTTTGAGCTGTCAGGTTTAATGCTAATGCGTTAAACCTGACGGTTTTTTATACTTAAATGAGGTTGGATTTTAATAGCGTAAGTTTGAACACTGCATAATTAAAAATCTGATTAGCTGCGTATTTCTACACGCCAAGGTGGATTAACTCTATTAACACCCGCCCAATATAGCTTAATTTTATGTCCTGACGGATCATGCAGTACGGCCTCTCGCCATAAATAGCTCTGGTCTGTAGGTTCTTGTATAAATACAAAACCTTTAACTTTTAAAGCCTCAACCAGTTCATCTAATCGTTCATGTTCAAAATATATTACCGTGCCACAATCAAACTCACCTCGATCTAAAGACAAGGAGAAAGTTGAATCCCCATCTGGGCATTCAAAGCGAGCATAATGCGGGGTGTCTACAATTTGAGTAAAACCTAAGTCGCGATAAAATTTAGTCGAAATTTCCATATCTGTAACAGGTAATGTAATTTGATTTAAGTTCATTTAACTTCCCTGTGAAAAAATTAAAGTAGGTGAGCACTTAATTAATTTACGATTGTTATGTAATACTTTACTTATTTCTTCACTAATTAAAGCCTGATACGTAGCTCATCAAAGTGCGAAAATAAAAGTATCTGTCTAGTTTATTATGTTTTTGTACTGTTTCACATTCGAAACCTTTGTCGCTATTTTTGAAACTCATACTTTACGAAACACATAACGCCTTACTAAGAGGCAAATAATAGTTGGTTAAAATAAGCGACGAAGGAGCAAAAACCAACTGTTATTTGTCCTTTTAAGTAACTTGTTATAACTAAGTTGATTTGGCGAGGTCTATATATTGACCTTCCTCATCTTCGGCTAATGCACCACTTATAATTAAGTCATTAAGCTTTATAGCTGATTCAGTGCTATCTAGTTTTGATAAACTCACGAGTATTAATTGGATTAGCCTTTTTCGCTCGGCAGAAACTTGAGCGATATTATGACTCTTCCAATGCATTCCTTTGTCATTGTAGATGGCAAGCTCTTTAACATGACTTACCAACTTACGTTTAGCGAAATATTTCTCGAACATGCCTTTAGTTATAACGCCGTAATAAACGGCACAAAATAGCAGGCTAAAATTGGCGACGAAGGAGCACAAGCCTGCTGTTTTGTGTCCTTTGTTTAATTACTTTGTTAGCTGTACGATTTTTATGATTTTGTTTTCTTTAGCTATTGTTAAGTAGCTAATTTCTAGGCAATTACCATTTTTTATAACTTTACCTGGTAACTCTTTTTCATAGAAAAAAGGTGTTCTTGTATAGCTATTATAAGAAAACTCGACCTCTTTCACTTCGAATGTTGCTGTATTTCCCTTAACTTCGTCTAGACGATAGTTTTGAATACAACCAGATACAAGTGAAAACTCACCCGAATCAATCTGTTTTTTAACATCAATATCTTGTTGTAGCTCTGAGTATGTACCAAACAATGCAATGAAAAAAATCAATCCAAAAATTGTTAAAAGCCAATTTCGTGAAATCTTAACCATGCTTAATACAAGATCAGAGGCGGCTGGCAATCTAACAAAAGCTACAAGCAAAAATAAAACAGGTAACACCCACAAAAAGTAATCAATGTTGGGGGTTAAACTGATTTCAAAATATGGGCTCAAATTTCACCTAGTACAGCTAACGCCTGCATTTGCGGCTGGTTTGAAGCGCAGCGGAAAAGCAGTCCGGCAACATGCACTTGTTAGATGTTTTCACTTTTACTGCCTTTGATAACATAGGTGGATATGAGTACACACAAAGCAGCGCTAACAATTAACGATGGTATAGCAAAAGTTTGAATTCGTAAGAAATAATCTGACCCAATTGCAGGCAAAGCCATTACGCTTGGCAGTACTATTACAAATATTGTTGCTGGAAAAGGTAGTGGTGTAGCCAAGATAGTTCCCAACAAAGCAAATATTGCACGCTTGGTAAAAATTGCGAAATTAGTACGATTTAGCGTTTTGATTATTATGAACCCAAATATTCCGATTGAAATTGTATAAACAATTAGCCACCACAGCCCGCTCGTAAGAAGATTTATAGTAGTGATCTTGTAAAATTCACTTTGGTTCGTTTCAGGAGGTGAAAATACAATGTTTATAGGCTTATTATGATTTGATTCTATAAATGAAAATATCTCTTCATAGAACTTGTTAACTTCGACTGAAAAACCACCGGGCCTATAGTTATAAATATTCAATTCTAATGCCGGAGAATCGGATATTTCTGATTCTGAAGTTGAATAATTTACGAAACGTTTTTTGATTGCAGAATCTGAATAATCAATTATTACGACATCTACTTCTAATTCTTCGTTCTTGAAGCGCCTTGTCCGATGGATCCTATTTATTTGGTCGCTATTCGTTTTAGCGATGACATCACCTTGATGCTTTTTACTACTCCATTCTAGTAGATCTAGCATTTCTTCATCTTTGCCGAGATCGGTAAAACCTTTAGCCATAAGAAAGTCGCTAATGCTCTCCTGCAGTATATTGAACTGATTTACATCAGTAACATCGATATGCAGCGTAGCACGCGGGACACTGTATGATGAGCCACATGACATGAGCATTATGGATACAAATATTATCAGAACTGTGCTTCGCATATCTCTTACATCTAACGCCGCAAATAAACGGCTAAAAATAGTTGGCTATAATTTGTGAGGTACGAACAAAGCCAACTATTTTTTGTCCGCACTTTTTAATTTGCCTTGTTATATGCCGTTTGCAGACATGGCCTCTGCACCTTCTTTTACTTGTTCATTTGATAAAAACACACCACTTTGCGGTTCGAATGTAGCGGAGTTTTTTTGATATCCGAGAAGATAAGCAGAGTTTAAAGCCACAACCATTTCATTCATGTCACCGCCCCATCGAAATGTTACCACTACTGGCTCTATAAAAGCTGAGGAATCGAACGCAGGAAAGTAATCTGAGAACTCTGATAAAGGCGACATAAATGTTTCCACTCCAGAGTCTTCGCTTTTCAGTTTGACAGGGAGAAACCCAGTATGCTTTTTTAAATCTACATTTTCTAAATATTGAACAGGAGTGTTTAACTGTTCTGATAATTCGTTTAGTGAGTTCGTATTTGGAACATCACTAAGAGATAAGATTACGTACATAGTCATCGACATTGATAGGTCCCTCTCAAGTTAACCAAGGCATATAACGCCCTAATAATGGGCAAAAAGTTGTTGGCTAAAATGTTGAGGAACGAAAACAGTCAACTGATTTTTGTCCTTATTTATTAGCTTGTTATAAAGCATTTATACCAAACTTATTACTGGCTTATCTGTGCTTAGAACATTTAAACACTCATTGCTGCCTTTAATCAAATACTCACTTAACATAGTGTCTTTGGATAAGAAGCCAGCGCGATTACTTTCTTGAGCCAACCAACCAAAATCATGTATTTGTAAAAGCCAATTACTCGTTATTTTATTGCTTGCCCAAAACTCTAATAAATCACCTTCATCAAGACACCTAAATCCGATTGGCTGTTGAAAACATACTTCAATTCGTAAATTAGAATCAGCGACAACTACTACTTTTAAATAGTCTAAATCGTAGTTGATTGATTCAATATGTGTTTGATTACCACTATAACTTGTGAACTCAATAGTTGAGGCTTTCATCAAAACTTCCGTGCTTTATAACAATTTAGTCTACGACATTTGTCGTTTTACAAACCGACAAATGTCCATATATTACAGTGATTTTATCCTAGCTATAAAATAAACACCTGTAAACAAATAGTTAGCTTCGCCTTAGCTTTCTTAAATGCAGCAAAACCCCAAAATGGTGGAGATCAGTAATATCAGACAAATCGTTGTTTAGTTATACCGGTTGGTTATTAATTAACAAATCATATTTTAAATACCTGAGTTTAAACCAGTAACGCATACACCCATTAACCCTTAACCTTGTAACTCATTGTTGCTTATATAATTAGTTAAAAATCACAATCTACTTCTATTGAACCCTTTGTATTTTTACTTCATATTAGCTGAACTATTTTTCAATTATTAGGCTGTTATGTCAGTTTTAAAGTTTAGCCATGCACTTATTCTCACACTTGCAAGTACCCTTTCGCTTACAAGCCATGCAGCGCTTAATAAAAATGAGCGTGAAATAGTTAAACAAGTTGAGCAAAACATGCCCCAAGCACTTGAAGAGATAAAACAAGCAGTTAATATTAATAGCGACTCACTTAATATTGAAGGCGTAAAAAAGGTGGGCGCGCTTGCAAGCGAGCAACTAAAAGCCATTGGTTTTGAGGTTGAGTGGCTAGATGGCAGCGCGTTTAACCGAGCTGGGCATGTATTAGCTACGCACAAAAGTAAAGACCCCGATGCAATAAAAATACTGATGATCGGCCATCTTGATACGGTATTTGCCAAACACGATAACTTTACTACCTATAAACAAATTGATGAACACACCGCGAGCGGCCCAGGTGTAGCCGATATGAAAGGTGGTAACACTATTATAATTACCGCACTTAAAAGCCTGCAAGCGCTTAATTTACTTGAAAACGTAAGCGTAAAAGTACTGCTTACCGGCGATGAAGAAAGCAGCGGTCGTCCACTTAGTTTATCTAAAAAGGCGATTGTTGATGCTGCAATTTGGGCTGACGTAGCGCTAGGTTTTGAAAACGGCGATAACAATATTAAAACCGCTATGGCGGCGCGCCGTGGCTATACCGGCTGGACGTTAAATGTAACGGCCAATGCTGCACATTCATCGCAAATATTTAATGACAGTGTGGGCTATGGTGCTATTTACGAGGCGTCGCGTATTTTAAATGACTTTAGAGAGCAACTAGCTACACAACCTAATTTAACCTTTAACCCAGGGCTTATTGTAGGTGGTACAAATGCCGATTACGACAGTGCTAACTCGTCAGCCACGGCGTTTGGTAAAAGTAACGTAATTGCGCAAACCGTGCATGTAGCGGGTGATTTACGGGCGCTTTCGCCAAAGCAGGTAGAAGGCGCTAAAAAAGTGATGCAGCAAATAGTGACTAAAAGTTTAAATGGCAGCCAAGCTGAGCTTATTTTTGAAGACGGCTACCCACCAATGGGGCTAACCGAGGGTAATAAAAAGCTGCTTGCACTGTATAGCCAAGCAAGCCAAGACTTAGGCTATAACAAAGTGGTGGCTGCAAACCCTCGTAATGCCGGTGCTGCTGATATTTCGTTTGCTGCAAACCATGTTGATATGGCACTTGATGGCCTAGGACTAATGGGCAGTGGCGCACACACTAAAAACGAAACCGCCGATTTAACCTCGCTTAATAAAAACACCGCTAAAACAGCGCTGCTTGTATATAGATTAGGCCAAATGTAAAAGTATTTAAAACGAGTGCTGTTACTTTTGCACTCGTTCAAATATATGTGATGAAAAAATGTCTATCACGACATTATTTTGAAAAGCAAATCTCGCACTGTGGCGGGTTCAAACGGTTTATCGCAAATGGCATCAACGCCAGCTTGCGCAATATTGGCAAGATGGGTGTCGTTCGCCTCTGAGCTCACCATTAAAATAGGAATATGCGAGTAAGTATTTGAGCCACGTACAGTTTCGGTTAGTTCGCGACCATCCATTTCTGGCATGTTGTAATCGGTAACGATTAAATCGAATGACTGTTCGTTAAGTTTTTCAATTGCTTGTTTACCATCTTGCGCCTCAACCGGGGCTGGTATTCCCATACCAGCAAGCACACGAATAATATGCTTGCGCGCAAAACGACTATCGTCAACAACCAGAACTCGTAATAAAGTGACATCAAAATGCTCTAGTTCGACCTCTTCTTCTGTAATTATGTCGAGCGTCGCTTTTAACGCGCGTGTAATTGCATCAGCACTAAATGGTTTAGGTAAAATGGCTAATACGCCCGACTGCCTTAATTGCTCAAGGTATTTTTTATTGCGTTCGCTCGAGATCAACATAAACGCTTGGCTTTCTGTGCGCGGGTTCGAACGAATGCTTTGTAACAAAGAGTCTGCAGTGCCATCGGCTAGGTACATGCTACTAATGACTAAATCGGGCTGATATTTTTCTAAAAGGGCTAACGTTTGCGCTTGATTGCTTGCGGTTTCTACTTGGGTTACACCACATTGAGTTAGTGATTTGATTATCAGTTTTTGCTGAACCTCTGAAGGCTCTACTAATAATATTGATAAATTGGCTATTGCAGTTAAATCACTCATGTAACTCTCTTGGGTTATGTTATTGCTAAACGATTGTGGTTTTACATTTCATTATAAAACAACATGTATCACTGGGGTTAACAAAACGCTTATTTATATGCATTTATTTGTAAGTTTTAAATTACAAATAAATCAAAACTTTTGAATGTACTCAAGCGCGGTCATTTTTTTATAACTTACATTTGGGTGTAGTATGTGAGCAAGATTAGGATCGACCACCTCGATAGGTATGTTATAAGTACGGGCTATTTCTAATGCCATTTGGGTGATATTTACACTAAACGAGGTGCCCATAAATACAATTTTATCAGCGTTGAGCATTCGCTGCTGTGCTTGGGTTATTCTGTAAAGCTCGGTGTAAAATTCATCAAACAACAACACAAAAGGCTTAAACGAATGGTTAAGCTCAGGTGTTTGGTTTTGAATGTTAAACAGCTCAAAAAGAGATTCATGCCGGCGGCTTTCATCTACACTATCCCACGGGGTCATCAGCGGCTCAACAGCTTCGCCTTGCTCATGAAATAGCGTCATCTGATCGAGCCTGCCGTGTATAGCAATGTAATTTTTGTTACCGGCTTTGCCATCAAGCCCATCTATATTTTGGGTTATTAAGTTTTTATCACTCAACCAATGATGCACGTCATTAGGGCCATGGTTACGATACGTTGCAAAACGGTTGTAATACCAAGCCAAAAACTCACGCGGATTATTTTGATACATTGCGCGCGTTGCCATTTCCATAGGCGTATAGTTTTTACTGCCTATAGTCCAAAAGCCTTCTTCCCCTCTAAACGTAGGTATACCACTAGCCGCGCTTACCCCTGCGCCGGTAATATAAAGCGTATTCATTATTTGACCTCGTAACCTAGCACATCATTAATAACTTGCTGTTGGTTATTCATTCCACCAATACGATATAAAATACCGTTATGCTCTAGTAAGCCTCGGTGATCCATCGTTGCAGTTTTAAGTGGCTGCATTACTTGCCATGTATTATTTTTAATATTAAAGCGCCATACATGACGACTTGCTGGAGCTGGCTGTTTGTTATAACCAATGCCATCGTAATTATAGGGGTTGCTTGAGCCAGCTAGCATGTAAATATGGCCATTATAGCTTGTAGCAGCCATACGATAATGTGCTTCGCCTGTTGGGTGTGGCAGCGTTCGCCAATCTATTTTTTGTGGGTTGTTGGCATTTATTGTGCCTTTTAAACATTGTGCAACCCCTGAAAACGAGCGGCGTGAACTTGGGTTTGCTTGGGTTTTTACGCCATCGCAAATAACAATAGTATTACCACTAATTGCAGCCGCTTGGCCAAATACAGGCTCACCTAAAAAAGGCGACGCCTGCTGCCATGTATTGTTTTTAGTATCGTATACTTGCACTAAATTTACGTTGCCATCGTTATGCCAACCGCTAATAAGGTATATGTAACGCTCTTTGTAGCTTAGCGCCACGCTGTCATCTACTGGGACTGGCATAGACTTGAGTTGCGTATAGCTATTTGTGGTTATATTGTATTTATACACGTCGGGGCTCGATATTTCCGTGTGATCTGCAGCAACAGTGTAGCCACCAAATACATAAGCGTATTTGCCTATACCAACCGCTGTACTTGCTAAACGCCCCTTAATTGGCAAGCTAGAAGGTACTGCCAATTTAGCCTGCCATTGGCTTTCTCCCAGCTTTAATGCCCACACTTTATTATGTACATCACTAAATTGTTTATTTGAAGCTAAGCCCATAAAGCTTAAGAAATAGGTGTTATTTTGCGCTGTAACTTTAGCTACTGCGTTGTTTGCAACAGGCTCAGGTAAAGCAGGAATGCTAGCTAGCAGTGCAGAAAAAATAAAACTCATATAAAAATAATCTTATTAAAGGTTAATAAAGTAAGGTTAATTTATTTTTCAACGCTGAACCAGTTTTGATAAGCCTTGTGATGCACTTACTGCTTTCAACACCTCAAAATATAAAATAAGTCAAAGCTACTTTTTTGTTAAATTAACTTTATGAACTTACGTTAAGTGTAAAAATCATCCGCTTTTGGTTGATAAAAAAACAATTAAACATGGACTTAATACTTTTGTTTAAAGATAATATATATTATTAATCATTTAAAATTAATTTTAATGAAGCCGTGTATACGTTAGCTATGGTATTTTTTAGTTATGGTTACTTTATAAGCTAATGATATATTGAAAAAAGTTAAAGGCTCACATAAAAAGTAGCAGCGTATTTTTGCTATATTTACACCATTCACAATGTTAATGTAATGTTCTTAAAATGTTTAAGAAAAGCAATTTCGCTTATATAACTTATGACTAGGTAGGAGTTCCTTAGTGAAAATTTCGCATCAATCACTATGGCCATTATTGTTTTTATCACCGCTTGTAATTGCAGACCCTTTTGAAGATGCTGAGCTCGACCTTAGCGCATTAATGGAAATGGATGTTCAAGTAACGTCTGCAATGAAGAGAGCTCAATCTGCATTTGATACCGCCTCGTCTATTTATGTTTTAAGTAAAGAGCAAATTAATAGATCTGGCGCAAACTCAGTACCAGAAGCATTAAAAATGGTACCTGGACTTATCGTTAGGCAACTTGATAATAATCAATGGGCAATCTCTTCGCGCGGTGTTGCGTCTCGATTTTCAAGTAAGCTTTTAGTTATGGTTGATGGGCAAAGCTTATATACACCTAAATTTGCAGCTGTCTATTGGGAAACACTGAATGTCCCACTTTATGATATAGAACGAATAGAAGTTATTCGCGGTCAAGGCGGCCTACTGTGGGGCACAAATGCAAATAATGGTGTGATCAATATTATTACTAAAAACAGTATTGATACTCGTGGTGCCTACGCGAATGCGACTACCGGTAATCAAATAAATATTGATGCTAACGCGCGATATGGCGGCGACTTAAGTAATAAAGGCAGTTACCGTATTTATGGTCATGTAAAAGATGCTAATGAGTCAAAAAAAGGGATTTCACTCACGCCTAGCGACACAGCCAAACAACATTCTTTGGGTTTGCGTGCTGACTTTACACCAAGTGACGAATGGTCTGCTTTAATACAAGGAGATGTTACACACTCTAACTTAGGCCAAAACTACCGTGGAGTTATTGACGAGACCAATAGAAACGTTTCATTTTCTGGGGACTTATCACGTACTGATTCTCGTGTTATGGCGCGTCTAGAAAATAGAATATCTCCCGACGCAAACCAAATGTTGCAAGTGTCATGGCTAAAGCAAAGTGGCAACCAAACATATATAAAAGAAAACTTTGAATCTATAGATATAGACTACCAAATGAACTTTTTATATGACTCTTTGCAGCTCGATTGGGGCTTGAATTACAGATATAACAAAATATCTTTCGAGGAAAGTGTATTTTTAGACAGTAATAAAGACCTAGACAATCTTCAACAATATGGTGGATTAATCCAAGCCCAATATAATGTTATACCCAATTATCTTGATTTAGTTGTCGGCACTAGGCTCGACCACAATGATTTAACTGGCTGGGAAAACCAACCATCGGCTAGGGTTATCTATAAGCCACAAGAGCGCCATCTAATATGGGGCGCTATATCTAGAAGTGTACGTACACCTACCCTGATAGAGTTTAATGATGACTATAAAGTGAATGGGACAGTTGTAGAAGAGGCGCTTGGTGGAAGTACTGGCATTAAAGCTATTGATGAATATGCGATTGCCACTTACCTCAATGGCAACGACAAAGTTGAATCAGAAAACTACGTCTCATACGAGTTAGGCTACCGCTTTGAAGGAAATAACACCTCTCTCGATTTGTCCGCATTCCATACAGATGCCGATAATATAGCAGCGATTAGATTTAACACCGATCCCAATCAGTTTCTGCCTGCTATACGTTCTTTTCAGCTCGGTCAATTTGAACAAGCCGCATTTGCGCTTACTCAAACTCGTGTCGATCTTGATATTGTTTCGCAGGGTGAAACAACAACTAACGGGTTTGATATAGTTGCAACCTGGCAACCGCTGAATAACCTAAGTACAGAACTAGGGTATAGCTATACAAAAATTGACTATGATTTACCCGAGGGAGCAACACCAACTATTGGTTTTGATTCAACTAATAGACAAGTATTTGGCAAAGTAAACTATACGCTTTTTAATAAACATAATATTTTTGCAACGCTTAGAGTTGAAAACTCAGACGCTTATAATACCGACCGTTACACTACAATGGATATAACCTGGAATTATCAAATTAACCAAATATGGTCTACGGCTTTGTCGGGTAAAAACTTGTTTGCAGGCTCTCACATAGAGTATAACAACACTCGTGAAACCTACACATTGCCTAACTACATTGATGAATGTATAACATTTTCAATTAAAGCCAGCTTTTAAGATTATTTAATGCAGCTATTAAAACTTTTACTCAACGGGCTATTAATTACATTAACACTATTTTTTAGTGCTAATAGTGCTGCGACTGAGAAAGAGTATATGCTCAAGGCTGGTTTTTTATATAACTTTGCTCGATTCGCTCATTGGGTAACACCGACGTATCATAATAATAACTTTACATTATGTAGCCCAGACGAAACATTCATCAACATTGCTGATGTTGCACTCACTAAGCGCAGTATTAAAAAACGCCCATTAGTAAATAAACACATATCACTTAATAGTAGCTCACTAACACAATGCAACATGGTATTCATTACATCAAAAACATACCAAGATTGGGTAAATACTCCTGGTTTAACTTATCAAAATATTTTATTAGTGGGAGAAAGTGACGGATTTATAGAAAACAATGGTCACATAAGATTTTTTCTATCAAGCGGTAAGGTCCGTTTCGAAATATCACCTAATAACCTTAAATCAAATGGCTTAACAATAAGCTCTAAAGTATTACGCCTTGCGCGAATTGTGGATAGTTAGAATGAAAAGACTATTCACCTTAGACACTATTAGTAAAAAGCTGCTTTTTATACTGATGAGCGTAGCATTTATATCAAGTAGTATTGTAACTGTAGCATTTGGTACATACGAATTAAGCAGTGCAAAAGGCGAACAAATAGAAAGTCTAAACTCTCTATCAAACATGATGTCGCCAAATATAGCCACCGCACTTATCTTTGAAGATTTAGAAGCAATTCAAGAACTAATAAAGCCTATTCTTACTCGTACAGATGTAATCTCTGCTATTGTTACTAATCGAACTGGAGATATTGTCGCAAAAACTAATTCGCACATGTTATCCGATAATGTTGAGCATGCTGTTGAAGTAAAAAAACAACTGACTATAGATGCTAACAACGTTGGCGAATTAGTAATCTACGCTAACAATAGCTATATCAATAATCGAATAGATTTTTATGTAAAGTTTATAATTAGTCTCACGCTACTATCCTTTGCTGTCAGCCTAATTATTTCATTGTTACTGAGGCGTCGTTTTTTAAGCCCCATTTTATATTTAGCTCAAACAGCTAACGACATCACTAAATCAAATGACTATAGTTTACGTGCCGAGCAACTCTCTAATGATGAGGTTGGCGAATTAACCGTATGTTTTAACGATATGCTCTATACAATAGAGCAACGTGAACACGCTTTAGAAAATCAAGTTAAAACACGTACCCAAGAGCTTGAAAATGCTAACAGCGAACTTCACCGCTACGCATACCAAGATGGTTTAACCGACTTACCTAATCGTCGTTTTTTCTACGAAGAAATACAAACGCTTATCAGTAATGACAATACAAGCTTTGCATTGATATTTTTAGATCTTGATGGCTTTAAAGACGTTAATGATAGCCTAGGCCATGACTACGGAGATTTACTGTTACATCATGTAGCCAATAGACTCAAAGCATGCATAGAAGATGAGGATATAATTGCAAGATTAGGCGGAGACGAATTTACATTAATTTTAAAAGACGCTAACCAAACATTCGCTGTTAAAGCTGCTGATAAAATCAAACAAGCATTATTAACACCTATACAATTAAAAGAAGAAACTGTATGTGTTACCGCAAGTATTGGGATTACTCTTTATCCTGAGCATGGTAGTACAGTAGAAAAGCTTGTAAAACGTGCAGACCAAGCAATGTATTTGTCTAAAAAGAAAGGTAGAAATAGGTACGAATTTTTCTCTTACTCAATTGAAGAAAAAGCCACTGAGAAAAGAAAACTCATAGAAGAAATAAAACTTGGTTTAAAAGAAAGTCAGTTTGAGTTGTACTATCAACCTATTTTTTCTGTTGACGGTAAGAGCATTACTAAAGCCGAAGCATTGATCCGCTGGAATCATCCACAAAAAGGATTAATAGGGCCCAATGAATTTATCCCTATTGCAGAGAAAAATGGCTTAATAAGCGACATAGGCCGCTGGGTGAAATCGCAAGCAATACAAGACTGCACTTTATTCAATAAAATATCTAAACGCCTTATACAAGTTAGTATTAATACCTCACCACTGGAAATTGATCGCTCTGGTGAGTGGGTTGAGCAATGGATACAAGCGAGCCAAAAATTCAATTTACCCGGACACTCTGTCTTAATAGAAGTAACAGAGAACACCCTAATGGGAACTGATTCAGAAATAAAACGACAGCTCAAGCGCCTAAGTGAGTTTCAAATAGATGTTGCTATTGATGATTTTGGCGTGGGTTACTCATCACTGGCATACTTACAGCGATTAGATATCGACATCCTTAAAATAGATCGTTCATTTATAAAGGATATAGAAAAAAATGATAATAGCATTGCACTAGTAAGGGCTATTATCACAATGGCCCATAACTTAAATGTAGAAGTAGTTGCTGAGGGAGTAGAAAAACAAGAGCAGTACATGTTACTAAAACAGATGCAATGTGATTATATTCAAGGCTATTACTTTTCTAAACCAGTTTCAAAAAAGGTGTTTGTCAGCGAATTCATTGAAGAATAACGCACAATTAAAACCAGCGAGGCACTACCTGTGAATATTGTTTATATTCAACTGTAAAGCTCTCGGTTAAATGTTTTTCCTCTACCAGAGTTTGCCTGTATATAGCTGCGACCCCAACGACTAAGCATATTAAACTAAATAAGCTTGGCAACGCTAAGAAAAATCCAATTTGAGCGGCTATCACCCCCAAATACATAGGGTTTCTAGAAAATTGATATAACCCTTTTGTCTTTAATTCACGCGGACCGTTTGGATCAATCCCTGAACGCCACAATGAGGCCATATTAAAATGAACAAGCATCGATAAAGCAAAACCTGCTGTCAAAAGCACATTGCCAAACATAACACCGGGCCAATCATTCAAACCAGTAAAAAGCCCTAGGTAATTATCAAGCGAAGGAACAAACACTCGCAATACACATACAAACCATATCAAGGCTCTAAAGAACTTAAACGCAGTATGGTTCCACCAACTTGCACAATACTTAACTCCAGGAAAAACAATGTTTTCTTTCTCAGTACGTGACATATAAATAATTCTATAGGTATAAAAGCCTGCTACAAATGTATAAAACAAAGCAAGGTAGATACGAGTAAACTCTATTAAAGAAGGTGAGTCATCAATAAATAAGGGGAAAGACATAGAGGACCCTGAATGAGTAAAAGCGTTAACAAAAGGAGAGCATAAAGCCCATAAGGACTTTTAACAAGTAAAGTTAAACAAAACCAATAATAACTTATCTCTATAAAAGTATTAGCCAATACGCTTATTTAAATCGCTAGTATTTTTTATATTGTTATAAATCTTAAATCAATACATAGAGAAGTAAATCTGTAAAAGTCACCATGAAATAGAAATTATTATTATGTAAAGGCTGACTTGTGCGGATCTCGCTTTGACGTTGTTATGCATAATGTATGGGAATTAAAATACCGTTGAGCACAGGATATGCATCAGCAGCCGCTACTGAGTTCGGCATAGGGTTTTGACTATTTACTAAACCCCAGACGGAAAAAACGACTATCGCTAGTCGGGCTCTCTACAATTTTAAGCCTGCGTAATGTCGTGGTGCCCACAGCGGTAGAGAGTCACATAGCAAATGTTACCTATCATAGGTCAGTGTATTGAATAACCAAAACACTGCCCACAAAGAGGCGCTTCGCTCAGGAGACGCTTCGCTTTAGAAAAGGAAATACTGAATATTACTTTTCTATAAACATAAAAAAATTTAGCGAATTGAGCTTTATTGTATTTGAAGCCTGCGGCCTGCGTAATGTCTTGGTGTCCACAGCGGTGGAGAGTCACAGTGAAATGTTACCTACCATAGGTCAGTGTATTTAATAGCCAAAACACTCTTAACAAAGAGGCGCTTCGCTTAGGAGACGCTACGCTTTAGAGAAGAAAATGTTGAATATTACTTTTCTGCAGACGTAAAAAAGCCGCTTCATTTCTGAAGCGGCTTTCTACAATTTGAAGCCTGGTAATGTCCTACTTTCACATAGCAAATGCTACACTATCATCGGCGCTGTTTCGTTTCACTACTGAGTTCGGCATGGAATCAGGTGGGTCCAAAACGCTATTGTCACCAAGCAAATATGGTGCAAAGAATTAATGACAAGCACGTAGTGCTCCCATTTTCTTTGCGCAAGGTGCCTCAATGTTAACGCTACGCGCTAAGAGTCACCTCATAAATTTGGAAAATATCTGATAATATTTTTTAAGTCTGTCGTAATATCTACTTTAGTTATTAACTTCTGTCTTAACTGTCACACAAAACGCGTTTGGCGTTGTATGGTTAAGCCTCACGGGTAATTAGTACAAGTTAGCTTAATGGCTCACACCACTTCCACATCTTGCCTATCAACGTTGTAGTCTTCAACGGCCCTTCAGAGACTTTAAAAGTCTAGTGAGAACTCATCTCGAGGCCTGCTTCGCGCTTAGATGCTTTCAGCGCTTATCAGTTCCGAACGTAGCTACCGGGCAATGCCATTGGCATGACAACCCGAACACCAGCGGTTCGTTCACTCCGGTCCTCTCGTACTAGGAGCAACCCCTCTCAATTCTCAAACGCCCACGGCAGATAGGGACCGAACTGTCTCACGACGTTCTAAACCCAGCTCGCGTACCACTTTAAATGGCGAACAGCCATACCCTTGGGACCGACTTCAGCCCCAGGATGTGATGAGCCGACATCGAGGTGCCAAACACCGCCGTCGATATGAACTCTTGGGCGGTATCAGCCTGTTATCCCCGGAGTACCTTTTATCCGTTGAGCGATGGCCCTTCCATTCAGAACCACCGGATCACTATGACCTACTTTCGTACCTGCTCGACGTGTCTGTCTCGCAGTTAAGCTGGCTTCTACCATTACACTAACCGTACGATGTCCGACCGTACTTAGCCAACCTTCGTGCTCCTCCGTTACTCTTTGGGAGGAGACCGCCCCAGTCAAACTACCCACCAGGCACTGTCCGTAACCCCGATTCAGGGGCCAACGTTAGAACATCAAAACTACAAGGGTGGTATTTCAAGGACGACTCCAACAAGACTAGCGTCTCATCTTCAAAGTCTCCCACCTATCCTACACATGTAGGTTCAATGTTCAGTGCCAAGCTGTAGTAAAGGTTCACGGGGTCTTTCCGTCTAGCCGCGGGTACACAGCATCTTCACTGCGATTTCAATTTCACTGAGTCTCGGGTGGAGACAGCGTGGCCATGGTTACACCATTCGTGCAGGTCGGAACTTACCCGACAAGGAATTTCGCTACCTTAGGACCGTTATAGTTACGGCCGCCGTTTACCGGGGCTTCGATCAAGAGCTTCTCCGAAGATAACCCCTCAATTAACCTTCCGGCACCGGGCAGGTGTCACACCGTATACGTCATCTTGCGATTTTGCACAGTGCTGTGTTTTTAATAAACAGTCCCAGCCACCTGGTCACTGCGGCTCCCGTCCGCTTAGAGAGCAAGTCTCATCACAGATAGGAGCGTACCTTCTCCCGAAGTTACGGTACGATTTTGCCTAGTTCCTTCACCCGAGTTCTCTCAAGCGCCTTAGTATTCTCTACCTGACCACCTGTGTCGGTTTGGGGTACGATTCGGTATAATCTGAAGCTTAGAGGCTTTTCCTGGAAGTATGGCATCAGCAACTTCACTACCGTAGTAGCTCGTCTCGTGTCTCAGGTTTAATGTTCGTCCGGATTTACCTAAACAAACGCCCTACTCACTTTCACATGGACAACCATCGCCATGCTTGCTTAGCCTTCTCCGTCCCCCCATCGCAATTATACCAAGTACGGAAATATTAATCCGTTTCCCATCGACTACGCCTTTCGGCCTCGCCTTAGGGGTCGACTTACCCTACCCTGATTAACATGGGATAGGAACCCTTGGTCTTCCGGCGTGCGGGTTTTTCACCCGCATTATCGTTACTCATGTCAGCATTCGCACTTCTGATACGTCCAGCATACCTCCCGGTACACCTTCAACCGCTTACAGAACGCTCCCCTACCACTCATACAAAGTATGAATCCGCAGCTTCGGTGCATAGTTTAGCCCCGTTACATCTTCCGCGCAGACCGACTCGACCAGTGAGCTATTACGCTTTCTTTAAAGGATGGCTGCTTCTAAGCCAACCTCCTGGCTGTCTGGGCCTTTCCACATCGTTTCCCACTTAACTATGACTTTGGGACCTTAGCTGGCGGTCTGGGTTGTTTCCCTCTTCACGACGGACGTTAGCACCCGCCGTGTGTCTCCCGGATATTACTTTACGGTATTCGGAGTTTGCAAAGGGTTGGTAAGTCGGGATGACCCCCTAGCCTTAACAGTGCTCTACCCCCGTAAGTATTCGTCCGAGGCTCTACCTAAATAGATTTCGGGGAGAACCAGCTATCTCCCGGTTTGATTAGCCTTTCACTCCTAGCCACAGGTCATCCCCTAACTTTTCAACGTTAGTGGGTTCGGTCCTCCAGTTGATGTTACTCAACCTTCAACCTGCCCATGGCTAGATCACCGGGTTTCGGGTCTATACCTTGCAACTATTCGCCCAGTTAAGACTCGGTTTCCCTACGGCTACCCTAATCGGTTAACCTCGCTACAAAATATAAGTCGCTGACCCATTATACAAAAGGTACGCAGTCACAGAACAAGTCTGCTCCTACTGCTTGTACGTACACGGTTTCAGGTTCTATTTCACTCCCCTCACAGGGGTTCTTTTCGCCTTTCCCTCACGGTACTGGTTCACTATCGGTCAGTTGGGAGTATTTAGCCTTAGATGATGGTCCACCTATATTCAGTCAAAGTTTCACGTGCTCCGACCTACTCGATTTCACTTAAAATGTCTTTTCATGTACGGGACTATCACCCTGTATCGTGGCACTTTCCAGAGCCTTCCATTAACACATAATAAGCTTAAGGGCTGTTCCGATTTCGCTCGCCGCTACTTTCGGAATCTCGGTTGATTTCTTTTCCTACGGGTACTTAGATGTTTCAGTTCTCCGCGTTCGCCTCGTTAACCTATGTATTCAGTTAACGATACCTGCAAGCAGGTGGGTTTCCCCATTCGGAAATCCTAGTCTCAAGTGCTTTTTACTAGCTTGACTAGGCTTATCGCAAGTTAATACGTCCTTCATCGCCTCCAACTGCCAAGGCATCCACCGTGTACGCTTAGTCACTTAACCATACAACCCAAACGGGTCTTTGTTTTGTGACAGTTTAACTTCGCCAGAAGTTAATATTGAATACTAAAGTAGATACCAATCAATCAACTCATAAGAGTGATTAAATGGCACTGAATGATACTGCTATCATTCTTTTTTACTTTTGAAAACTCTGTACAAATAACATTGTTATTCATACGAATTTTATTATCAGCTTTTCCAAATTTTTAAAGAGCATATTAATTAACTAAGCCAGTGGCTTAACTAATTAACAATCATCTGTGTGGACACTACGAACAAATAAGTTCTAAATCGTATAAGGAGGTGATCCAGCCCCAGGTTCCCCTAGGGCTACCTTGTTACGACTTCACCCCAGTCATGAATCACTCCGTGGTAAACGTCCTCCCGAGGGTTAGACTATCTACTTCTGGAGCAACCCACTCCCATGGTGTGACGGGCGGTGTGTACAAGGCCCGGGAACGTATTCACCGCGTCATTCTGATACGCGATTACTAGCGATTCCGACTTCATGGAGTCGAGTTGCAGACTCCAATCCGGACTACGACGCACTTTAAGTGATTCGCTTACCTTCGCAGGTTCGCAGCACTCTGTATGCGCCATTGTAGCACGTGTGTAGCCCTACACGTAAGGGCCATGATGACTTGACGTCGTCCCCACCTTCCTCCGGTTTATCACCGGCAGTCTCCTTAGAGTTCTCAGCATTACCTGCTAGCAACTAAGGATAGGGGTTGCGCTCGTTGCGGGACTTAACCCAACATCTCACAACACGAGCTGACGACAGCCATGCAGCACCTGTATCAGAGTTCCCGAAGGCACCAATACCATCTCTGGTAAGTTCTCTGTATGTCAAGTGTAGGTAAGGTTCTTCGCGTTGCATCGAATTAAACCACATGCTCCACCGCTTGTGCGGGCCCCCGTCAATTCATTTGAGTTTTAACCTTGCGGCCGTACTCCCCAGGCGGTCTACTTAATGCGTTAGCTTTGAAAAACAGAACCGAGGTTCCGAGCTTCTAGTAGACATCGTTTACGGCGTGGACTACCGGGGTATCTAATCCCGTTTGCTCCCCACGCTTTCGTACATGAGCGTCAGTGTTGACCCAGGTGGCTGCCTTCGCCATCGGTATTCCTTCAGATCTCTACGCATTTCACCGCTACACCTGAAATTCTACCACCCTCTATCACACTCTAGTTTGCCAGTTCGAAATGCAGTTCCCAGGTTGAGCCCGGGGCTTTCACATCTCGCTTAACAAACCGCCTGCGTACGCTTTACGCCCAGTAATTCCGATTAACGCTCGCACCCTCCGTATTACCGCGGCTGCTGGCACGGAGTTAGCCGGTGCTTCTTCTGTCAGTAACGTCACAGATATGAGGTATTAACTCACACCCTTTCCTCCTGACTGAAAGTGCTTTACAACCCGAAGGCCTTCTTCACACACGCGGCATGGCTGCATCAGGCTTTCGCCCATTGTGCAATATTCCCCACTGCTGCCTCCCGTAGGAGTCTGGACCGTGTCTCAGTTCCAGTGTGGCTGATCATCCTCTCAAACCAGCTAGGGATCGTTGCCTTGGTGAGCCATTACCTCACCAACTAGCTAATCCCACTTGGGCCAATCTAAAGGCGAGAGCCGAAGCCCCCTTTGGTCCGTAGACATTATGCGGTATTAGCAGTCGTTTCCAACTGTTGTCCCCCACCTCAAGGCATGTTCCCAAGCATTACTCACCCGTCCGCCGCTCGTCAGCAAAGTAGCAAGCTACTTTCTGTTACCGCTCGACTTGCATGTGTTAGGCCTGCCGCCAGCGTTCAATCTGAGCCATGATCAAACTCTTCAATTAAAAAGTTTTGTGTCTTTCGACAGCTCAATGAATTCTGAATTTATTTAATATCTTTCGATATTGAATTGACTGTGCTGAATAACTACCGAAATAATTATTCTGTTGGTCACTCAGTTTCAATTGAGACTCTAATTTGTTTGCCTCACTTAGCGAACTAAGCTTGGCTGTTAGAACTCAATCTGTACGAGTGCCCACACAGATGATTGCTTTATATTGTTAAAGAACGTTTGAGTTGCCTTAGCGACTCAAGGGAAGCGAATCTTACGCTTTCCTGTACTTTTGTCAACACTTAATTTTAAATTTTATAAAAATCTAAACTCAAGTTTTACTCGACTCACTAAGTGGTTTGCTTGCCTCGCTAAGCGTTGCCTGCTCTGCCGTCTCAGTGGGGTCGCATTATAGGGATATTCGAATGATGGTCAACGTTTATTTCACGCTTATTCAAAAGAATTTGGTTTTAGTACAAAATACATACAAACCGCGGTTTGAGGGGGTATAATTTGCATATAAAAAGACCTTTCAATCAGTTTATACAAAGGATGAGGTTATTTACTTTGAACTAATTTCACTTTTACGAAAATAATAACTTTGAGCTTCCTCATAAATATTCATCTTAAGCACTCACACAAACTGCCTTTATATATAACTGTATGAGTGAAATTGTTAGGTACTATTACTAACCATTAATACGTATATATTTATTAGCTAACTCATCAATAGTTTCTCGGCAATTTGGATCTGGTTTAATGCAATCTATTGGACATACACTTATACAGGTTGGCTTTTCATAATGCCCTATACACTCGGTGCACCTTTCAGAATCTATCTGATAAATTTTAGCGCCCATATAAATTGCTTCATTTGGGCACTCTGGGTCGCACATATCACAGTTAATGCATTTATTATTTATTAGTAGTGCCACTATTACCTCCTTCGTTGACCTTGAATAAAGTGCGAATACTGAATCGCACTTGTTTTATATAGTTTATAAGTTACTTAACGCTTTTCATCTCTGGAAAATACACCGAGCACCCATTAACTTTTTATTGCAAACCGCTAAGAAAACATTAATCTTAATGTCATTAATTAAGTTTTGGAGTTAAAAACAATGGCTGATTATGTATGGATATTCCCCGCAGTTGTACTTACTATCATTTTGGTTAAACTGGTTATAACTCATATAAACACTAAGAAAGAAGAGTCTTGATTTAACAGACTGCATGTAAATTAGTTCATTTCTTTAATAAGTAGCTTTTATTATGAATAAACTTTTTCGTTTTATTTAAGCAATAAAGTTCACAGTGATATACAGATACCTTCATTACTAAGTTTAATCGTTAAGTTACTACTGCATGCTTATGGGGGTTACGTGTATCTTGGTGCTCATCTAAATTACGCATCAATATAGCGTGCTCTAAATTAATACCTTCATCTAACTGAACTTTTACAATATACCCTGAGCCTTTGGCATCGCTAATACTTTCGCCCTTTTTGTTTTGCATGTATTCAAGCTCAAACGTAATGTTTCCTTGCGGTGTCATCAGCTCTAAAGAATGCCCAACACAAAATTTATTTTTAACGTCGATTTCAACTAGTCCATTTTCGCAGCGCCCTAGTACTTCACCCACAAATTGCTGCTTAGTAGACACCGAATGACCGTATTCGTAGTTTTGATATTCTTGGTGAGCATGGCGCTTTAAAAAACCTTCGGTATAGCCTCTATGTGCTAAGTTCTCAAGCGTCTTAAATAAGTTAGTATCGAATGGTTTACCCGCAACCGCATCATTTATTGCTTTACGGTATACCTGAGCGGTGCGCGCAACGTAATAAAACGATTTAGTACGCCCTTCTATTTTTAAGCTATGTACGCCCATTTTTGTAAGTTGTTCAACATACTGCACGGCACGCAAATCTTTTGAATTCATAATATAAGTGCCATGCTCATCCTCAAACGCAGGCATGTATTCACCTGGGCGACCTTGCTCTTCAAGCATAAATACATCATTGCTTGGTGCGCCTTCGCCAAGAGTAGGAATTACCTGTTTCGGATCAAACTTATGCACCATTTCGCCCGTCTCGTTTTCAACCCCAGGTTTTACATCGTATTCCCAACGGCATGCATTCGTACATGTACCTTGATTTGGATCGCGCTTATTTATATAACCCGAGAGTAAACATCGTCCAGAATAAGCCATACATAATGCACCATGCACGAATACTTCTAGTTCGGTGTCTGGACACTGTGTACGTATTTCCTTTATTTCTTCAAGCGATAGCTCACGAGATAAAATAACACGCTCAATACCTTGTTTTGCCCAAAACCGCACACTAGCGTAATTAACGGCATTTGCTTGCACCGATAGGTGAATAGGCATGGCTGGCCACTTTTCACGAACAAGCATAATTAAACCCGGATCGGACATAATCAGTGCATCGGGCCCCATTGCTATTACTGGCTCAATATCATGTAAATACGATTTAACCTTAGCGTTATGCGGTGCAATATTTGATACCACATAAAACTTTTTATTTAATGCGTGAGCTTCATTAATACCTATTTGTAAGGTCTCTAAGTCAAACTCATTATTACGCACACGTAAACTGTAGCGAGGCTGGCCGGCGTAAACGGCATCGGCCCCATATGCAAAGGCGTAACGCATATTTTTTAAACTGCCTGCAGGGCACAATAGTTCAGGTATAAAAGGGCTTGAAGAAACAGGTGACATTTGCGCTCCCTACAACAAAGGGCATTAAGCCAATTGTGTGCGTCATAAATTTAAATATAAAATCAAAGCGCGGCAGTATAAATAGCACTAAAAATTTCCCCTTGATCAAGATCATAAAATTGTAATTGAACTGGTTTTTAATAAAATTAGGATTTTTCAGCTAAAGCGCGTATAATTCGCGCCCGTTAATATTCACACTTTTACTTATAAATTATTGGAGCATAAAGATGGCTTTAGAGCGTACTTTCTCAATCGTAAAACCTGATGCAGTAGCTAAAAACCACATCGGCGCTATCTACAACCGTTTCGAAACTGCTGGCCTTAAAATCGTTGCAGCTAAAATGGTTCACCTTTCACAAGAGAAAGCTGAAGGCTTCTACGCTGAGCACAGCGAACGTCCTTTCTTTGGCGCTTTAGTTTCTTTCATGACTTCTGGCCCAGTAATGGTTACCGTTCTTGAAGGCGAAAACGCTGTTCTTAAAAACCGTGAAATCATGGGTGCTACTAATCCTGCTGAAGCACTAGCTGGTACTTTACGTGCAGACTACGCTGACAGCATCGACGAAAACGCTGTTCACGGTTCTGACGCTGTTGAATCTGCTGCTCGCGAAATCGCGTACTTCTTCGCTGACGAAGAGCTTTGCCCACGTACTCGTTAATTTGAGTTTCACAGTTAACCCTGTGATGCAAAGTATGAAAAGGGCTTTCGAGCCCTTTTTTAGTCATTAATTAAAGTATTACACTGGCATATTTGATGTTTTACTTAATGATTAAAGTGAGTGAATTGTGTACAATTCGCCCTTGTAAATTTTATCACCACCGTTACTGATTAAGGTTGTTTCATGACCACTGCGCAAAAAAAGATTAACTTATTAGATTTAAACCGAGATGCAATGCGTGAGCTATTTGTATCGTTCGGTGAAAAGCCGTTTCGTGGCGATCAGGTGATGAAATGGATTTATCATTTTGGCGTAGATAACTTCGACGAAATGAGCAATGTAAATAAAAAGCTTAAAGAAAAGCTGAAAGCTGAATGCGAAATTGTAGCCCCTGAAATATCAGTTCGCCAACAAGCGAGCGACGGTACAATCAAATACGCATTAGTCCTTGAAGGCGGCCAAGAAGTTGAAGCCGTGTGGATCCCAGAAAAAGAACGTGCAACGTTATGTGTATCTTCACAAGTTGGCTGTGCTTTAGAATGTACGTTTTGCTCTACCGCACAACAAGGCTTTAACCGTAACTTAAAAGTGTCTGAAATTATTGGCCAAGTATGGCGTGTAGCTAAAGATATTGGCCTTGATGGCAACAGCGAAAAGCGCCCGGTTACTAACGTAGTAATGATGGGTATGGGCGAGCCATTGCTTAACGTTAAAAACGTAGTACCTGCTATGGAATTAATGATGGACGACTGGGGCTTTGGTTTATCTAAGCGCCGCGTAACATTAAGTACATCGGGCGTGGTACCGGCACTTGATTTATTAAAAGAGAAGATTGACGTAGCGCTTGCTATTTCACTTCACGCGCCAGATAACGCACTGCGTGATATTTTAGTTCCTATTAATAAAAAGTACCCTATTGAAGAGTTTTTAGCGGCATGTCGTCGTTACATTGATGGCTCTAAAGCCAATAAAGACGTAACAATTGAATACGTAATGCTTAACGGCGTAAACGACAGCACCGACCAAGCTCACGAATTAGTTAAAACGTTAAAAGGCACGCCTTCTAAGGTAAACCTTATTCCGTTTAATCCATTTCCGGGCAACGAATACACACGCTCGAGCAACAGCCGAATAGACCGTTTCTCTAAGGTTTTACAAGCTGCTGGCATTACATGTATTGTGCGTCGTACTCGCGGGGATGATATTGATGCAGCATGTGGGCAATTAGCCGGCGATGTAGTTGACCGCACTAAACGTATGGCGAAAAAGAAAATGCGTGACGATAACAAAATCTCAGTTAACATCCAGCAAGCCTAAATTTAGTTAAATTACTAAAAGCCCTCCTGTTAAATCGTTTATTATTAAATAATTGATGCAACATGAGGGCTTTTAGGTAATATAGGCAATATGGACAAAAATAAAGAGATAAGGTAATGCGATCTATACTTGCTATAACACTATCGGCACTGGCTTTAAGTGGCTGTGTTACCGAAAGTAGTTATAACGGCAGTAATAAGCCCGTTGTCAAAAATAAAATCAATAACGCCGGGGCAGCACGCACTCGAATAGCTTTAGCCTTACAGTACCTAAAAACAGGTAATAATTCACAAGCAAAATACAACCTAGAACGCGCTGCTGAATTCGCTCCCAATTTACCTGAAGTTCATTACTCTATGGCCTATTACTACCAGCAAGTAGGTGAAAACCCATTAGCCGACAGAGCCTACCAAAAAGCATTAGATATAAAGCCTGATGATCCTAATACACTCAACAACTACGGTGTATTTTTATGTGGTATTGATGAATACGACCGCGCCACTGATCAATTTTTAAAAGCCATTGAAATTCCAACGTATATTCGTGTTGCCGAGAGCTACGAAAATCTAGCATTGTGCGCCATTGAATTTGATGATTTTGAAAACGCAGAAACTTACTTTAAGCAAGCGCTTAATCATAGCTCTCAACGAACCTCTACTCTTATAAGCTTAGCGGCTCTGTTTTATGCAAAAAGTGACTTATACAAAGCGAACGACATTCTTAAAAAACATGACGACACAGGCCGAGTATCCTCGCGTGCTTTAATGCTTAGCTATTTAGTTAAAAATCGCATGGGTCGAATAGAAGAAGCCGAAAAAGTAGCAAGCACACTTTTACAAACCTATTCTACTAGTAAAGAAGCATACGCAATTAGAGAGCAACGCACACGATTTAACGAATTTGAAATGCTGCGCGAGAAATATCGTAAGGCAAAACTCAATGAGTTAAAAGCTGATGCAGACGGCACATATATAAGTGCAAAACCAAAAATAAAAATAGTTAGAAAAAAAGCACCTAATCAAGACAGCACAACAAGCCTGGTTATTAAGCAACCGGCGCAAATAAGTCCAGCAAAGCCTGAACAAAACACGCAAGATGCGAATCCGGTCATAGCCAGAAATGATATGAACACAAGCGCAGAAACAGCTGTTAATGAAGTTGAAACAACACCAGAAGTCACTCCAAAAAAAGTTACACCTAAAGCACCTGTAACAACAATTGTAAAACAGCCAGTACAAGCTGAAACAAAACAAATTAAACCCTCAGGGCCATCAACAGATACGTCTGCGGTATTACTTGCGTTAACAACTCAACCAAATACAACAAATATGCCTGAGTCAGTTGTTGAAGAGCCAGCTACTAATTCAAGCACAGCAGCTTCAACAGTAACAGCTAAAGTAGTACCAGAAGCCCCAAAAGAAGAGGTGAAAATTATTTCTTTTGGGGCGCCTAAAACGGCTAACTTTAATTCTCCTCAAATAAATCAGCCAGCAGTCACGACGAACACGACAGCTGCCAGTAACGACTCAAATGTTGTTTTTTACGAAGCCACTAAAAATGAAGATATTTTTGAAACGAGTGGTTACCAAAACGGTAGTGACGTTACATTTACAAACTTATCATCAAATAAGCAAACAGCGTTACCCATGTTAAATCCTAAAGTCGCTGCATTACGAGTGCCTTTTCATATCATTGAGTTTGGTGAAAACCTATTTAGCATTTCGGTGCGATACAATGTTAAACTACAAAAGCTCCTACAATGGAATGGATTAAAAGAGTCGGATCGGGTAATGAATGGCAGCAAAATTTACTTAAACGATCCTAATATTTATTACGAAATTAAATCTGGCGACTCCCTTTACGATATTGCTACCCAGAAGCAAGTATTAATTGATGAATTAATGCGATGGAATAAATTAAGTCCTGATATAGAGCTAAAACCAGGACATAGACTTTTACTAGTGGATCCAGACTCATACCTATTATGAATGAAGAAAATACGCAAAGCGAACAGCCTACAGTAGGCCAAATTTTAAAAGCACACAGAGAGCAAGCTAAGGTAAGCATTGAAACCATCGCTAAACCACTAAAGCTATCTGAGTTTCAAATTAAACACCTTGAAAATGACGACTTTCAAGCGTTAGGACCTATTACTTTTGTTAAAGGCTACATAAAGAACTATTGCCGTGAATTAAAAGTAGATAGCGCACCTATATTAGCCATGTTGCCAGCACCACCTGAGCCAGCAAAACCAGCTAACATGCAAAGCTTTTCTCGTCGTACAGAAAAAGAAGCAAGCGATAGCCGTTTAATGTTAGTAACTTACATTATTATAGCCATTGTTATTGGCTCGTCTGCTTTATGGTTTTGGCAAAACGCCACCCCAATTGAAGAACAAACTACAAATATAAATATTGGCAACACCATAATGAGTGAACGCCAAGCCATTCAATCAACTAATATTGAACAGCAAAAAACAGCAAACGATGTTGATGAGTTACGCCAAGAGTCTATTGAGCAAAGTACAGATTTAACAAATAACGAAATAACACAAGCAGTTAACGAACAAACTTCAGAGTCAGATACCGATAAAGCCGACATCAGCACAATAGAAATGCTATTTAATGACGAAAGCTGGGTCGAAATTCACGACGGCGAAGGCGAAAAAATAGCCTTTGGCGTTAAAAAAGCAGGTTACAGAATGACTGTTTCTGGTACACCTCCTTTTGCTGTTGTGCTTGGTAAGCACAATGTAGTTAACATTACCTTAAACGGTGAGCCAATAGATATTTCGGCTTTTCCTAAGAACCGTTTAGCCAAATTTACATTACCATTAGCAGAGTAGTCGCTATGTTTTCAGAATCATCAATTAAACGCAGAAAATCCACCCGTATTAATGTAGGCAATGTGCCTATTGGCGACGGCGCTCCAATTGCCGTGCAGTCGATGACTAATACCGACACCATGGACGTTGATGCAACCGTTGCACAAATTCAAGCCATCCAAGATGCTGGCGCCGACATAGTACGAGTATCGGTACCGACTATGGACGCAGCTGAAGCGTTTAAAAGTATAAAAGAGCAAGTAAGTATTCCGCTTGTTGCCGACATTCATTTTGATTACCGCATAGCCCTAAAAGTGGCAAAGTATGGCGTAGATTGTTTACGTATAAACCCTGGTAATATCGGAAGCGAAGAGCGCATTAGAGCTGTTGTTGATTCAGCTCGCGAGCACAACATCCCTATTCGTATTGGCGTTAATGGCGGCTCACTTGAGCGCGATTTACAGGAAAAATATGGTGAACCAACACCTGAGGCGTTATTAGAATCAGCAATGCGCCATGTTGATATATTACGTCGCCTTGATTTTGATCAATTTAAAATATCGGTAAAAGCGTCAGACGTATTTTTAGCTGTAGGCGCATATCGCTTGCTTGCAAAAGAAATAGACCAACCTTTGCATTTGGGTATCACTGAAGCGGGCGGCATGCGTTCAGGATCGGTTAAATCGGCTGTTGGCTTAGGTATGTTACTAGCCGAAGGCATAGGCGATACATTACGAGTATCACTCGCCGCCGACCCGGTACAAGAAATAAAAGTAGGCTTTGATATATTAAAATCACTGCGCATTCGCTCTCGTGGTATTAACTTTATTGCCTGCCCCAGCTGTTCTCGTCAAGAGTTTGATGTAGTAAGCACTATGAACCAATTAGAAGAACGCCTTGAAGATATAATCGAACCGGTTTCTGTATCGGTTATTGGTTGTGTAGTAAATGGCCCTGGTGAAGCACTCGTCAGTGATATTGGCCTTGCCGGTGCAAATCGCCGTTCTGGTTTGTATATTAATGGTGAACGTCAAAAAGCCCGTATCGACAATAACAATATTGTTGAGCAACTAGAGGGCTACGTTCGCGATTTTATAGATAAAAAGCAAAGCCAAACCCCTATCGATGTAAAAATAGTCGAATAAATAACGTATAAACCGCCAAGCATTCGTGTTTGGCGTTGACCCTTATAATAGATTTACCCAAGCGTTCAAAAATACAGAGCTCAGCGCTTCATCGGGCTTTATATCAAAGTATTACTTTTAATAATGGTAATTTCTTTTAATTCCAACGACGCTCGCATCTTGAGTTGGTTTGGGTATATAATGTCGGGTCAATTTTAAGCATTCTCGTTGTGTAAGCATTTTTTTATTACACATAAACAGTAATTAGGATTTATCAGTGGCAAAACAAATTCAGGCAGTTCGCGGTATGAACGATTGTCTGCCGGGCGATACACAAATTTGGCAGAAAGTAGAAAACATTTTACGCGAGACTGTAGCATCGTTCGGTTATCAAGAAATTCGTTTTCCTATTGTAGAATCAACCGATCTATTTAAACGCTCTATTGGTGAAGTAACCGATATAGTAGAAAAAGAAATGTACACCTTTGCCGATCGCAATGGCGACTTACTAACACTTCGCCCAGAAGGCACCGCAGTGTGTGTACGTGCTGGCAACCAAAATGGCTTACTGTACAATCAAGAACAACGACTTTGGTACATGGGCCCAATGTTTCGTCATGAACGCCCGCAAAAAGGTCGTTATCGTCAGTTTCACCAATTTGGTTTAGAAACATTTGGTATTGCCACAGCCGACATAGACGCAGAAGTTATTTTATTAACAGCGCAATTATGGAAAGCGTTTGGCATTAGCGAGCACGTACGTTTAGAGCTTAACTCTTTAGGTTCTAACGAAGCGCGCGCCGATTACCGAGATGCGCTTGTTGCTTACCTTGAACAACATACCGACGTGCTTGATGAAGACTCAAAACGCCGTATGTATTCAAACCCGTTACGTGTACTTGATAGCAAAAATCCAGACGTTCAAGCAATCTTAGTTGATGCGCCTAAATTATCTGAGCATTTAGATGCTGAATCAAAAGAACATTTTGAAAATTTATGTGAACGTTTAGACGCAGCTGGCGTCTCATACACGGTTAACGAAAAATTAGTGCGCGGTTTAGACTATTACAACCGCACAGTATTTGAATGGGTAACCGACAGCCTTGGCGCGCAAGGCACTGTGTGTGCAGGTGGACGTTACGACGGTTTAGTAGAGCAACTTGGTGGAAAGGCAACCCCAGCAGTCGGCTTTGCAATGGGCCTAGAGCGCTTAGTATTGTTACTCCAAGCACTTAAATGTGTTGGTGACATTCGTCGTAATGCTGATGTATATTTAGCGGCAATGGGCGACAAAGCAAGTATTCAAGCCCCAATTATCGCGTCAGAACTACGCCGTGATGTGGCTGGCCTTCGTGTGATGGTTCACGCGGGTGGCGGAAACTTTAAAAAACAATTAAAACGTGCCGATAAAAGCGATGCACTTGTTGCCGTAATTATTGGTGAAGATGAATTAGAACAAGGCGTTGTGACCATAAAGTATTTACGCGAGCGTAAAGAACAAGTCACATTAAAATTAGAACAAGCTAAAGCGCTACTGGCTGAGCTTATAAACGGCTAAGCAGATATTAGAGGTAATCATGGATATACATTCAACAGAAGAAGAACAAGCAGAAGCAATTAAACGCTTTTTCCGTGAAAACGGTCTTTCACTGGCACTTGGTGTAATTGTTGGCTTAGGTGGCTTATATGGTTGGAAAGCTTATAACCAAAACCAAATTACAACCGCTGAGCAAGCGTCAGATTCTTACACTAAATTAGTTGAAGGTGATGATGTTTTATCGTCAGCTGATGCTTTTATCAGTGAAAATAAAGACACAAACTATGCTGCACTTGCGGCGTTTGTTGCCGCTAAAGATGCGGTAGAAGCACAAAAATTAGATGTCGCTAGTGAAAAGCTAAGCTGGATTGTATCAAACGTTGATAATGCAGAATTAAAAGCGATTGCGATTACACGTTTAGCGCGTATTCAAATTGCACAAACTAATTTTGACGATGCTTTAAGCACACTAAATGCACCATTACCTGAAGCATTTAATGCAAACGTTGCAGAGCTTAAAGGCGATATTTACGCTCAGCAAGGTAATAAAGAGCAAGCACGTACTGCTTATCAAGCTGCGGTAGATGCAGGAGGGTTAACAGGCAACCCACTTTTACAAGTTAAGTTAGATGACCTAGCAGTAACTAGCCCAGCGGCATAAGGTTTTAGGTATGAAAAAATTAACGACCGCAACCCTTGCCCTATGTATGGCAACGCTAATGGGTTGTTCATCAAGTGATGAAGAAGACGAACTAGTCCTTCCAGAAATCGTCAATCAGTTTGAAACTGATGTTGTTTGGCAAGAGTCTGTAGGTAGCGGCGTAGAGCATTACTTTTCTCGCTTAACACCTGCTGTTTACAAAGACACTGTTTATGTTGCTAACCGCGAAGGTCAAGTAGAAGCGTTATCGCTTACTAGCGGCGATGTACAGTGGGACACCGACGTACGCCAAGACACCTCTTTTTGGCCTTGGAGCGACGACGGTTCAGCAAAATTATCAGGCGGTATATTACAAGCTTATGGTAAACTGTATATCGGTTCTGAACATGGCTTTGTTGTAGCACTTGACCGTGAAACCGGTGAAGAAGTATGGCGTAAAAACGTACCTGGTGAATCACTTTCAAAAGCAGCAGCTGGCGATGGCTTAATATTTGTAAACTTAGGCTCGGGTAAATTACTAGCCCTTCATCCAGATACTGGTGAAGAGCGTTGGAGCTTTGAGCAAGAAGTGCCTGCGCTTACATTACGCGGACAAAGTGCACCCACTGTTGCCAATGGTGGTGTTTTAGTTGGCCTTGAAACAGGTAAATTAAGCGTTTTAATTTCAGAAAGTGGTTACTCAGCTTGGAGTGCAGAAATTGCAGCTGCAAAAGGTGCCTCAGAATTTGAACGCCTAGTTGATGTAGACACGCAGCCACTCATTAGCGGCCCATACGCTTATGCAATTGCATACAACGGTAACTTAGCTGCAGTGGATATTCGCTCTGGTAATGTTGTTTGGAAGCGCGAATACAGTAGCTATCGCGAAATTTCGATGGATGCGCAAAGTATTTATGTAGTAGACAGCAACGGCGTTGTTTATGCATTAGATAAAAATTCAGGTATTGAACGTTGGAGCCAACCCGCACTCCGTGGTTGGTACTTAACAGGTCCTGCTGTTACAGGTAACTATTTAGCCTTAGGCGACCAAGAAGGTAACCTACATTGGCTAAACAAAGACACTGGTGAGCTTGTATCTCGTGAAGACTTTGACAGCTCAGGCTTCTTTGTTGAACCTGTTGTTGCCGACGACAAACTGATATTATACACCCGTGACGGTGAAGTAAGTGCGGTAACAATACCAAACTAACTAGCTAACACTTAAAGGTTTTTTGTAAGGCTTCGCTCTGCGAAGCCTTTTGTTGTTTTTTAAAGAGGTAGTTTATGCTTCCCGTGATCGCTCTAGTTGGGCGACCCAATGTGGGCAAATCCACATTATTTAACCGTTTAACACGTACTCGTGATGCACTCGTAGCCGATTTTCCAGGTTTAACACGAGATAGAAAATATGGCCAAGCTAATTACGATGGCTATGAATTTATCGTGGTGGACACGGGCGGTATTGATGGCACAGAAGAAGGCATCGAGATCGAAATGGCTGACCAATCGCTACTTGCTATTGAAGAAGCCGACATCGTACTGTTTTTAGTAGACGCACGCGTAGGTATGACCGTTGCCGACCAAGCTATTGCCAATCATCTTCGCAAACAAGACAAAAAATGTTTTGTTGTTGCCAATAAAACCGATGGCATAGACGCTGATTCAAACTGTGCTGAATTTTACCAGCTATCACTGGGTGAAATTCATCATATTGCAGCAGCGCATGGTCGTGGTATTACACTTTTACTTGAGCACACACTTCAACCTGTGATTGCCGAACTAGCAGCACAAGATGAAGACGTAGCCGATGACGATGAAGAGCTAATAGACCTTTACGAAGAAGGTGAAGGCGATGATACCGACCACCAAGCATTTGCAGATAAGCCGGTAAAGCTTGCAATTATTGGTCGTCCTAATGTAGGTAAGTCAACACTTACAAACCGTATACTCGGTGAAGAACGTGTAATTGTGTACGATATGCCAGGTACAACGCGCGACTCTATCTATATCCCTATGACACGAAACGAAAAAGAGTACGTGTTAATCGATACAGCCGGTGTACGTAAACGTAAAAAAGTAAGCGACGTAGTAGAAAAGTTTTCAGTTATTAAAACACTGCAGGCTATCGAAGATTGTAATGTTGTTTTACTGGTTGTAGATGCGCGCGATGGTATTTCTGATCAAGACTTAAGTTTATTAGGTTTTGCGCTTAACTCAGGCCGTTCATTAGTTATTGCCGTGAACAAATGGGATGGGCTTGATGACTACGTTAAAGATCGTATTAAAACCGAGCTTGACCGTCGTTTAGGCTTTATTGACTTTGCACGCTTGCACTTTATATCTGCACTTCATGGTACAGGTGTTGGCCACTTATTTGAATCCGTTGATGAAGCGTACGAGTCAGCAACTAAACGTATAAGTACTGCAATGCTACGCCGTATTATGGACATGGCACAGGCTGATCACCAGCCGCCACTTGTTCGTGGTCGTCGTGTTAAGCTTAAATACGCGCATGCCGGTGGTTATAACCCGCCACGTATTGTAATTCACGGTAACCAAGTTCACGATTTACCAGATAGCTACAAACGCTACCTTATGAACTACTACCGTAAAGCACTTAAAATTATGGGCACCCCAATCAAAATTGAATTTAGAGAAGGTGATAACCCATTCGCAGGGCGTACTAATAAAGTAACGCTTTCGCAAAAACGTAAAATACGTGCCTTTGCAAAAGAAAACCGTAATAAATAAACGGTATAAGCGTTAATTTATTACAAAAACGGCGTACTTTGTAGTACGCCGTTTTTTTATGCTTTATACCAATTAGCTTAACTAGGTGATCTATTTAGTGGTTTTGAATGAGAATTCTTTAACGCGAGTAACAACACGTTTAGCTTAGCAAAATGATTACGTATTATTGCAGATTGGTATTAGAGACTCAGTAATGCCAATTGTACCAGCCGTTCGACTGTGGTGGCTTGGGTATTTTTAGGCGCTTTGGGGTAATACTTAGATTTTGGCGGCTTAATAGATACAAACCCATGGTTGGTGGCCATTTCGTGCACTAACAGTTTTCGTTCTTTGGGGGTTAGGTGGTTTTCGTGTATTTTTGCAAGCTCGCCGCTATCAAGCCATATGCCAGCGCAACCTGGGCACTCGTCTATTTCGACAGCCTTAACTGGCGAAAAATACCGGCGCATCATCACAATACTTGGGCATTTAGGGCAATTTACTCGCATTGAAACATCGCCTTCATTTTCGGTATAGTTACTTAAGTGTTTAAGTAAAACCTGACCATGCTTTAACTCAGGCGAGCTAAATTTAAAAATTTGGCTGTTATCAAAAAACACGCCGCCTTGCGCTGACGTAAAAACAGTAATGCCGCCAACGAGTAAAGGTTCAAGTGGCGTATTACTACGAGGACAGTACATTTAAAATTCCTTTTCATTGATGCTTTTTTACTCAAGCGCTTTATGAATAAGCCCAACAAGCGGCGCTGGCAATGTAATATTACCTGCAAGTACAAACTCATGCGCGTCATCTGACATTTTTTGCCATGTACGGCGAATAATCCCTATCCATTTTTGCTCATCGTAATCAGGCTTACTATTAGCAAACCCCAACATGTAATGCTCAATAAATACGAGGCTTGCTACGTCTTCTACTAATTGGCTATCTGGGTTACGTTTAATATTTTTTTTAGCCACCGCATCGTACACTCTATTTTGCTCAGCTTCGCCGTAACCAGCTTGCTGCATAAGCGCAACAACACTACTTGCATGAAATATATAAAGTGCACTGCGCCATTGATGATAGCCTTGCTTGTTCATTTCAAAGTCACTACGCGGCGACTTCCAGCGTTGTATATGCTGCCCACGCACTGCAATTTGCATAAGCTCGCCAGCATCGGGGTTAAAACGGCTAAGCATGTCGCTCATTCGAGTAGCATAAAGGCTTTCTTTGGGCACGCTTTGCCCATTAAATTGCTCACTATTTGGGTCTTGGTTGTTTGCTTCATCAATTAAGGCGATTACTTTATTAAACATGACAGTCATTTTTTATAATAAGTTTTAATCATTCTAAACGCTGATAAAACAATAAACTAGTGCGCCACTCAGTTACACAGTGAAATTTGTTCAATCAAAAAGTAAAGCCAGAAGATACAGGTTATAAAAGTAAGCGCATTGATTAAGTTAACTTGGTACTATATTGAGCACAAATTAAAATAAAAAAGCGCGACTAACTCGCCAATAACGGATCACTATGTTTAAAAAACGTATTTTAGCTATTTGCTTAGCAACCACCTCGCTACCAAGCCTTGCCGACAGCAACAGCGATTTAAAAACCATTATTGATAACCACTGGCAAAATGCCAAAGGTGAAAAAATATTTTTTCGAACCGATCCTGACGGTTGGAAACCAAACGGCACATTACCAAATTGGAGCGAGCAAGCCATTGCTAAGCGCCAAGCGTATAACAACAGCGTACTAAAAAGCTTAGCCAACATTGACCCAAAAACGCTCAATAACGAGCAGCTAATGAACTATCGCTTATTTAAATATGAGCGCGAAACCGAGCAGCAAAGCTACCTTTATCAAGATAAGTATTTTCCGGTTAATTTTTTAAGTGGCTGGCATACTTACTTTGCAGAAGCGCCAGCTAATATGGCTTTTTTAACAGCTGATGATTACAACGCTTTTTTAATCAGCCTTGCCGACTACCCGCGCTATAATCAGCAAAATATTGATTTAATGAAAGAAGGTATAAAAACAGGCTTTACTCATTACTGTAAAACCTTTGAAAATTATAGCCAAAGCATAAGCGCGCATTTAGTTAAAACCCCCGAAAAAAGCGCCCTTTACGAGCCCTTTACGCGTATACCTAATACATTTAGTGCAGCGCAAAAAGCGAGTTTAAAACAAAAAGCACAAGCGTTAATTGAAGAAAAAGTAATTCCTGCCTATCAGCATTTTTATGACTTTTTTAAAAATGATTACATGTCACACTGTAGAGCGAAGCCGGGCATTGCAAGCGTTGAAGGCGGGCTTGATTATTACAAATACACCGTTAATTACTACACCACAACTAACGCGACGCCTAAACAAATACATGAGCTGGGCCTAAAAGAAGTCGCGCGTATTAAAGCGCAAATGCAAGCCATTATTGATGAAGTAGGCTTTGATGGCACCTATAGTGAGTTTTTAGAATTTTTAGCAACCGATGAGCAATTTTACGCAAAAGACGCGCAAGACCTACTTGAAAAAACCGCTTTTATCACGCAAAAAATGTATGGCAAATTGCCCACTTACTTTGGCCACTTACCGCGTAACACCTTTACTATTAAAGGCTCAGCAAGTCGTGGCGCGTTTTATATGCCACCGCCAGATAACCGCTCTCCTGGTACTTATTTTTTAGCCTCAACACCTAAACTGCAGCCTTTATATAATTTAGAAGCACTTAGTCTGCACGAAGCCATACCCGGGCACCATTTACAAAACGCCATTGCTATGGAGCTAAATGTACCCGAGTTTAGACGCACACTCAGCCACTCTGCATTTGGCGAAGGTTGGGCACTTTATACAGAACGTTTAGGTAAAGAAGCGGGTTTTTATCAAAGCCCTTACAGCGATTTTGGCCGTTTAGGTTACGAAATGTGGCGTGCAGTGCGCTTAGTGGTTGATACCGGTATTCATGCATTTGGCTGGAGCCGCCAAAAAGCAATTGACTACCTAGCAAGCCACACCGCGTTGCCACAAAGCGCCGTGGAAGATCAAATAGACCGTTATATTTCATGGCCAGGCCAAGCGCTCTCTTACAAAATGGGCGAAATAAAAATACGCGAACTGCGCGCAAAAGCCGAAAAAGAACTAGGCCCACAATTTGATATACGCAGCTTTCACGATACCGTTATTGGCCAAGGTTCACTCCCTATGGCTGTACTTGAAGATGTTATAAACGATTGGATAGCAAAACAAAAAAAGACAAAGTAAAACCGTACTTTAATAAAATAAGAGGCGGTAACTCTATCGCCTCTTCTCAAATTGCAACCATGCACGTATTTATAAATTTACTTGATTAAAAACACGATTAACTAATCCTCAGCTACCTTTGTTTCGTAAATACAACATCTACAAAACCAGAGCAAAAGTATGAGCAAACGCATTTTATATTGGCTACAAAACGATTTACGCCTAAACGACAACCCAATTTTTAGCAAACTCGCACTACAGCAATGCGCACTAGACGTGGTGTTTGTAATTAACCCCAACTGGTTTAAAAACACAAATTATCAGCAAAAGCAGTATGGTGAAAACAAGTACACCTTTTTAATGCAAAGCCTTTATGAGTTACAGCAAGCATTAATTGCGCGTGGCCAAACTCTGCACGTGCTAGAAGGCGAACCCGTTAGTGTTTTAAAGCAACGTATTAAAGATCAACACATTGATGAAGTGGTTTACAGTGAGCAATTTGGTGTGTACGAACAACGCGAAATTAATTTATTAAAAGCTCATTGTCCTGAAGTCCAGTTTACCGGTACCCTGCAGGATACCTTGTATCAGCAAAACGACCTGCCATTTAACTTAACAGATTTACCCAAAAGCTTTACCCCATTTAAAAAGAAGGTTGAAGCTGCCAACATACCAATCACACTGTCGCACATTACAACCGAGCTATTACCTAAACCTATTACGCTGTGCGCTAAGAACCCAATTGAGTTACCAAAAGCAGTTAACAACTCAATGCATGGCGGCTTAACAAGCGCACAAAAACACTGTGAACAATACTTTGCAGGCGAATTACCTAGTACGTACAAAATAACTCGCAACGCGCTTGACGGCTTTGACAACACCACTAAATTTAGCCCATGGCTTGCTTTTGGGTGTATTAGCGCAAAACAAATATACAATGCGGTTGAGCAATACGAACAAACATATACCGCTAACGATTCAACCTATTGGATTAAGTTTGAACTACTGTGGCGCGAATACTTTAAATGGCACGCGCTAAATGTACAAAGCAGCTTGTTTAGTTTTAAGGGGCAAAAACAAACTAAGCCACTTACTACGTTTATGCCAAACCGTTTTGCTGCTTGGTGCCAAGGCACAACGCCTTACCCCTTGGTTAATGCCATCATGAAAGAGCTCAATGCCACCGGTTTTATAACAAACCGCTCAAGGCAAATTGTGGCAAGCTGCTTAGTTAACGAGCTGGCACTCGATTGGCGTTACGGCGCAGCTTATTTTGAGCAGCAGCTAATTGATCATGACGTAGCAGCCAATTGGGGCAACTGGCAGTACATAGCGGGAGTAGGCGTTGACCCACGTGGCGGGCGGCACTTCAATATTGAAAAGCAAACACAGCAGTTTGACCCTAAATCCATTTACACAAAAAAATGGGGAGGCAATCAAAGCCCAGATGCACAACTCGATCACCTAAACGAAGTAGATTGGCCTATTTAAGCCAATCTACCTCCACCTAGTTATATTTAAAACAGCTGAGCAATGCCTACATTAATGGCAAAGCCACCTAAGGTTAAAAACAAAAATAAACAGCCAGCTAATAACAGCGGTTTTATACCGGCTTGGCGAATAGCGCCAACATGTGTACGCAGCCCAAGTGCGACCATGGCAATGGTAAGTAGTATATTGTCAAACCATACAATGGCGTTTGTAGTACCTTGTGGAATAACCGATAACGAATGTATCCCGCTTGCCACTATAAACAAAACCGCAAACCAAGGGATTGTAATTCTTGGTTTTTGCTCGCCGCCCTGTGCGTTTATGTTTGCATGCTTTTTACTTTGCCAAAACGATAAGCTCACTAAAAATGGCGCAAGCATCATTACACGTAGCATTTTTTCTATCACGGCGGTGTCGGCTGCATTGGCACTTACCGCTGTGCCCGCTGCAACCACTTGCGCGACTTCGTGAATAGTTGAACCCACAAAAATACCGTATGCGTGTTCACTCAGCCCCATGTACTCAAACAGTATTGGGTAGGCAAACATACTTAACGTGCCAAACACCACAACCGTTGCCACCGCTACCGATACTTTATGCGCTTGTGCTTTTATAACCGGCTCTGTTGCCATTACCGCTGCGGCGCCACAAATAGAGCTACCCGCACCTATTAATATAGTTGTTTGCTCATCAAGATTAAAAACGCGCTTGCCTAACTGCACTGCCAAAATAAATGTACCTAACAGCATTACTATATCGGTTAATAGGCCATGCCAGCCTACACCCGCTACTTGCGCAAAAGTAATTCTAAACCCAAATAAAATAACGCCCGCTTTAAGTAATATACTTTTAGCGTAATCAACGCCTACATCTGTACGCGTAGCAATGTGCGCAAAAACGCTGTTGCCCACAATAATGCCAAGCACAATACCAATTGTTAACGAGCTAAATTGCGCACTTTGCATTATAGGTAACTTACTTAATGCAACAGATGCCCCCGCTAACACAACCACCAGCAGCATACCTAACCACCAGCGCGTATCGCCGTATTGCTTAGTATTAATACCTAGAGGCTGAAAACTATTTTTAATAGCGCTAAGCATAATATTCCCTCACTTAAACCATGTTGATGTGTTGACTTAATTGTAAGAAAGCTCAAAATATAACTCCAATATATTAAAATCATGATTTGATAACTTAAGGTTATACAATTTAGAGTTATACAATTTAAGGTTGTTCAATGAACTTACATGCACTTAGGGTGTTTTATACAGTGGCTAAATTGGGTAGCTTTTCAGGCGCAGCCGAAGCGCTTTTTATAAGCCAGCCCGCTGTTTCTAAGGCGCTAAAAGAGCTAGAGCATCAGTTAAATATTCAACTTATTGAACGTGCATCTAAGGGTAAAAAGCTCACCTTAAGCGAAGGCGGCCAAGCCTTGTATGATCACGCCCGTAGTATTTTTGCTATCGAAAAAGCCGCCCTAGACGATATAAAATCGCGCACGGGGCTCAAACGCGGGACATTAGTTATAGGCACTAGCACCACCATTGCCAGCTATTGGCTACCGCCTTATTTAGCCAAATTTTGTGCGCAGTACCCACATATAAAAGTAGAAGTACAAGTAGCTAATACCGCGCAAATTGAACATGCCTTACTTGAATGCACTATAGATTTAGCCCTGGTTGAAGGCACACCTACCGAGCCGCACATTATTAGTAAGCACTGGCAAAACGATTTAATGAGTGTGGTTATACCGAGTAACTTTAAGCCCGCTAAAGACTTAAAAGCATGGTTAAACGAGCAGTTTTGGCTACTGCGCGAGCCAGGCTCGGGCACGTTAGAAATGTCGGTAAAGTTATTAGCAGAGCATGGCGTGCAAGCTGAGCGCAGTATGCAATTAGGCAGCAACGAAGCCATAGCAAGGGCCGTCGCTCGAGGTATGGGGGTCGCTTTATTGCCAAATGTAGTCACAGAAGATTTAGTGCAGTTAGGCAAATTAACGCGCCTGAACCAAAAAAATAACGAGCAACTCTCTCGGCCGCTATATCAATTGCATTATAAAGACAGGCCATCCTCGCATGCTGCGCAAGCGTTCGAAAAAAGCCTGTTTAGTGAATAGAGATTAAGCGTTTAAAACTATGGCTAGACTGTAAGTCACCTATAAGCAAAAAAACTTTAGCTAAATACAATTTGTTTGCATTTTTCACAAACCACAATTGAGTTTTTTCAGATCGCATTAATGTCATAAGCCACATAACTTTAAGTAAAAGACTAATAATCAATACCACAGTATTATTCATTCACATGTGTAGATAATATAACTAAGGTTAAGACAAATACTTTGATGCTAAACCAATACCAATAATTAAAATAATCAATAAAACCCAATATTTTTTTGAACCATCTAAATTTTCACCGCACACAGGGCAAGATGATGACGCGATTGGAGTCCCGTTAAGATTTGTCGTTTTAACTACAGGTGAGGTAATCCCTGCTTTACACTTTTTACACTTCATAAATATCCATTTTAACTATAAATAAAATTGTTGGTTAATGCTCACATAACCCTTACAGACCCTGTGTTAAATCTTCTGCCAATGACCCCGTGGGTTTTTCAATCACACGCACCAACTCTTTACCATTTTGTTTAACAATAAATGTAGGGGTGTATTTTAAATCATGAGCCTGTGCAATACCTGCATCGTCTCGTTTGTTGTAACCCACTGCCACATAGTTAACACTTGCCAGTTCAACTTTTGACTGTTCAAGAAGTTTAATGAGTTTAGGTACTTCGCGGTGGCTGTCGTGACACCAAGTACCAAATAAAACAACTAGCTCTTTACCTTTAAGCTTTTGCATTAACGCAATATCTTTAGAGGTAGGGGTAAACGTTGTGTAATATTCGCTAAATTTATCGTAATCGTTTATTAAAGCCTGCGCGCTTATCTCACCTGAAAATGGCGCAACATCGTCAGCACACGCTGCCAATGGCATGCTTAAGGCGCATAATAAAATTAATTTTTTAATCATTAGGTTAAGGTAACTTTTAAAATGAGTAATTAAGTTCACTATACTGAATATTACTGAATGTTTACACATTGTTTGCACCTTCTTTTTTTATTGTTTTACCACGTTATTAAAATAAAAAAGATCGCATCAATGACCATAAAACCCTTACTATTTTATTCATTAATTACCTCCACTACATTTTTGTATGGCTGTGGCGGTACTGAGCAAACAACCGATAGCAGCACAGAGCAAACTGACTCATCATCAACAATTACCTCAACGGGCTTAGTTATTAACGAAATTGTCGCAAGCCCAAGCGATACCACCTACGATTGGATTGAGCTATACGCCACTGAAGATATAGCCGACTTATCGGTATTTTCACTTGTTGATGATAACGCCGACAGAGAGCCTCAAGCTTTACCCGCAGTAGCGCTTTCGCAAGGTGAGTTTATTGTTATTCAAGCCATTGATGAAACCGATACACCGCCCGATAACGGTTATTACGTCACCTTTAAACTAGGTAGCGACGATGCGGTTACGTTATACGAGGACGGCACTGCTATCTCTGTACTTGATTGGGAAGAAGGCGAAGCCGCTGAAGGGTTTAGTTACGGCTTATACACCGATGGCACCGGCACAGCGCAAACATTAACGCCCACAGAAGGCGCAGCTAACCAAACAGCCAATACCTCAACACTTGTTACAACCTTAATTGCTGAAGATGCACCACTTCGTATAAACGAAGTAGTAGCAAAAGACAGTAGCGGCGGCGAGGACTGGATAGAGCTTTATGTAACAAGCAGTAGCGATGTTTATTTAGCAGACTACACACTAAGTGATGACAATAACGAACAGTTTGCTCTACCCGATATTACGTTATCGCCGGGTGAGTTTTACCGCATTTACGCAAGCACCGATGATTTAGGCGATCTGCCAAGCGTTGCGTTTAAATTAGGCGCAAGCGATACCGTAAGCCTTTACAGTAACAATGTAATTATAGAGCAGTTATCGTGGAATAAAGGCCAAGCGCTGAGTGGTTACAGCTATGGTCGCTACCCTGATGGCAGCGATGCAACTGCGGTACTCACTCCAACAGAGCTTAGCTCAAACAGCCAGGCAACCCACGGGCCACTCGTTATTAACGAAATAGTGGCAAGCGCCGCAGACGATGGTAACGACTGGTTTGAGCTATACAACAACAGCGCAAATACAATTAACTTAGCCAACTACCAAGTTATTGATGAAAGCGACGACATAGACCCCGTTACCCTGCCCGACATAGATTTATACGCAGGTGAATACATAACTATTTATGCCACCGATGAAGACCCAGGCACTTACTACGTCCCGTTTAAACTAGGCAAAGAAGACGAGCTAAGCTTAATACTCAACGATGAAGTAATTGACTACATTGACTGGGATGAAAGTGATGTAGCCACAGGCTTTAGTTACGGCCTAAGTAGCAGTACAGGCTTTACTCATGCGTTTTTAACACCTACCCCAAGTAGTGAAAATACAGTTGCAACCGCCTTTACACCTACAGCGGTTAATACGCTTTCTATTACAATTACCGACGAAAACTGGCAAAACATTCTAGATAACCCTCTTGATGAGGAATACCACGAAACCGCTATTACCTTTAATGGGGTTACACTCGATAGCGTGGCTATTCGCACTAAAGGTGGCTCAAGTTTAAGAAATGTTGCCAACTCTAGCAGCGACCGTTACAGCTTTAAGGTTGATATTAACGAATATGTGTCGGGGCAAAAGTTTTTTGGGCTAAAAAAATTCACACTGCAAAATTCGTTTAACGACCCGTCGTACATGCGTGAAGTAATCGCCTACGAGCTAATGGATGAAATGGGTGTACCAACGCCTGAGCATGCTTACGTTAACTTTTATGTAAACGGCGAGCTATTTGGTTTGTACTTAATGGTAGAAGCCGTAGATGGCGAATTTGTAGAAAAACACTTTGCCAACAGTAATGGCGATTTATACAAGCCAGATGGCACAGGCAGCGATTTATTATGGCTAGGTGACGACATACAAAGCTACACCGATATAAACCTGCAAACCAACGAAGACACCACAGATAACGGCGCCTTTATTAACTTTGTTGAATCGCTCGATAAAGGCGAAACCAGCGCCATAGAAGTAGACACACTTTTACGTTATATGTCGGTTAGTACTTCACTGTCTAATTTAGATAGCTACCACGGTCCGCTTGCACATAACTATTATATTTACGATGACGATGGCGTATTTAGCATTTTGCCGTGGGATTTTAACGAGTCATTTGGCACCTTTGCCATGGATTGTAATGGCGTAGATGTAAGAGAGCTCTACATTGATGAACCAGTAAGCGGCGCATTAAGCGAGCGCCCATTAATTGCTAATGTATTTGCCGAGCAAAGCAACCTAGACACGTACCACAGTTACTTAACACAGCTTATTAATGGCTCACTTTCAAGCGATACATTTAACGCACGCGTAAATGAAATAGCCGACCTAATTCGTGAGCACGTACAAAACGACCCAACTAGCTTTTATGGCTCAACCTACTTTGAGCAAAACCTAACCTCTACCACGGGGCAGTTTTACGGCTTAACCTCGTTTATGCAGTACCGCGTAGCAAATATGGCCGCACAGCTCGATGGCACATTGCCCTCAGCGGATGATGGCAGCGGATTTTGCGCTAGATAAACAACCCATCCTTCATGCGGTGTCAGCACGCTGGCACTGCACTGTATTACTTTGCAATTTAATAATCTGAGAAAATTATGACAATTCAAGCACGTTTTAAGGATGAACTTTTTGAAAAGGATACTTCAATCTCACCAGTAGCAATTACTGCAATAAACACTAAAAATAAACAGGCTCAGCCTGAAAAACCAGATGCGCATGGCTCATTAACAAGCTTAATTAACGAGTTACTCACCCCATTTGAAGGCTACGGATTAAACGATCTTAATAACGCTAATTTAATGAACCGTGTAGACAGTAAGTTTATGCTACCACTGTCTTTTTTACCTGAGCTACTTACTCATATACAAGGCCAGTACCGCGTACTTGATATACAAGGTAAGCGTTTATTTTCTTATTATAATCAGTACCTTGATACGCCCGAGCTTGATTTATATAAAGCCCATCATAACGGTAAGCTTAATCGCTACAAAGTGCGCCAAAGGCGCTACGTTGATACCGCCACCGAATACCTAGAAGTAAAACTAAAAAACAACCAAAGCCGCACTGTTAAAACACGTATAAAGCTCGAAAAAAACAATGAGCAAGCCCATTGTACTGCGTTTATGAAAGAGCAAATGAAAAACAGCTTTGCAGATTTAAACGTAACCCAGCAAAGCGGCTATAACCGCATAGCCTTAGCCAACGAAGAAAAAGCCGAGCGCTTAACGCTTGATTTTAACCTGTGGTACAACACCCCAAAAGGCGATAACAAAATAACACTACCGGGCTTTTTTATTGCCGAACTTAAGCAACGTAAAAAAACAAAACACTCCCCATTTTATAAGCTTATGAGCAAACACCACATATTCCCAGCCTCGTTTAGTAAATACTGCATTGGCTGTGCTTTGCTCTACCCCGAGCGCTTAAAAGTAAACCGCTTTAAACCTGTTTTAGCCCGTTTAAAACACCTTAACCGCACTAACCCACTATTACCTTTAGAGAATAATTAAAATGACCAAATTAGATCTTATTTTTCTTTCCCGCTTTTTAGTTAACATCCTATCGCTGGCTGTACTTTGCTATGGCTGTTACTTTCGCGTAAGTAAAAATGCAGTGGTGGCAGGCTCGTTTATTTTATTTGGCGTAGGCGTTTTTATTATTACCTTTTTGCTGCACGGCGTTGATATGTCAATGGAATTTGCATTTGGCCTATTTGCCGTATTTACCATGCTAAGGTACCGCACTGAGTCTATTTCTATTAAAGAAATGACCTACTTATTCCTTGTTACTGCCATTGCTTTACTGACCTCTGTAGGGCAAATGAGCTTAATTGAGCTAAGTATTCTTAATGGCATTATTTGCTTAATTGCCTTTTTGATTGACTCAAGCGTATTTGTAAAACGCTACGAAGTACAAAGCGTTTGCTACGAGCGCATAGAAAATATAACCCCGCAAAACCAAGCCACACTAATCGATGATTTAAAACAGCGCACGGGCCTAAATGTAGTTGCCGTAGATATAGAACACATCGACTTTTTAAGAGACGTAGCGCAACTAAAAGTAAGTTACTTAGCCGAAAAACAAACAAAGGCAGCCTAACATGACCTCTAAACAAACGATTACTTATGCGGCACTTTCAGCTCTTTGCCTTGTTAGTAGCGCAAGCTTTGCCAAAATTAACGACGATATAGACCTAAGCGGCTATATCATGCTCGACTACAACAAATTTGATACCTCATTGTTAGAGGGAAAATACGACAGCAGCGATTCAGAAAGTACCTCTGAAATACGCCGCGCACGCCTAAGTTTTAAATCAGACATAGACAAAGACTGGAAAAGTAAATTTCAACTTGGCTTTGCCGATGGCGAAACCGAAATAAAAGACGCCTACCTAGAATACTCTGGCTGGAAATATGCCGATTTAACCATAGGCCAACAAAAAGAAGGTTTTGGCCTAGAAAAACTAACCAGCTCGCGTAATTTATTAATGCTTGAGCGCAGCATGATAAGCGAAGCGTTTTCACCAGGACGCAGCTTAGGTATTAGCCTTTCCGGGGACATAGCCTCAGTAAATTGGCAGCTAGGTTATTACGAGCCCGATGAAGACGAAGCAACGTCTGCTATTACAGGGCGCGTAGCCTGGGTGCCATGGCAGCAAAACACCAACCTTTTACACCTAGGCATCGCCTTTAGTGAGAGGCAGTACGACGGTAACGAATTTAGAGTGAATGAACCTCTTGAAGTTTATACCGCCGACTCATTAATAGAAGGCGATAAAATTAATGCCGATAGCCTCTCGCAACAAGGCGTAGAGCTACTATGGCTTAAAAACAGATTTACCATGATGGCCGAGTGGCAACAAGCACAAGTAACTAGTATTGAAGAGTCATCTAACGATTACGAAGGCGGCTATTTGCAATTTGGTTATCAGCTATCGGGCGGATACCGTAAGTATAAAAACGCAAAACTAGGCGCAAGCTCAGAGCCAGGCTGGGAGCTCACTGGCCGCTACAGCCTACTTAAGCTCAAGCAAGAAAACCAAGACGCAAAAACCTACTCCCTCGGCGTTAACTACACTGTAAACAAAAACATAAAGTTTATGGCCGACTACATTAAAGCCGATTACTACGAGGCAGGCGGTACTATAACATCGGGTAATGCAATCTCATTAAGGCTGCAGTATTCGTTTTAATACGCTTTGTAGTTTTAAGCCGGTTAATCTAAAACTACAAAGCCCTGTGTTAAACGTAACGTTTAGCACAGGGCTTTTTAATTAAGCTGTTATGGCCAATATAATAAATAAACTGCAAAAAGGTTACTAATCAAGCTGGAACTCATCCCACCAACTTAAAAGCTTGAGCTCATTTCCAAGCCAAGCTCTCTCTGAGCGGGCAACTGTGGGGCTAATGGATGAAGTAAAGCTTGCCCCCTGTGGCTTCAAAGTGATGAGGATGTGTCCACTAAAACGGGTGAGGAGTACTTATCGTTTCATGTTCTTGTTATGTTTATTGTTTTCAAAGTAACAACATATGTATTAATGAAACAACCCAAAATAATATGCTGGTAAAGAGAGGGCTATAAATAAAATACCTAACCCCGCACCATTACCTTCAGCTAGACGAGCATTTTCTTCATCACCTTTGTGATATAAAACGTCTGCATAATGACCTACGGGAATGATTTTAGAATGAAATGAAGTTTTAGATTTAACAACATAGGTAGAGCCATTAACTGTAAACTCAAAGAATGGCCTATACACTTTCCTCTTAATGTTATCAGTATCTTTAGCAATGTATTCCTCATAACGAAGAACTCTGCCTTTAATTTTAAATGCGTTCTTATTGAAGCGTCGGTAGTCGTAGCATACATAAATGCCTAGCGCGCTAAAAATAACCCCGCCAAATAATGGAATAATATTCATTTGTCTCTCCTTGACAGTATTCAGAGTGTAAACCGACCCTGCGATTAAACATAATGCCTTAAGATGAGGCGTCGCTTGCGCCGCCCTTCTGGCTTAAATTGTTATGTGGTAATGGTCTGCTTATCATTTGCCAAATACTTAAACAGTATACAAAAACAATAGAAACGCCTACTGCCAAAATACGTGATTCTGGGAATGAAAACCACATAACTAAAATTAACGCAGTGCGTAACCCCGCATGAATTAGCCCTAAAGGGTGTTGAATAATCCACGAGTACACTACCCAATGCAAACCTAAACCAATACCAAAACTTAAAGTTAGGAACTCAGGAGCATATAAAAATAACGGTATATGGACTGCCCATAACAAATTTACCATTAAGACAGAAGCGCCCATAAGTTTTGCCAAAGGATTTTTTGAAGAGAAAACAACTTCTTTGGTTATTTTTGATATCAATAAAGCAATTGGAAAAATTAACCCTGAACCAAAAAGTAACACTAACAGACCCGCACTAACAGGAACCTGAGTTGATACTATTGCCACCACAAGCCAATAAATAGCTCCCGCTATAGGCATAGATAATGATCGTTTAGCAGACCATTCAAAGTCCGCTCTTAGTTCTTCCAATGTCATACTATTTCCTCAATCCTTCATTTTACATAACGAGACTGTAGAACAACTCCAACTGGCTATTTTTTAAAAAATGAGTAAACCTACTGCCTCAACAACCGCATAAGGGGCTGATAATAACTTGCTAAAATGTGTTGCGAAGCGGAACTGAGCAAGCTGTTAGCAGTCCCATTTCTTAATGCGCTTGTTATATTTACCTTTTTAATTCTTCGTAAATTTTATTAGCGTAATTATTCATTTCCTGAGTAACTTCAACTTTGTTCCAAGAATCTGATTCAGCCCACGCATAAATGCCTATATCTGAAGAATATAGGATAATTATGTTTGACTCTTTAAACCAATCAACTCCCCAATAATGAACATGGGATGCGCCAGTTCTGATTAAATCACATTTCTCAGATTGAGCTTCGCATACATTGAGATAAACAATCGAGTCGACTACTTCAGGCATTAAAACATAAAAGTCGTCATTGGATTTGATGGGAGCAAGTTTGTAGTTTGAACATCCAGACAAAACGAAAATTAATAGAAAGAGAATTTTACGCATAAACTTCCATGTAAATACAACTTGAACCTAACGGACAATAATACTGCGGTAAAGTGCGCAGCACCGAAGTGTTATTGCCCCAGTGACCGCAGGGAACGAGTTAAGCGCCTTGTCATGTTTTGCTGTTTCTGACTAGCAAATACACTCCAAAAATTACTGAACATATTCCAATTCCTGCAGCTAAATAAACGTGAAAATAAAATTTATCTGGGTTATCTGCCAATGTAACTAATACTTCTTTGCTTCTATGTTTATGAATGATGCCTTTTTCTTCTGCCAAAAAGCCCCAAAGAACAAAAAACGCCCCGACAGCAATTATGAAGTAAGATTTGAAATCACTTTCTTGGTTGCCCATTTCAGCTTCTAACTCGCTGAGAACTTCATCATTAGACCTTTCTGGTTTAGAAAGCTCATCTTTAAGCTGTCTGTAGTTCTCAGGAAATTTTTCACTATCAATGCTATCCAAAGCTTCGTATAGCTCTTTTAGGGAGTATTTTGAATAGTCTATTTTTTTACTCAAAACAACCTCTGAAAAACATAACGCCTTGCTCACCGGTAAATTGGGAGCGCAGCGAGTAATTTATCCGCGTGCAGCAACTTGTTAGTGTTCTACACATCTGCTTTCCAAATATGATAGATGGATTTACGGCGATTAAAGGCTTCAGCTCCACCCTCCATCACTTTCACGATCTTTTGTTGAGATACTTTGTTGTCAATAGATCCAATATGCAGCTCAATTTTGTTTTCACTTAGCTCACATGAAACAAGTTGATCAGAATCACCTAATACTGGAAAATTAGCATTATGAGTAGCGAATATAAACTGCTGATTAGGCTTCATTTTTCTAACTAGCTTCACCACATCTTCATAAATTGTCTGATTGTCTAGATCATCTTCAGGCTGGTCTATGAGCAGTAAGTCATTTTCATTCTGGCTCAATATAAACAGCATCATAGCAGAGGCACGCTGGCCTAATGAATGCGAACGGAGAGCCTTCCCTCTATAGGTAACATCGTATTTGTTTGGTATTTGGCACGTTAGGAGATCTTTTATATGTGCTAGAAACAGGGTCTTAAACTCTTCGCTTTTACTTTTTGCTTCTGTTTTTGCATTATCAATATCCTTATAAACTTCACCAAGATCAGAATATTTTTCAGATACGGCATCGTATGCGTCCTTTCTTATATTATGCCCTCTCAAGTGCTCTTCAAGTTTTTCCGAAAAGGCGCTTTTATCGCCTTTGAATATGGAATCTATTATCAAAGATTCTTGCGCACCATTTATCCTGCCAATTACTTTTTCAATTAGTTTGAACTCTTCATGCCAAGCGTTATTTAGTTCACTGAGTGCTGTCAGTAAAAGGCGCTTCTTATCATTTAAAGTACCAGTTCTCTTTTGTAAATTAATAATACTAGCTTCTAACTCTGCTTTTTGGTTTGAAAGGTCTAAATATTCATTTGGCTTGACAGAATGAACGCCCTGTTCTTCAAGCTCTTTCACCAAGCCTCTTTCAATTTCTGCAAAGTCTTCTTTCAAACCATCTTTTTCTTTATCAAGCAGATCTTTATCTTTGGAAATTTCTAATAATTTAGCCTCAATCTTTTCGAAGCTTGGAGAAGCATCATTCACTACCATCTTCAACAGAGAAATCTTGGTAAAGAGTTCATCAATCTTGGACTGATTGGTTTCAGATTCTTTCTTTTTGATTTCATCTAGAGAATTTAGAAGCTCATTTCTTGCCTCTATTAATGATTCTATTTTTTTCGAAATGGTTTCTTCAACATCACCGAAGTATTGGGAGTCATTATCATAATCAACTTGTTTGGTAAGCTTTTCTTTAATCCCATGCTTGTCTAGTTGTTCAAGCTTAAATTTTACAGTCGCAAGATCATTTGTGTCCTTTTCTAACTGTTCTGCTTCCTCTTCAATAGCAGACAGGCTTTCAATGCACTCAGTTACGTTTGCCTGCTTTTGAGCGATACGTTTTCTAACATCAACCAATTCATCCCGTACTATCTTTTCGACTAAATCATGTCCAAAACCATCACCCGCGGATGCCAAATCTTTTTGGCCGAAATAAAGCGGATTATTAACAATAGTTCCCAGAATTTTTATATCTGGAATATGGTTCCCATTTTTGTAAACATCTGGGGTGCTATTTAATATTCTAGATACTTCATAAGTTTCCCCATGTCTATCAACTGCTTCAATTGTTATTTTTCCACCACTTTTCAACATATGTGGAAGAAGTGACTGTTTATAATTTTTATCTTGAGGAGTATTACCCATTGGGATATCAAGACCGTAACGCAAGCTTTCTAAAATTGAAGACTTACCGCTACCGCGAATTCCAATAAGACAATTCAAACCCGGAGATAGTGGTAATGTAACACCGTCTAAAAAGCCACCGTCGTAACTAATACTCTTAATATAGGAATGCCTAACGCCTTTGTTTTCAAAAGAAACTCTGTAGTTATGATCTGACAGTGCATATCTAACGGCATCAAAGGAGAAGTCACCTATATTTATGTAACACTGTTTACCTCGTCCAATTTCATCAACTTTTTTTGGATCAGATCCCTCAAGTTCTGCAGGATATGCTTCCCCCCACCATGAAGTAACCTTTGATTTATTAACCTTATCTGGATTATCAATCGTTCTAACTTTCTGGAAACCTCTGCAATACTTTTTAACTAGCGGTTCTTTAGCAATTTCTTGCATTTTTCCACCCGCAACCTCGTTCCAAAGGCCGCTTGGTGCTTCAACATGTGCGAATATAATGAAGAAACTTTTGTTATATGCTTCAAGTTTCTTCAAAGTGGCTAGTAAATCATCATTTGACCTAGCATTTTCCTGCTCATATTGAGATGGAGTTCTTCCTGCGAAAGTTACATTTAGAAAATTGTTAATATAATCTTGACCTTCTGATATCCATTCTTCAGAAAATACGACAAGAACATGAATTCCATTTGCTCCATCATTTACCGAAAGCTCAACACCTGGGAGAAGGCCAATCTTTGATTTTTTTGCTTTCTTTTTTAAAGCGTTAAACTCACTCAAAACAAATTTATTGTGGTTCGTTATTACACCTAATTGAATTCTTTCTGAATTTAGTTTGGCGACATAATCCGAAACATAAGAGTTATCTTCTCCACTATATTTAAACTCTTTATCTGCTTTTGTATGAAGATGAAAATCAGCCCTTATCCAAGCATTTCCATTCAAAAAAGGGATTGTTTTTACATCTTCCATAATAATTCCTATTACTTTCTATAACTTGATTGGAGTGAGGTACACTTGAACGCTAACATGTTTATAGCGAGCGAATCGCGCGTTTTTCTACCACGGCGGAGCTCGTTTTTCTTGTTTGTTTATTAGTAACAAACTTGCCAACTAATTGCCAGCGTTATTAAAATCCTTCAGTGCTCGCTTTTCTTCATAGTATAAAACGAGCAACGGGGTCGTTTTATTGACTATGCGAGCGACCGTACTATGGCTGTATATACAGCTAAAATTCATATAGTTGAAAATGAAAAATCGCTCTGCGTATATAAATTATATTGCTGCCTAAATGCTTACCCCACAATATTTATAAGCACTATTTTTAAGCACTATTAATACCCTTTTAGGCTGGATCGCAAGTTTCACCTACTTTGACAACAAACGTCACCTAAATTCAATGAAAACCTTATAACGATCATTTTTGATCAAAAAGCAGCGATTATCCGATTAAGTGCAATTTGTCATAAAACTGCAATCTAAGTAGGTGATAATTTAAACTCAAACTGTATTTTTTATAATCTAGAAGACGAAGTAAATGACCACACCTTTAGTGCAACTAACATTTGCACTGCAATCACTTGATGATCCGATGTCTGCGGCTATGAGCCACACCATGGAATACGAAAACCTTTCGGTACAAGCTAATGCGCTTCATGCAATTACATTGCAATGCGATTTGCCAGATGCTGTAAATGAAGGTGATGTTATTTCGCTGAGCGCAACACATCCAAGTGCCCGTGGCGCTCAGTATTTTACTGAGAGCGTTATTACGCAAGCAGATTTAGAGCGTGGTTACGTTAACCTTACTTTAAACAAAATTACCCATAGCCAATGTTTTGTAATGCAGCTTATGTTGCACGGTAAATACGCTACATTAAAAAATAGCCTTCAGTTTGATATGAATATTAACGCATTTGAGGGCGGCTACAACGCGCCACTTGTAAATATTGAGCAGTCAAAACCACACGGTTTTCGCCGCTATTTTGCTGGGGTAGGCTCGACCTTTTTATCATTGTTTTAAAACGCTTTTATCAATAGCGGTTAGTCGGGAAAACTTATTTTTCCCATAGTCACTCCCGCAATACCTTGCGCGGTATTATTAAGGTGTTGCTGCTCACCTGCTAGGCATTCGTTGGCTAAAATAGCAAATAACACGGCTTCTTTAGCATCGGGGTCTATTCCTAATACCTGTGTGTTTTTAAACGCCTTAACCTCTGGGCAAAGGTTTAAAAGCTGCTCCATTAATAGTGGGTTATGTATTCCACCACCACTGGCATACACCACACAATTTGCCTCGTGTTTAGCACACTGTTTTATTGCATCGCTTATTACATTAGCACTAAATGCATTGAGTGTTGCCATTACATCGTGGTGAGTTAAGTCAAGCGTATTGGTGAGTGCTTGAGCCGCTTTTAAATACGCTAAATTAAACACTTCTGGCCCTGTTGTTTTGGGCATGCTTAAATTAAAAAAGTCATCTGCGCATAATGCATGAAGTAAAGGCATATTTACTTTCCCTGCTTTTGCTATTTTTGCACCGTCGTCAAAATGCATCCCCTCAAAATATTTTTGTACATAGGCATCCATTATTGTATTACCCGGGCCAATATCAGAGCTAAATACACTGTTTGCATCACCGCTTTTGGGTAAAAAAGTTAAGTTAGCTATACCACCCATGTTAAGTAAAATACGGTTTTCAACAAGGCTTGAAAAAAACAAGTAATCGCCATATACCGCAAGGGGGGCACCTTCGCCTCCTGCGGCTATGTGCTTTTGCCTAAAATCGCCAATGGTTGTAATGCCGGTAGTAACGGCTATTTGGTCGCTGTCGCCAATTTGTAACGTGCCATTAGTAAAGCTTTTATGATTATGTTGCGACTGTGGGCAGTGGTAAATTGTTTGCCCGTGACTGGCTATAACATCAATTGTACTAGGGTCCACTTGCCACACTTTTAAGCACTGATTAACCATATTGCCATGGAGCTTACCTACCCACGGATGCAGTAAGGTTACTAGTTCTAAATCGCACTCTCGCTTTGCAAATACCTCCTTTATTTTGCTTTTATAATCGTCGCTATATTCAACGGTGGTAAAATTTAATATTTCAATATGTGTGTTTAAGCCCGCGCCGCTTACCTTACATAGCGCTACATCGAGCCCATCTAACGAGGTACCACTCATTAAACCTACAATTAAACGGCTTGGCTTTTGGGCACTATTATATAGGGCGGCTATGTGTGGGTGCATAAAAGGTATCTTAAACAGTATTATATTTTGCTTATATTAGAGTACTTTAAAACAAAGTTATAGGCGTAAGCGGTTAATCTTTGTGATTGTGCAATCTCTAATTGCTTGCTAAGTTAAACCTTATTCACCCTATACTTAATTAAAACAATGATTACCCTAAGATACTTTAAACCAAAGGACGCGCCACACATTATTAATACCTTAAACGATGAACAGGTGACCCGCTTTTTATCGTCTAAAATTCCATTTCCGTATACCCAAGCCGACGCCGATTGGTGGATAAACCAAGGCTCTAAAAGTGGAATAGTTAAGGCCATTGTTGTAGATGAGCAATTTGCGGGGTGTATAGGCATAACGCCCGGAGAATTCGAGTATAGCCGCAGTGGCGAAATAGGCTATTGGCTTAATAGTGACTTTTGGGGGCAAGGAATAATGACTCACGCTATTACAAAAATTTGCGATGACGCATTTAAAACCTCAAACCTAAACCGTATTTTTGGCGCTGTATTTGCTGGTAATACTGGTTCTATAAAGGCACTGACTAAATGTGGTTTTAAGGCCGAGGCCGTTCTTAAACAAGCCATTTATAAAAATGGCGCATTTTACGATAGTCATATTTTTAGCAAGCTCAAATAAACCTTTTAGAATAATTACTCCGCTTAAGGTTGAATTAACAGCCCCTCGCCCAAAACTCCTGTTGTAAGGTACAAATTTTTACATACATTTACTACTTAGCGCGCATTATTGTTTATGCCAATCGGGTTATTAAACGCATACACATTCGTTAAGTGGGTTCATATTCAAAAGGAGAATTTTATGTCTGCAACTAGTCGTCAACTTACTTTAGCATCACGCCCACACGGTACTCCAACCGATAAAAACTTTGAGCTTAAAACAGTCGATTTACCAGCCCTTAAAGATGGCGAGATGCTGCTGCGCACTATTTACTTATCACTTGACCCATACATGCGTGGCCGCATGAGCGACGCAAAGTCGTACGCCGATCCGGTAAACGTGGGTGACGTAATGGTTGGCGCTACCGTGTGCCAAGTAGAAAAGTCTAAAAACGATAAATTTAGCGAAGGCGAGTGGGTACTTGCCTACACAGGTTGGCAAAGCTACGCCATTAGTAATGGCGAAGGCCTTATGCAATTAGGCAAAGAGCCTGCAAATCCTTCGTACGCGCTAGGCATTATGGGTATGCCGGGCTTTACGGCGTATATGGGCCTACTTGATATTGGCGCACCTAAAGAAGGCGAAACGGTAGTCGTAGCCGCAGCAACGGGGCCAGTTGGTGCAACCGTTGGCCAAATAGCTAAAATTAAAGGCTGTAAAGTGGTAGGCGTTGCTGGTGGCAGCGAAAAATGTGCCCATGCAGTTGAAAAACTAGGGTTTGATGCCTGTATTGATCACAAAGCCGATGACTTTGCAGAGCAACTAGAAAAAGCCTGTGATAAAGGCATAGATGTTTATTACGAAAATGTGGGCGGTAAAGTGTTTGATGCCGTATTACCATTACTTAATACCGCAGCTCGTGTACCGCTGTGTGGTTTAGTATCGCAGTATAACGCAACAAGCTTACCTGAAGGCCCTGACCGTATGGGTATGCTAATGGGGCAGTTGCTTACTAAACGTATTAAAATGCAAGGCTTTATAATTTTTGACGACTACGGTCACCGCTACAATGAATTTGCCCAAGACATGCAAAAGTGGCTGCAGGATGGCAAAGTACAATACCGCGAGCACATGGTAGAAGGTATTGAAAACACTGTAAGCGCATTTAACGATATGCTTAGTGGTAAAAACTTTGGTAAAACCGTTGTTAAAATCAACGATGCACTTTAACTAAAATATATAAACACAGCGTTGCTGCAACCAGCAAAGCCAACAAGGACTGACATGATAAAACTACACCATTTAAATAAATCGCGCTCAAAACGTATTATTTGGCTTTTAGAAGAACTAGAAGTTGATTACGAAATTGTTGCTTACCAACGTAACAAAGACACATTTTTAGCGCCTGATGAGCTAAAGCAAGTTCACCAACTCGGTAAGTCGCCGGTTATTGAAGACGATGGGTTAATTGTTACCGAATCTGGCGCTATTACTGATTACTTAATTACTAAATACGGTAACGGAAAGTTTGCACCAGAGGCTGGCACCGCTGACTACGTTGATTACCAACAATGGCTACACTTTGCTGAAAGCTCTGCCATTTTACCGCTACTACTTAAAATGTTTGTGCTTAAAGATGGCGCTAAAACACAATTTTTAGAAGGCTACGCCGACGCCGAAACCGCTAAAGTTATTAGCTACTTTAACGACCGGCTAGAAGGTAAACGTTATTTAGTTGGCGACACCCTAACCGGCGCCGATTTTATGATGTCGTTTATTGTTGAAATTGTTAAAAACTCAGGTCAGCTAGGTCACTTTAAAAACCTAGTAAAATACGACGAGCAATTACAAAGCCACGAGAAGTTTCATACGGCTAATGAGCTAGAAGCTAAATACGACTAATTAGTGCAAAACACAGATAAACCAAAGGGGCTTTTTAAGCCCCTTTTTAATACATATGCTTGTATTAAATACCGGCTATTTCGCGCTCTGTAATACACTCGTTCGAGGCCATTTCAAACTCACGGCAAGTAAGTGGGCGGTTTTCATAAATGGTACACATTAGCGTATTGCGGTCGAGTGCTTGGCACCAGCCATCGTCTGCGCGTTTCATTACTTCGCTGCCCCACTTGTCGTAATCAATGTACTGAAAAGGCACACCGGTGTCGGTTACTATGCGCACTTCTAATTGGCAGCAACATGCTTGGCAATTGGCGCAGGTTACGGGCTCAGGTGTAGAGGAAATAGTTTTACTTGGAATAACAGTATTAGGCATAGCGGCTTAAATAAAAGAAACACACTAAGTAGGATACACGAGCAGGCTAAACGTGCTAGTTAATTTTAATGGTGAACAAATAGAGTAATAAAAAGCGTGCTACTCGTTAACACGCTTTATTGTTGGCTTTTAATTTTAAATTAAAAGTTTAATACCACCTTCACATCATCAGACACGGCAGATGCCGAAACAAACCCAATCGTATTTGGGTTAGCTGCAACCATTTTGATCACCTCTGAGTCATTTTCTAGCTCTTTGGGTGGTGTTCCTTTTCCCGTAAAAATAAGCTTTGACCAATAGGCTCTTAACTGCGACGCACTTTTATTAAGCAGTTTACTGTTAAACTGCTCCGTAGTCGGATTTTTTGAATCTTGTGATATTGGAATGATCGTATTGCCATTACTAAACGACTTTTCTTTTCCGGTATAAATTCGACTAATGACGGACTCATCAAAACTACTCTCGTTTGAAGGATGTACAATAATAGCAAAATCAGCAAAGGCAACATTGCTAAACAAAAACAGTACACATAACATTAATTTTTTCATTTTTAATTCCCCTTAAAATACAACATCAACACCAAGCGTGATTGCTTTACTATCACCCGCTACCGCTAACTCGAATGAATCATCTTTTACCCTGTCGTACTGCATTTTGAGTGCCGCCGAAGGATGAAAATCCCAACGAACCCCCACCGCAAAGGTATTATGGCTTTCAGTATCTCCCTCACCTTCTTGCTCAAAATCTGAAAACATCACATAAGGCGTAATTGCATCAAACCGATACCCTGCACTGATCATATAAGTGTCTAGGTTTCCGTCTAGATCTAAACGGTTAAGTTCGCTTAGTACAAAAAAGTCGCCAAAATCAAAATTGGCAGCTAAGCCATAGAATTTGCCATCACGGCTATCTTTTCCATCCCATAAAACCGGCTCTCCAGAACGAAAGCGTTTATTAGTGTATTGCATATGCGTTACTCTCAATTCAAGCCAATCATGGCTTAACGAAAGTACACCACCTAGCATATCTTCCCAAATTTCTCGGGTAGGCTCTTGAAAGAAAAAGTCTGATAGCAGTTTGTTGTCGTCATCATCTTCTTTACCAGCATACACATTAGCAGACACACCCCACTCTCCAATCGAGCCAGAATAGAGAAGGTTTATGCCCTCATAGTTAAATACTTGCCATGTATAATTGTCGGCAGGTGCACGCATCCATACATATGCGTAACCTACGTCAAAAAAATCTGAGTAATAAAAAAGAGGTAAACGCTTTTTACCTGCTTGAACCGTCCAATTATCATTTATTTCGTACGAAATATATGCCCACTCAAAATTAGCATCAAAATCGTTTACACCTCGGGCAACAATTTGACCTGTGACAGATAAGCCCTCACCAAGATCCCCCGACAATTGTATACCAATTAACGACTCTGGAGAGAAAGATAAGTCTTCTGTGTAGCCACTCACATTAGGGTAGTCAGCCAAAAAGGTTGGCTCAACACCATATTGCGGCACACCACTTCCACTGAGTACTTTACCCGCGTTAATACTTGCAAAGCCTGAAATATTAATTTCAGCGTAACTAGTCCCTGAAATAAACACTCCTAACAGCATCAATTTTTGCAGTTTCATCGTTCACCTCGTTTTATATGACCTTTATAGTCAAGTTGAGTATAGTTAAACGCTGAAAAAACAAACAAAAATTTAACATTTTTTATAATTATGCAGGTTTGATCATTACTTTAATGGCTATCTGCCAAGCAGTGTGGCTTTTATATCGCTATATCGTAGTTGTTCACAAAGTGCAAATCCGCTGAGTTGGCGTACCTTATTACGAGCAAACAATGGCACGCTCATACCCGCTAAAAAGCGGCACTGGGTTTCAACACCCACGTTATGAACTCCCTTTGTGGCCATATGCGCCAAAAACTCATCTACCTTTTGATAAATAACGTCATCATTAATAGTTACAGGCGCTAGTGAGTATTCTAGTTTTACAGTATTACCACGGCATACACTGCAATGCCCGCATTGCGCTGGCGCGTTTTGGTCGTCAAAGTAGCGCGCTAAGTTATAACTCAGGCAAGTTTGTAGCTCAAAAAAGCGCACTAAAGCAGCAATTCGTTTTATTTCAGCTTGTTCTTTATCAGCAAAGTAGTGGTGTAACTGCTGGGCAAGCTCTGGGTTATTTATAACTTCACTATGCACTTTATATACTTGGGTAATGCGTTTGGTTTCAAGCGTTATAAGGTTTTTTTCAGCTAGGTAGTCAAGCGCGGCCACAACCCGTTTACGGTCAACCTGCGCGGCTTGGGTAAGGGTGTCAAAATTGAGCGTGCCCCATATTTTTTTAAAATCGGTATGGCTAAATATTTGCGTTAAAAAGGCTTGGCGCTGCTCGTCAAACTGGCTAAGTAGCTCGTTTTTATCAACCAAGAACTTGTATTTAAAATCGGCATAATAGGCGTACTGCGGCGTAATTGCGCCTTGCATTTCAAGTTGAACCAGTAATGTTTTAAGTGCTAATTGGCGAATATTACTTTCGCTTGAAAGGCTGTATTCTTGCATTTCCCATTGCTGTTGGGCTTGGCGAATATCGTTAATTACATATTCAATGCCACTCAGCTCAGGGGTGTCGCCATATACAAAGTTTTCTACTGTGTTTAGGCCATCTAAATTAGCAAGCGTGTAGCAGTTTGATGGGTTGCCATCGCGCCCTGCGCGGCCAATTTCTTGGCTGTAGTTTTCAATCGATTTTGGTAAATCGTAATGAATAACAAAGCGAATGTCTGATTTATCAACGCCCATACCAAAGGCTATAGTTGCTACAACTACGTTAATTTTACCCGCCATAAAATCATCTTGAATTTGCCACCGGAGTGTATCTTCAAGCCCTGCATGATACGCAACCGCCTGAATACCTTGCGCACTTAGCGTGTTAGCCACTTGCTCAGCACTTTGCTGCAGTGTTACATACACAATACCTGGGCCATTTTGCGCACGCACTATGTTTGTAAGTTCGGTGTTTTTATCAGCCGTTTTTACACTTAGCACGCTTAAATCGAGGTTAGCGCGGTAAAAGCCAGTTTGTACAATGCACTCAGGGGCAATATTAAAACGCTCGCTCATGTCGCGTTTTACTTTTTTAGTGGCGGTGGCGGTAAGCAATAGTACTAGTGGAATATTTAGCTCTTCGCGATATCGCGGTAGTTTTAAGTAGTCAGGTCTGAAGTTATGCCCCCATTCAGATATACAGTGCGCCTCATCTACCACCAGCATAGACAGCGCAACCTGGCTTATAAACTCTCTAAATCGCTCGTTTTTAAAGCGCTCTACCGACACCATTAACACTTTAATTTTACCATTTCGCACATCGTTCATTACGGTGCTGCTTTGCATTTGGTCTTGGCTAGAATCAAGGCTTGCCGCGTAAATACCTTTGCTATTTAAAAAACTAATTTGATCTTTCATTAAGGCTAGTAATGGCGACACCACTAACGTTAAGTTTTCTAAATGCATAGCCGTTAGCTGATAACACAACGACTTACCCGACCCTGTAGGGAATATAGCAAGGGACGATTGCCCATTTAAAAGCTGCTCTATAGTTTGCTGCTGCCCTGCTCTAAACTGGTTAAAACCAAAATGTTGCTCAAGTGATTGTAAAAGCGGCGTATTCATAAAAATGTCCTTTTTGGCGTTGATAACACAGGGCTATAACAGAAAAATGCAGCCTAGATGAAGTATTTGCAAGTTAGTATACCGTAAATTAGGTGATTTACTGCTGACATATCCATTATTTAGGCGCACACTATAGCCCCATAAAAGTGAGCTTTGCCAAAATAATTTTCGATACCCAAGTCATTTTAAAAATAATAAAACAGATTGCTTGGGTATATTATTTTTAAGGGCATAGTCATGAACATAACCACTCCTAAAATCGTCGTTATTGGCGGCGGCGCTGGCGGATTAGAGCTTGCAACTCAATTAGGGCATAAACTAGGAAAGAAAAAACACGCAGATATTTTATTAATAGACAAAAACCGCACCCACATATGGAAGCCTTTACTGCACGAAGTAGCCACAGGCTCTATTGACCCCGATTTAGATGGCGTAGTTTACTCTGCCCATGCCGCAAAACATCATTATAATTTCCAACTTGGTACCTTTTGTAATATCGACCAAAGTAATAAAACAATTACCCTCGCACCACTTTTTGACGAACTTGGCCACACTATTTTGCCCAAACGCACTGTACGCTACGACCACCTTGTTATTGCTATTGGCAGTGTAAGTAACGACTTTAATACCCCAGGCATAAAAGAGCATTGCTACTTTTTAGATTCAAACCAGCAAGCTGAGCGTTTTCAGCATTCTTTGCTCGATAGCTTTACCCGCCTTCACCAAGACGACAACCAGCAACAATCTCTTGATATTGCCATTGTTGGCGGCGGCGCAACAGGCGTTGAGCTCTCGGCAGAGCTGTATCACGTGTCTGAATTACTAAAGCTTTACGGCCTTACAAACATGTCGTCTAAACGTTTGCACATTCATTTAATTGAAGCCGGTCCACGTATTTTACCTGCATTACCAGAGCGTATTGCCGTAAGTGCCAAACGCGAGCTGTTAAAATTGGGCGTAAACGTGCGAGAACAAACCCAAGTAAAAGAAGCCACCGAGCAAGGCTTTATAACAAAAGACGAAGAACATATTAATGCCGATATTATGGTATGGGCGGCAGGCGTAAAAGCGCCAGATTTTATTAAAGACCTAGGTGTTTTTGAGCTTACTCGCAGCAACCAAATTCAAGTAAACAAGTTCTTACAAAGCACCGTAGATGAAAGTATTTTTGTACTTGGCGATTGCTGCGCCTTTACCCAAGAAGACGGAAAACTTGTACCGCCACGCGCGCAATCGGCCCATCAAATGGCACAATGTGTTGAAAAAAACCTTATTGCAACACTTAAACACCAGCCGCTAAGCGAGTTTAAATACAGCGACCACGGCTCTCTCGTTAACTTATCGCGCTACAGCACAGTCGGTAATTTAATGGGTAACTTAACCAGCAACACCTTTTTTATTGAAGGTAAAATAGCCCGCTTTATGTATATATCGCTGTATCGTATGCACCAGCGCGCCATACACGGTAGCGCAAAAACCTTTGCGTTATGGATAAGCGAAAAAGTACTGCGTGTAGTGCGCCCTAAAATGAAATTGCATTAATAAATAACCCATGGCGGTAATAAGCAGATTTAATAAATTTTTATTACCGCTGTCTTTGATTTTTCACAATTCCCATGTAAATTTATACAAACCACTTAGGGAATAAGGCAATGACGGGAAAAACACTAGTTTTTAACTTTGATGGCACAGGAAATGAGCCCCGTGACGCAGACCAATTTAGCTCAGAGCATTTTAAAGAAGACAGTAGTATTTCTAACATTGTTAAGCTGCACTTATTATTAGGCGGCAAACTTGATGGTTCCCCCACTACACCTTTCTCGCAACAATTGAGCTTTTATTATCAAGGTATTGGCACTAAAGGTAGCCGGTTAAAACGCATTTTAAACCAAACTTTAGCGCCACGTGGTGACGATGTTGCCAGTATTTTAAATCAAGCCATGCGTGATTTTAAAACGCATTACCAACTAGGCGATACCCTTTTACTTACCGGTTTTAGCCGAGGTGGCGCTCTCGCTAGGCGTTTTGCAAAAATTCTGGAACCTTTGATTAGTAATAATGTGTACGTATGTGTATTTGATACCGTGGCCTCAATTGGCTTATCAAAAGTGAGTAAAGCGACACGCGGCGCCGAGCACGTTATTTTTGAAAACCACACCATTGCTAATAATATTTCACAAGCACTGCACTGCGTGGCACTTGATGAAAAACGCCGTGCGTTTGAGCCTACGCTGATGAACCATCAAAATAACATTACTGAACTGTGGTTTGCAGGCGCGCATTCAGACATTGGCGGTGGATACTACCGTGATGGTTTAGCTGATATTTGCTTACGTTATGCACTTGAGTGGATTATTGAGCAGCCGTTAGCTATTTCATTGTTAACAAGTCACGATATTAACTACAAAACTCTTCTTCCAGATAGTAATTTAATTGCACAAGACGATCTCACTGTTATCCCCGACTCACTTGCACTGAGCCACCAGCAAAATTACTTTTGGTTAAACTCGTTCTTTAAGCTGGTAGATAGAGAGTGCTTTGTGCTGGTGGACAACGAAGCAAGTAATATTAAGCCATTAGTTCACCACAGTGTAGCTACACGAATTAATAAGCTCACCAGCTACCGTCCAGAGTCACTTAAAAAGCAGTCATACAACGTTAGCTACAGTGACAACAGCACCTTAAGTTTTACCGGCTTAAGTGCGCACATTACGCTTGCCAACCAAAATATGAGCGTATTAAGTATTGGCCAAAGCCAAGATGTGGTGGTATTTGCCAGTGAGTTTTATAACAAAACGGGCTTAATGCTCGAGCAAGGTGCAACTTATCGCTTTACCCCCTACCCTGATCAACATTGGTTTGACGACGGCATAAAGTGTACACCTAAGGGATGGCATCGAGATGACGTGCAATTAGGCGTTAAAGAAATTCCAATGGCATTACTTGAACCATTCAGACGACTTCCAGATGCTCAGTGGTTCTCATTAGTTGGTGCAATTAATAATAACGAAGAATTTTTATTTAAAATAGCTAATGACGCTACGGTGACTATTACTAAATCAGGTGAATTTAGTCCCTTCGCCAATGACTTAAGCCGCTTTTATGGCGCCAATGCAGGAAAAATAAAAGTAAAAGTAAGCCGCATAAGTTAAATGGGCTGAAGACGCGCAGCTTGATGGCGTTTAAAAGCAACGCTTTAACTGGGAACCACCGAGAAGCGAAGAAGAATACCTAGAGAAGTGACTAAACGATACGGGTGTTTTCAATGTGTAGCGCGAAGCACCTCGGTTTACTCGGTGGTCATATACAGATAACTTATACTAATTTGCTTTGGCTGCTCGTTTACTCCTCTCTCTTCTCTTTGTGCATTTTTGTATTAAAGATCAATAAATCACAAAGAGGTTTAGAGACGCTTCACTTTTAGAGAAGTAAATAGCATCTTGCGCGAGCAAGCTTCGCGCCTACAGCTTTCACTTCTCATTTGCTCCTCATTTACTTCTCTTTGTGCATTTTTGTATTAAAGATCAATAAATCACAAAAGGGTTTAGAAACGCTTCGCTTTTAGAGAAAAAAATAGCATCTTGCGCGAGCAAGCTTAGCGCCTACAGCTTTCACTTCTCATTTACTCCTCATTCCCTTCTCTTTGTGCATTTTTAATAAAGATCAATAAATTACAAAAAGGTTGAGACGTGCTTTGTTCGGGCTAGAGCTCATACAGCAAATGCACTTCTTATCGCGTTAAATTTACATATCGTGGGCGCCTTAAAGCACCATATTATAGATAAAGACAACACACTTACCCGCATGCTGCGGCAAAAAGTAGGCAGTTAAAAGTCTTATTTGATCGGTGCTATTTAAGCCGCGATTAAATAAGACTCTCGTCCTACGTGTTTGTTATTGCGTTTAAATGAGCCTTTCCCTTTTTTAGCTTTTACCACTTGAGGTTTAAACACTTTAGAGGTTACTAAAGCCGCCAGCGCATTATGATTAATAACACCCCGACCGGTGTCTACCGCGCTATTATTTGCGGCTTTGCTTTTCGATTTTTTAGCCATTTTATTTCCTAACTATTTATAACAATAAGAACCTTAAGAAGTGGCGATTGTATGCCTAATTTTCAAGCTTGCAAGTATTTTTATCATTACACAACGCTCTTTTTTCATAATAAATAAACATAAAAAAAGCGCAGTAAATAACTGCGCTTAGTAGTAACCTGAACACTGGATAATAAATCTATCTCTAGCAGCTATTTCCAGCGCTAACAGCGTTGAATTTACTTGAAATAGGCTAGCTATTGACGCGTAAATTCGCCTTGTTTCTACTGAAAACCTCTGGCTAGAGAAATAAGCTTAAATATCATCATGATGAAATATGTTGGTATATCTCTTAACCAGAGTTCAGGTTAAATAGTTTTTAGCTCAAGTAATTAGAATTCAAAGCTTACTTTTGCATAATATGTACGCCCGTCAAAGCCATAAGGCAATGCACGTACAGGGTATTTAAACGCACCATTGGTAATAAAGTTAAGTACTTCGTCATCACCTAACTCATCGGGTGTTTCATCAAATACGTTGTCGGCACCAACAGAAAGCGTAAACATCTCATTAATGTCATAACTTACGTTTACATCAACCAACACTGCTGATTCAACTGTACTTGTTGGTTTAAACGACCCCGTTGGAGAAAGCTCTCCCGGTAATGAAATATGGTCGTTACCAAAGTATTTTACATCGGTTTCGCCAAAGTAATTAAAACGAAGTGTTGAAGTATATGCGTCGCGCGCATAATCAAATGTCAGCGTGGCACGCTCACTTGGCTGTCCATCAGTAAAAAAGCTACGTTGTAAGTCATCAAAGGCAACCGCTTCTGGAATACCTTCTTCTGCATTTACGTTATCAATTTTAGTGTCGTTCAAATTACCAGCAAAAGTAACACCCAAATTAGCCCCGTCGATCTCAGTACGATACGAAGCAATAATATCAACACCTTGTGTAGTAGAATCAACGGAGTTTGAGAAGTAATTAGCCTGTACTGCGCCTGTAGCTTGAAGCGCAGCAAGCGCATCTGAGCTAAACGATACGTCGTCAGCCGATAACAAACTTCCTAACGTTATGCGGTCTTTAATTTCCACACGGTAAAAGTCAACTGTAAGCGAAAGCTCGCTGCTTACATCGTAAACAAATCCCGCGCTGTAGTTAGTTGAAGTCTCAAGCTCTAAAGTATCAACCCCTAACGCACTTGGAAATGCCGTGCCTGTGTTAGCAGTAAACGACTGAGTTAACGAGCCATCCGATCCTAGGTTGGTTGTAAAAGCTGTATAACCGCTTTGCTGAAGCGAAGGCGCTCTAAAGCCAGTTGATACCGCACCACGAACAGCAAAGTCATCATTAAACTCGTAACGTGTCGCTAGTTTACCAATTAAATCGTCACCCGCATCTGAAAAGTCTTCATAGCGAAGTGCACCACTAACGTTCCATGCATCTGTGATCATCGTTTCTAGATCTACAAATATCGCGTAGCTATTTCGATCACTTTTATTTGCCGCTTCTGGGCGTAGGCCGTTATACGCCTGAAATCCACACTGCGCAAATTGATTTTCGTCATTGACTGACGGATAAGAAGTATCAGTATTAGCTAAACCACAAGCATACGACGCTTGGCTGCCTGGTACTATTTCGTAATTTTCTTTTCGGTATTCTGCGCCAATAGTTACGTATAGTGGTTCACTGCGACCAATATCTACAATGCCGTTAAAATCAGCATTAAATGTAGTTTGATCAAATCTAAATCCACCTGAATAGCCACCGGTTGGGCCTGCATTAGCTGCAATATCAGCATCGCTTGCATCAGGGTTATTAAATAAGTACTCGGCAGCGTAAGACGCATTTAAGGTATTACGCGAGGTAAAATCGTATTGGTTTTCACCATATACAGCCGACACATCGTAAGTCCAATCTGGGTTTATATCCCCTTTAAACCCTATTGCAAACGAAAGATCTTGTGCTTCATTGTATATACGCGGTAAAAAACCATCACTGTATACTTGAGTCACGTTTTTAGACGCTTCGTTAAAGTTACGATAAAAACCATTACCTAACGCGCTTCGTTCTGAGAACCCACCAAAAGAGTAAAGCTCGCTATCGCCAACAGGCAGTGCCATATTATAAAACAGCGATGTGAATTCGCTATCAGCGTTACCTTGTCCCCAGCGAACATCCTCTGAAAGCGTTCCGGGTTCTACATTTAACGAACCACCCGTATCGCGTTCTGCACGGTTAGTTCCGTCAGCATCACGGTATTCAAGTGATAAATTAATAAAACCACCTTCGTTACCTAACTCAAAACCACGGTTTAGACCTGCGGTAACTGTGTCGCCATCGCCTTCGCTTGTACCGCCATACTGAACAAAGCCAGTTGTTACACCTGTTGAATTATTAAGTGATAGGTTGATTACACCTGCTATTGCATCGGAACCATATTTTGCCGCTGCGCCATCACGAAGTACTTCAACGCCTTTAAGCGCAGTTAACGGAATTGCGTTCATATCGGTACCGGCAGCACCAGCACCAACAGTCCCATTAAGACCAAAAATAGATTGATTATGACGGCGTTTACCATTAACCAATACAAGCGTTTGATCGGGTTGTAAACCACGAAGTGTAGCAGGTCTAAATAAGTCAGAACCATCTGACACCTGCGTACGCGAAAAGTTAAATGACGGTGCTGTAGCTTGTAGGCTTTGACCAAGCTCAGTGTAACCGCCTTTATTTAAATCATCTGAGTCTATTAAATCTATTGGTGAAGATGACTCTGTTGAGGTGCGATTAGACACCCGAGAGCCTAATACAGATATTTGTTCAATATTTTTAGCAGCTTGAACGGGGGCTTCTTGCGCGATAGCAACGCCTGGTGCGCATACTGCAAATGCAACTGCCGCTGCAAGTGTATTTAAACGATATGTTGACATAGTGACGACCCTGTTTATGTGTGTTCTTATAGTTTATTTAGCGATTTAGCATCGCCAATGGGGAACATCCTAGCAACATTAGCAAATAAAAAGAAATGAAAAATTTTAAATTAAAGACCTAAGTATGCAAATAAAATTCAACTTAAGAAAAAAACACACTAAACAGGCTAAAATTAACACAAATAAGGAATTAAAATTACAAAATATATTTTTAACACATTATTTACATTAGGTATTTATTTATTAACTTATACTTTTAAGGGGAGTGAGCATAAAATAGACGTACCAGTCTCTATTATGCTGTTAACTTGAATCTTTCCTGCGTGTTCTTGCACTATTGAGTGCACAAGAGTTAGCCCCATCCCACTATTTTTTCCTACTTCTTTGGTCGTGAAAAAAGGGTCAAACATCTGTTCTTGTACATGGTTTGTCATGCCACAACCGTTATCTTTTATCTCAATACAAATAAAGCTATTTTGTTCAAAAACACGCACTTCAACAATGCAACCTTTAGTGTCATTATGCTCACAGGCTTCTCGGGCATTAATGAGTAAATTAACAAAAAGCTGATTAATTGAAGCTAAATTACAATAAATAGGCGGTACATTTTCAAAATCGGTTTTTATAGCGCACAGCGATAGCTGACTTTCAAGAAGCTTAAGCATATTTACAGCAATATCGACTACGTTCACGAGCTGCACTGCATGACATTCATTAGATTCAGAAAAATTAAGTAAATTTTGAACGCAATAGTTAACCTGTCTTAAGGTACTGGCGCTGTCTTTTATTTTGGCCGACAAGTCATTGCCAATCCAAGCAAATGGGTGTTGTAAATTAAGTAAGTCGAGCTCGTGTTTAAACTGGCTTTCTTTGAGTTCACCGTTTAAATATTGCTCGCTTATATTTAATAATGTGGAGATTATTGGGCTGCTATGGCTAAGGTTATCTATCGTATTAATTGCTTGTGACAATGGGGTGCTTATTTCCGAAGCCGCATCAACACTTAACGTACCCAGTGTTGCCATTTTAGTACTTTGGACAAGCATTTTTTTATACCGTGCTAATTCGGACTCTTTTTCACTTAGTTGCTTTTGTAACGACTTAAGTTTTTTTTCATCGTTTAAACATACACTTTCTAAATGACTCTCTACTTCATTCATGCCAGTATCCCTATAGCTTGTATAACTAATATTTAGTTGCCAAACTGAAAATACGCAACCAGATCTCCTTTTTGTTCTGTAAATAAATGTGTAAATTGACGATAAACAGGCAGACTAACTTAAAGCACTTCCCACTCAAACGTATTTATTGCCTCACAAAAGGATGAACAAATCCCCTGTTGCTGACAACCAACAATAAGGGCCTCGTTAGACTGCTTATTAAATAGCTTTTGATGAACAATATAAAGGGTATTACTCAAATTATCAGCGGGGGTTTTTAGGTCATTAGAGTTTAAAATTAATGTGCACACCTGCGCACTCTGCCCCCATAATTTCATGATATAAGCAGATACATGAAGGTAATTTATACTTTGCTCAGGCTCAGTTAATTTGTGTTGCTCCGTCACTTCTTCAACATTTATTAATTTACCAACAAAACTCAATAGCGCCACTGAAAATAGCAAAGCCTGCTCTTTTAGATTCATACCCATATGTTGTGCAAATTTTTTAACACAACTAGCATAATGTGTTGCAACATGTATTTGCTTTTCGTGATCGATGGCCGATATAGAGGGTGGCAAATTTTCTGCCATTAATAATGATGTACTAATTGACAATAAAATAGTCGTACCAAGGCGAGAAACGGCTTCTTCTATAGAGACTGTTTTACGTGTAAAGCCCAAATAGGCCGAGTTAGCAAGTTGCAGCAACTTAGCAACAATAACAGGCTCCTTAGAGACAAGCTCGGCTACTTCAGTTAGGTCAAACTCTCCACTATCAATAAGCGTATTGAGCTCTTGCAGCAGTGAAGGATAAACCGGAAAGCTAGACATTGCCCCCAGTTTTCTTCTCATACTTTCTGAAAACGGGAGTGCTTTTAATTCTGCCACATTGTTAAACAAAAGTATTAAATCGTCTTTATTAAATGGTTTAGCAAGATACATATGCACAACGTTACATTGACGCATTTTTTCGGTTAACGACGGGTCCCCCGTGAGCAAAGCCCTCACTGGGTACGAATTTTCAATTAAACAGCGCTCTAACACATCTAATCCATTAACGTGCGGCATTAAGTAATCGCTTATAATTAGGTCTATTGATTTATTATTTTTAAGCACAGACCAAAATTCATTTATTTCACTCACCGTAATAACGTCAGCAGCGGGGTATATTCTGTTAATAGTTCTCTGTAGCGCCTTTAATATAAACAGCTCGTCGTCAAATAAAACTACTCTCATTGTTTTCATTCATCACCGCGCACATTTGTATTTATTAAGTAATCATAAAACTCATCCGCAGGCAAAGGTCTAGAAAAATAAAAGCCTTGAATATAATCACAGCCAAGTCTTTCTACCAATTTACATTCGTGAGCCGTTTCGACTCCTTCTGCAATCACCTTTAAATTAAGATCATGGGACATACGCACAATGTTTCTGATCATACTTTGCATTTCAAGGGATGAATCTAAACCACTTATCAGCTCTTTATCTAATTTTATGCCATCGATTGATAACTTTGAAAGATACGCAAGTGATGAATAACCTATACCAAAATCATCAATTTGGACTTCAAACCCTAAGCTTCTTAATCTGGTTATTTGTAGTTGGCATTTTGTTAGATCATCCATTAGGTAGGTTTCTGTTAACTCAAACTGAATGTTTGATGCACTGAGGTTGTTCTCATTTAGAGACTCAAGCATAAAGTCTATCCATTCAGGGTCTTCTTTAATTTGCCGAGCAGAAAGGTTTATAGCGAGTTTACCTACTTCAACTTTTTGCATGTTCCATTGCTTAAGCTGTTTAAAACTTTGTGAAATTACAAATCGACTTATAGCAATAATTTGGCCATCACATTCAGAAATAGGAATAAACAAAGCCGGAGACACCCACCCATACTTTGTCGGCTCATACCACCTAATAAGCACCTCAGCACCACTTACCTTATGTGTTTTTAAATCTATTTTTGGCTGAAAACATAAACTAAATTCTTCGTTATCAATTGCTTTAAAAAGCAGCCTACTTAGTTCAAAGTTTTTTCGGTAATCGTTCACTAACTCTGCATCAAAGCGTGTAAAAAAGCGTTGCTGTTTTTTTGCTAGGTAATTCATGTTCAGGCTAAGATGATTTATAAGTTCCTTACCTGACAAAACATCTTCAGGAAAAATGCCGTAAACCCCATAAAGCTCTAAACTCATTCCTTTATAACGCTGGGGTATCGCATCGCTAAATAAGCTCATTGTTTTATTAAGAGCGGCAAGTAATGTGGCATCGTTACTTGCGTGAGGTACAGATAACATAAACTGGTTAGAATGCTTTTGACACATTTTTACCTTTTCACCAAAGGTATTGTGCAATACTTTTGCAAGCAAATGTGTAAACTCGTAAGCGCTTTGGTAATCTAATAAATCAGCAATAAGTTCAAATTTAGCAATACCGATAAAAATAACCGTGTAGCTAGTGTTTTCACTTTCATAATCATTTAGCTGTTGATAAAAAGCAGGTTCTTTAATTAAAAAATCACCAAAGCTTTCTATTAAAAATTTGTCACTCGACTTACTAGGGTTAACCGACAGCTTAAGTAACTGACAAAAATCATCAGACCAATAGCGTTCCAAAATAAACTCGTATTCTTTTTCGCTTTCTGCGCATTTACGAGCAATAAATAACATATTGGTTTTATTACTTAAAAAGGCCGTCAAATCGTCTTTATTTGGCTGTGCGTCTATATTAATTATGTAATCATCAACAAAGCTGTATAAACCTGAAAACAAAGACTGCGCAGGCGCATTAAAACGGTTTATTTTACCATTTTCGTCTATTTCAATAAGCGCGGTAACGCTACCTAAAAGTAGTTGGTCACGCTCGTGCTGAGCAATACGCTTGCAATAGAGTTGTTGCGCTTGTTCAATGGTTGTTATCAGTTCATTTTCATTCCAAGGCTTTTGTAAAAACTTAATCGCCAGTCCTTGGTTAAGAAGCTCAACCACCGAATTAAAATCTGCATGACCACTAAGCACTATATTTATTATTTCTGGCCAGTGAATTTTAACTTCTCGAAGTAAATCAGCCCCTGTCATATTAGGCATTCGGTAGTCAGTCACAATAATAGATACGTCGCTTGTTTTTAAGTATTCAAGCGCCTCAGGGCCACTTTCGGCTACACTTACCTTAAAGCCGGCGCGCTGCAATACACGCCGTAAAGAGCGCAAAACATTAACTTCATCATCAACCAAAAGGATACTAGGTTCCACTATTGGCTCCTATTGTTATTCAATCTTAAAAAAGATCAAAACAGCTAATACAACAGTACTTAAAAAGCCTGCCGTCATTAAAATGATAGGGTAACAGTAATTTACATTTAAATAACATGTAACCCTAATGCAAATATATCACTTGCTATCTACAAACCACCAATCCAATCGTAAAGAATTAATATAATAAAAAATACCAATCCAATATAATTAGCTAATAATAAACAATACCAGCAACACTATTCAATCAACCTTTAGTCACAAAACATGCCTCTCTTAGCGCTGTTTTTTAACTCATGAACTTTTTGGGGTATTGAAAACAAACACAAAGCGACTGCCTTCACCCACTTTACTCAGTACATCAACACTTGCCTCGTGCTCTTCAATAATGGTGTACACCTCAGACAAGCCTAAACCGGTACCTTGCCCAACCTCTTTGGTTGTATAAAAGGGGTCAAAAATTCGCTCTAAATCAGACTCAGCAATACCTGCGCCAGTGTCTTCAATAATAAGCCTTATTTTGTCTTGCTCTTGCTTACACTCAATGGTCAGTGTTCCTCCAGAAACCATAGCCTGTAACGAGTTTAAAATAGTATTAAACAAGAGTTGCCGTATTTTACTGGCCTTACCCCATAAAAAAACAGGCTCTGCAGGGAACTGCTTTTCAATTTGAACTTTATATTTGAGCTCATTTTTTAACACAATCAAAGTAGACTCAATCTCAGCGCATAAGTCTACTTCCATCCAGCTTTCTTCATCGCTTAATGCAAAATCTCGTAAGCTATTAACAATTTTTTTAACTCGCTCTGCACCATCTAGCGACTCATCGAGTAGCTCCGGTAAATCTTCTATTATAAAGTCAACACCCTGGCGTTCGTATACATCCTCAAGTAATTTAATAAAGCGATCTTCAGCCTGTTTTACAATGATTTTTTTTTGCGTCTGCGTTGTTTTTATTAGTTTTAACGCATAATCCTTGAGCGTTTCTAGGTTTGAGCTCACAAACCCTATTGGGTTATTAATTTCATGTGCAACCCCTGCGGCCAACTGACCTATAGACGCCATTTTTTCTGATTGCAGCATTTTCTTTTGCGCTACTTTTAACTCTTGATGCAGTGCCTTTAATTGTTGATGCTCGTCTTCTAGCGCATTTTTTAAATCAGATTGCTGAATAAAATAACTGGCCTCTGCGGTTACATCTGTCACAAAAATACTGACATGCGTAACCTCTGCATTTTCATTTGATAGCGGCATAAATTGCACATTTTGGTACATTTGCGATTCATCCCCTGTAATGGGTCGACTGCTTCGCATGGGGAATACATGGGGGCGTTGTTGCCAGTAACTAAAGCTTGGGTTTTTTAAAATAAATACACTGTCAATTTTACGTTTTAAAAAACGCGCTTGTTCTTCAAATACAGTTAATAGAGGTTGGCCAACTAAATCGGGTTGGCGAATAGTTAATCCACCTAAAAACGTAGGGTTAGCGAAAGTGATTGTCATATCCTGATTTATAATACAGGCACCAATAGGAAGTTGCTCAATGACGCGTTCAAACTCGCTTTTTTCCATCAATCCTCCAATAAGGCTTTGATTGGTATTAACAGCTGTTCAATAGACCCTTCACTTAAGCCAATGAGTATGCGCGCATCGAATTGCATTTGCTCAATAAAAAATTCAACTTCTATAATTAAAATAGACGACCACTCATTACTGTGAGCAGATTGCACCGGATAATAAAACGCAGGCATATTTAATTGCGTTGATAACTCAAGCTGACTGGTAAAGCCTTGTAGGCAAGCAGCAGATAAAATATTGGTAATTTCTAAAACAAGTTCTTCTGTTGCGGCTTCATCAAGCGGTAAGTCAAAATCCATTACTTCAGCCAACGCATTGCAACCGTCTTTGTGCATGCTCATTATCACTTCACCACGAATAGTGCCCGTGAACGACTGTCGTGCAAACCAGTTATTTGAAAGGCTATTAATCATTCCCTGAAAATCTTCAGGAGACATTGCTTGAATAGCAGGAATAGACAAAGACACTTTGGTTTGAATAAGTCGAGCAAGCGCATCGGCCGCTTGCCCCATAGAAATGTTCATTATTTCTTGAAGCGCATCGCGCTCGTCTTCGTTTATTTCAATCATAACAAGCCAACATCCAGCAAGGTTTCGCGTAATTGGTCGGCTTTTAAAGGCTTTTGTAAAAACCTAAAAGCGCCCATAGAGCTAACAAGCGCCTGTGCTGCAGGTTGAATATCTGCGCTAATCACTATAACAATGGTTTTTTGATGCTCTTGCTGCAGCTCTTTTAACACTTCAAAGCCATCCATTTGTGGCATTTGCAAGTCTAAAAACAGTACCTCTGCTAACCCGGCATGCACAGCATCTAGCGCTTCAACCCCATTTTTGGCTTCGTGAATTGTAATATCCCAATCTTCAGGAAGTGCGCGTTTAATTGTTTTTCTTGAAAGTGCTGAGTCATCAGCTATTGTAACCGGTATTGGCATACAGTCCTCGCTATACAATATTAGTACGTAACCTTCTGTTTTAGAGTAGAAGTAATTAGTAATTTCTGCAAAAAAAATAGCCTAAAATTCGCTTTTTATGCGGGGTTTTAATTGTTTTTTTATGCAATTTAAATTGACGCTTTAATAAAGTTTGTTGCGATTAATAAAATCCGCCAATTCAGTTGTTTATAAGCCGAGGTTAGACTAAATTTAACCGTATATCAGATTTGGCTGGCTTTACTTTTATGCAAAAAACCTCTGAACTAGAAGAATTTAACAACAGACCTGCCCACATTTTATGCCTAGACGACGAAGCAAGTGTTTTAAAGTCACTTGTACGGCTGTTACGAATGAACAAATTTAATGTGGTTGTATCGACCGACGGACACGACGCACTTCAAAAAATGACAGCCACACAGTTTGATGTGGTCATAAGTGACATGCGTATGCCCAAAATGAGCGGCGCAGAGTTTTTAGCCAAAGCAAAAAAGCTAGCTCCTGATACTCAACGTATTTTGCTAACGGGCTATTCTGATCTAGAGTCAACGGTTAGTGCAGTAAACGATGGGGGTATTAACGCCTACATTCAAAAGCCTTGGCAAAACGATCACTTAATCGGGGTTATAAAATCAGCAGTTGAAAAGTTTCGCTTAAAAAAGCACAACGAACTACTTCAAGCGCATGTCAAAAAACAAAATGCGCAATTAACCGAACTGAACCAGTCGTTAGAACTCAGAGTAGAAAAGCGTACAAAGCAAATAAAACAAGTGCTCAGGCAGCTTGAAAAAGCAAATGAACGAGAAAAAAACGAGCATAAATCTACCGTAGAACTGCTCTACAATTTTATTAATGCAAACCCTTATCTCGATGGTAACAGAGCACAAAACATTGCCAATACCTGTACGCATATAGCCTTGTATCTAAATACATCGCAAAAAAGTATCGAACTTGCGCCAACTGCGGGTTACCTAGCACAAATAGGATTGCTAGCCATGGACCCCGATCTTTATAAAAAACCAGTGAATAAACTAACCGAAGCACAACGCAAAACCTTTTACACACACCCAAGCACCGCGCAGCTAATGCTTATGCCTGCACTGCATTTACACGATGTATCTGATGCTATTTACTATCAATATGAGCGCTATAACGGCAACGGGTTACCTAAAGGGCTTTCGGGTAACGAAATACCCATTGGCGCCATGGTTTTAAGCGTTGCACGTGATTATTGGGAAGCCTATGAACAAAGTGTGGGCGATAACGAGGCCGAACATCATCAGCACGCACTCGACACTATAAAACTTTACAGTGGTACGTTTTATCATCCAAAAATTGTGCGAGCACTTGAAGCCAGCCACAATAAAATGAAAGAGAAGAAAAGCACAGCGGGGTCGGTCACTATTTGTAATGCTCAAGAGCTTAAAGAAAATATGGTATTGGGGAACTCGATACAAAGCCACACTGGCATCATGTTATTACCTAAAGGCCATGTGTTTAGCCGTAAATCAATTGAAAAGTTACAACAACTTGAAGCAAAAAAACCAACCCCCTTTAGAATTATGATTAAAAGCGCTAAATGATTGATCTAAAGCAGGCTTTTTTTCGTTACAATAAGCCTAAAATATACATATAACTTTGCTTGAAGGAGCACAACGTGTCGCGATTTTCTGCCGTAACCGACAATCCCCACGACGGGCGTTTTAATCAAAAAACGGGAATATTACTCACTAACTTAGGGAGCCCAGACGCCCCAACGGCCGCGGCACTGCGTATTTACTTACGCGAGTTTTTATCTGACCCACGCATAGTAGAAATACCACGCCTTGTTTGGATGATCATATTACATGGCATTATTTTACGAGTACGTCCAAAACGTTCAGCAAAGTTATACAAAAGTATTTGGACAGAAAACGGGTCGCCTCTCACGCACATTACGCGCCAGCAAAGCGAAAAGCTCAACACATTGTTAAAGCAAAAAGGCTACACAAACACCGAAGTTGTTATGGCCATGCGTTATGGCAACCCTTCAATAGAAGCTGGCCTTGAAGAGCTAAGAGACAAAGGCCTTACACGCATAATTATCATGCCAATGTATCCGCAGTATTCAAGCCCTACAACAGGGTCTACATTTGACGCTGTATCAAGCGTGCTACGCAAATGGCGCTGGGTGCCTGAACTTCACTTTATAAACGGTTACCACAAAAACACCACTTATATTGAATCGTTAGCTAATAGCATAAGCGAAGATCTAGCAGCCAACGGGATGCCGCAAAAAATTGTTTTTTCGTACCACGGTATGCCAAAATTATTTTTAGACAACGGCGACCCGTACCATTGCCTGTGCTTACAAACAACGCGACTTGTTGTTGAAAAGCTTGGCCTTGATAAAGACAATGTCATTAGCACTTTCCAAAGCCGATTTGGTAAAGCAGAGTGGTTAAAGCCCTACACAGATGCAACGCTAGAAAGCCTGCCAGCCGAAGGCATTAAAGATGTGGCAATTATAAGCCCTGCTTTTAGCGCCGACTGCCTTGAAACACTAGAAGAGTTAGAAGGCGAAAACCGCGAAATATTTGAAGAAGCTGGCGGCGAAAAATACCGCTACATCCCAGCTTTAAACGACAGAGACGACCACATTGAAGCCATATTTGATGTGTTAAAACCAATGTTGTAATCAACTCAATATAAAAAAAGGCGTTAATATTAACGCCTTTTTTTATGCCCATTATTCACAAAGAGGGTAAGAGACGCTGCGCTTTTAGAGTTAGTGAAAAGCCCATCATTTATAATGCCATGGCTGAATTTACCTGTAGACGCTCAGCTTGCTGGCGTTTAAAAGCAACGCTTTTACATTTAGTCGATTTATTCGTAAACGTAACTAACTTAACACCGAGAAGTGACTAATAACTACTTTTTTAACTCTGTGTAGCGCAAAGCGCCTCGGTGTGCTCTGTGGTCATATTTATTATTAAATAACAAGAAGCTGCCGCTTCTAACGTGAGCAAGCTCTACGTCTACAAAAACAAACTAAACATTGGTATTGCTCTTCTCATTTACTCCTCATTCACTCCTCTTTGTGCATTACAGTTTTGAAAGTCCATTATTTCTAAATTTACTGGTAGACGCGCAGCTTGCTGGCGTTTAAAAGCAACGCTTTTACGGGGTATAAAGTTATTAACTCACCACCGAGAAGTGAAGGCCAGGAGAAGTGACCAAACCAATATTTTTTAAACTCTGTGTAGCGCAAAGCGCCTCGGTGTGCTCTGTGGTCATATTTATTATTAAATAACAAGAAGCTGCCGCTTCTAACGTGAGCAAGCTCTACGTCTACAAAAATAAACTAAAACATCGCTTGTCACTTTAGCTGCTCATTTACTCCTCATTCACTCCTCTTTGTGCATTACAGTTTTGAAAGTCCATTATTCACAAAGAAGTCTAGAGACGCTGCGCTTTTAAGTAACCCACCGTCATTAACCTTTACGAGTGATCATTACTGTACATACGCCCGCTATAATTCCCCAAAAAGCAGATCCTACTGAAAACATCGTTAAATCAGACGCCGTAACCAAAAACGTCACTATTGCAGCCTCAGTATATTGCGACCCCGTTAACGCTTGCTGCAAACTATTTGCAATAGTGCCAAACAAAGCGATACCCGCTAACGCCAAAATAAGTGCCTGCGGCAGACTTGCCACCAAACCGACTAAAGTTGCAGCACACAACGCCATTAAAATGTAAAAAACACCGCCTGCAATACTTGCCCAATAGCGTTTATCCGGGTTTTTATCAGCCTCATCACTCATACAAATAGCCGCCGTAATCGCAGCTAAATTAATTGAATACGCCCCAAACGGCGCACAAAGTACATTTACCAGCCCCGTCACATTAAGCGATGCCGAAATAGGCGCTTTGTAATTATGCGCCTTTAACACAGCAATACCTGGCAAGTTTTGAGAGGTCATTGTCACAATATATAAAGGTAAACCAATGCTTATACAGGCTTGTAAATTAAACGAAGGCGCAATATAGGTAAAGTGACTCATTTTCCACTGCAATGCGCTTGTATCTACATGGCCAAATTGCCACGCTAATAACACCCCCACAATCAGCACGCTTAGCATGGCAAAGCGCGCAAAAAAGCGCTTACCTACAAAATAAACCAATACCATTAACCCTATAACTAAGGGCATATCATTCATAAAATTAAATACATCAATACCAAAAGTAACCAGCACGCCCGCTAACATGGCACAGGCAAGTTCGCTGGGTATTCGGTTCATTATTTTTTCAAACCAACCCGTTATACCCGACAAAAAAACCAACAACGCGGCAAACATAAATGCTCCAACCGCCTCGTTTAGGTTATATCCCTGTGCGCTTGATATAAGCAAAGCAGCCCCAGTGGTCGACCATGCAATTAAAACAGGAACTTTGTAATAGTAAGATAAACCAATTGAGGTTGTTCCCATTACTAAACCTAGCATTAAAATCCAGCTCGCAACTAAATCAGGCGTCCCCCCTAGAGTGATCACAACCTGATAAATTAATGCAATGGAACTTGCAAAACCAATAATCACTGCCACTAATCCAGCGGTTGCTCGGTTAAGTAATTGATCTGAAAACGCCATATATCCCTCTTGCATTTATTTTTATGCACACAACATACGTTGCTCATTTTTACAATGCAATTAACTATTAGTGTAAGAATCGTGAATTATTTTCATTTTTATTTTAAAAAATTTTGAGCCTTTAAATTATTGCATTTTAAAAAACAAACAAGTACCTATAAAAGCGCCACAGGCCGCATAAAGCCTACAAAAAGCAATACCTAAAATGTACTAAAAATAAGCTAATCATTACTTTACAACAACTTAAAAAATCAAAAAACAATACATTAATACTATAAAACCAAACTTGATCTAATTACTCACTTAGTATAAAACGTAACAAATAGTTAACCAAAAACACCAAAAGAGAAACAAATGAAGCGTTTAATCATTGCTGCCATTGCTACTGCGGTACTCGCATTTGCCATTTACAAAGGAGTAATTGAGACCAAAAAAGCCGAGGAGCCTACTGCTCCAATAGCGATCGATTTTGTTCCTATTGATCTGCAAAAAACACGCACAACCAAAGCGCCTGTGCCTATTGATATGAGTAAAGACCCTATAAAAGCCACGCCTAAAATAGAACAAACAGCTCCATTTGAAAGCTTTGACGCGGTAAACCGCTTATCAGATCGTGCCAAAGCAGTACTTACCAATGCCAAAGTACTGCCTACCGATCTTAATAACGAAGCGTACATAGAGTTTGATTTAGCCACTTTACAAGCACTAAAAACAGGCGAAAACTTTGATTTAGCTATTCCACAAACAACCGAAACTTATACAGCCGAAGTCACTAACGTTATTGAGTCGGCCAATGGTGACAAAAGTATTTTTGGAAAAGTACTTGGCGTTGACGGACGTATGCACAACACGGTACTTACCGTTGGGAAAGACGCTATATACGGTCAATTTACCGCGCCTTCTGGTAACTACGTATTTGAAAGCAAAGGCCAATACGGCTGGATAGCCGCTAAACGCGATTTATATAAAAGCCATATTGAGCACGACGTAAGTGCCCCACAACCAAAACCCGATAACGCTGCCGATATGTTTGCCCCTAAAACCGACGGCTAATCACTTATTCCGCTCGCTTAATTAAGTGCTATCGCGGATTGCTATTACCTAATTTTTTATATTAAGCCCCATTAAATGGCTGCTTAAGCGTGCTCGTTATGCTTAAGCAAAATTTAATAATAACTATATTAACCACTACAAGAGTAAGGAAATACAACAATGAAGAATGTAATCATCAAAACAGCAGTAGCAGCTGCATTGTGCGCTGCAAGCACAGCTCAAGCAGAAACAATCGATATTGGTATTTTATATACCGACCAGTCGGCTGCAGCAACCAGCAATATTAATACAAAAATTAACCAGCTTATTGCGTTTAGTAATCAAGTTTACAGCCAAAATGGCGTAGACATTACGCTGCGTTTAGTGGGCTCGCAAAACTTAGGCGACTACGCAATTACTCCATCTGAAGATTGGCTTAATGCAGTAACAAACAGCAGCTACGTAGATAACCTACGCACAGGCTGGAAAGCCGATATGGTAGCAGTGCTAGGTATGGGTCAAAGTGCAGGTGCTGGCTTAATTTCATGTGGTTTAGCATGGGTTGGGCAAGGTACAAACGGCAACCTTTACAGCTCAATGAGCGATCGTATGTACTCAATAACAGCGATTGACTGTGGCGCAAGCACATTTGTACACGAGCTAGGCCATAACCAAGGCTTAGCGCATTCACGTAAACAAGGTGATACGTCGGGTGGTGTTTACACTGACGGCATGGGCCACGGTGTACAAAACGAGTTTGCAAGTATCATGGCGTACCCACAAGTATTTGGTAGCGCAACACAGTACGATTACTTCTCTAACCCAAATTGGAGCGTAAACGGTATTCCTTACGGTATTACAAACCAGGCATACGCAATTCGCACTGTAACGGCTACAAAAACAAGTATTGCTAACTTTAAATAAATGAGCACAAAAAAGCGGGCATATGTAATGCCCGCTTACGTTATTTTGTTAGTCCAATCCGTTTAATTAAGTGATCTATTTTGCGGATTGATATTAGTCCCTTTGGAGCGCGTTATGCGCTCTTTTTAATGCACAACAACCTTTTGCTTAATAGCTGGCATTAACGTTTTGCCATCGCCATCTACCTTATTTAATAGCTTTAAGCCCATTACTTTTGCAAGCACCGGGTATATGTCGAGGTTATTTACTTTTTTAAGGCTTACACCTTGTTTAAATGCAGGCCCAGTTGCAATAAACGTGGCTGCCATGTCGTCTGTGTAAGCGTAACCGTGTGTGCCAACATAAGTCGATTTACCCTTACTGGTAAATACCGCAGGCGCGTTAGTTTGCACTATAATATCGCCCACTCGGCTCCCTTTATTATAATGATACCCAGCCAACTGCTCATCAGTTAACACTGTATAACGGCCATTTGCCGCCTCGCGTAAACGCGCTTTGTAATTGGCTATGTCGGTTACGCTGGTTTCGGGTTTTGCATATATTAGTAAACGCGGCCCCGTATTTTTAACTATAAAACCGTCATCACTAGGTAACGTGTTCAACAAAATGCTTTTATCAGGATCAACAACCGCCATACCATGGTCCGACACAATCACTAAGTTCACATCTTGTTCTAATTTACTTAAACGCGCGTGTAACTGCCTCATTAACGTATCGAGCTGTTTAACTGCATCACGTGTTTGTGGTGCATCGGGGCCAAATTCGTGCCCCATGCTATCGACTAACGAAAAATAACTCGCAACAAACCGAGGGCGCTGCGCTTTAGGTAAGCTCAACCACTGAATAATTTGATCAACCCGGCCTTGGTACTCACTATGCTTAGAGTAATGATAAAAATAGTCGGGGGTCATACCATTAAAACGCGCATCCGATTCAGGCCAAAAATACGCCGCCGACTTAAGCCCCTGCATTTTAGCTAAGTTCCACAGCGGAATGCCTTTTACCCACGTGCTGTCGCCTAATGCTTTACCCATGCTGTAACATTCGTTATTACGCGCTTTGTCGCAAAATTTGTTATCAACAATGCCGTGATTCACTGGCAATAACCCAGTCACAATAGAAATATGATTAGGAAACGTTTTTGTGGGGTAAACCGGTATTAACTTTTGTGCCCTTACGCCTTTATCAGCCATAGCTTTTAAATTAGGTGCGCCGTGTTTTTCAATGTAGTCCCACCTAAAACCGTCAATCGACACAAGTACTACCGTTTGCTCTTTTGCTGCAAACGCCGTATGGCTGGTTAACACCAAAAGTGCCCACATCATCGCCTTTACAAATCCATACTTCATTACAAATACTCGCCTACATTAAAATACGTTAAATACTGAAAAATATAACTTTATAATACAATTGCCAGGCCTTAAATGATACAAGCACCTGTACCTAACTCCTCTAGGTGTATATATTAACTAGTAAGTATTAAAAACGAATGACAACGCGCATTTAACTTGCCAGTCATCGCCACAAAACAAGGACACCGATGACCATCGACTTTAGTAAAAAAATAACCCCCGCGCGTATGTACAGAACCACCTCTAATTTACAAATGGCGCTCGAAAGCGACCGTGGCCGCATAATGAACAGCGCCGCTATTCGTCGCTTGCAACAAAAAACACAAGTATTTCCGCTTGAGCGAAACGCCGCTGTGCGTTCAAGGTTAACCCACTCGCTTGAAGTACAACAAGTTGGGCGCTTTATTGTACAACGTATTTTTGCCAACCTAAGCTTTGAGCAACAAAAAGATTATGGCTTAACCGACCTAGAACGCCCACTCGAAAGCCTAGTAGAAATGGCCTGCCTAATGCACGATATTGGCAACCCACCTTTTGGCCACTTTGGCGAAGCCGCAATAAACCACTGGTTTAATACTAATTTAGCCAGTGTAACGCCCGAGCGATGCCGCGAGCCAAACACCGGCATAGGCGTTATTTTTAAGCACCTAGCGCAAGACATTTGCAACTTTGAAGGCAACGCCCAGGGCATTCGTATTATTCACTCGTTGCAAACCCTTAACCTAACCTACAGCCAAAGTGCAGGTATTTTAAAATATACTCGCCCAGCAGGGCTTGATGTAAAAGACATACCCCAAAATAAAAACTACTTAATGAAAAAAGTAGGCTACTACTACAGTGAAAAAGCCTTTATTGAAGCATTACAAAACGAGTTAACCATAGAGCCCTACTGTCGCCATCCGGCCAGTTACATAATGGAAGCCGCCGACGATATATCGTACTGCCTAGCCGACATAGAAGACGCCGTAGAAAAAGGCATAATAACCATTGAGCTACTGTGCACCGTGCTTAAAAATCACTATCAAAAAGTACTTATAAACCTAACCATTGACGACACCGAACACCAAGACTTTGTTAGCAAAGCGGTAAACTACGCACTAGAGCGTGCCAAAGCACAACCGTATAACTTTAATAGCGAATTTTTTATATACCTACGTGTAGCCCTGCTGCACCCGCTAGTTAATCATGCCGCAAAACGCTTTATAGAAAACATAGAACCCATTTATCACGGCGACTTTAACCATGCTCTACTAGAAGACCGAAGCCACTTGCACGCCGTAACACAAACGCTTAAACAAGTTGCCCAAGCGCATGTGTTTTCAGATAAAGAAGTTGAAAAGCTTGAGCTACAAGGCTACAGAATCATTAACGGCCTACTCGACAGCTACAAACCACTACTGCAATTAACAAGCGACGACTTTAAACGCGCACTAAATGGCGACAAACGCCTACTAATAGAATCAAGGCTTGTTAAAAAACTCTCTAAAAAGCACTTAAACAGCTACCAACATGCCATAGACGCCATGCAAGAAGAGCCCGACCACTTTGCAGCCTACGAATTTTATTACCGATGCCGGTTAATTCAAGATTACATTAGCGGCATGACCGACCAATTTGCCTACGACGAATACCGCAGCCTAATGGTAATAAGCTAATAAAATAGCGCTTACTCAGCGCTATTTAATAACCGCCTGGCTAAGCTTTAATATTGAAGCAAATAAGCTTAGCCATATTCGCCCGCCATTAAGCGTAATACTCCCCTAGATAATTTTTAATTTTACGCTTAAAATCAACTTATTAATGTTTAAACGCTAACCGCCCTTATGACCACTTTACTCACACGCCTGACGCTTTGTTTTGCCTTATTTTATAGTGTTAATAGCGCTGCTTATAACGAAGCAATGTGCATACTTATAAAGCAAGAAGTACAGCAATACAGTAATAACAAAACAAGCGAAAAATACCGTAAAGCGGCGCGTGACTATAAAAAACATTGTAACAAAACTAAGCAAGTACTTACTCAGCCTAAACCAGTAGTAAAAGAGCCAGAGCAAAGCGTAATAGTAACCCAACCACAACCAAACAATGTGCAACCTGCTCCGGTTATTGAGCCCACTATCCAAACCACCGATGGGCTAATTGACGAAAAAACACTTAACTTAACCGATGAGCAAAAACAGCAAATTAGCGACATGATTGACGCTAACGCAAGCGAAGTAACCATTAATGTAGAGCCTACACAACCTACACCTACTGAAAAGAAAGAGCCTAACAACACAGCTGATAACCAAACGCTAGCAGAGCCAATAACAACTCAAAAACGTGAACAAGTCTCAGCAAAAATGCTTGAAGAAGGATCAAAAAAAGTACAAGAGCCAGCGCAAAGCCAAGTAACAGAGCAAGCGACACCGGTTATACAACCCACAGAGCCATCAGTAGCGCCGGTGATAAAACCAGCGCCAGTGATTACTCCGCAACCAGCGCGCCAGCAACCTAGCTCGTTATTATTACCAAGTTTTGTATTAGTACTGGTTGTGCTTATTGGCGCAATGGTGATCATTCGTTTGCGCCGCGCAAAACAAACCAATGCCAGCGCAGCCGTTACAGCAGTTAGTACGCAAACACAAAATACACAAAGCGCCGAAAAACAAACAGCTAATGTAACCTCAGAGCAACAGCAACCAAAAACTACACACAAAACACCGGCACCCAGTGAGCAATCGGCTGCAGAAGCAGCAGAGCCAAAGGCCCCTACTAACAACGCCGTTACTAATGACAAACCAAGCGAAGAAAAACAACAACCTAATACCGCCGAGTTTGAAGCCGCAGCTAAAACTACGTTAGAGCGTATTAAAAACGCCAGCAGCTTTAACGAACCGCAAGTACGCGACTTTGATCCAGATGCAAAACCTGTAAAAAAACAGCGTAAGCACAGCCCAGTAAAACCAGAGCCAACACCAGCAAAGCCTATAGAAAATACTGAACAACCAGCAGAGCAAACACCTGAGCCGCTACCAACAAGTACACCTACTAAATTAGATAAATCCGAGCCAGAAGCGCCTGCATTTAAAACTGAACACGACTTTAAAGAGCCCGAAGTGCGCACGTTCGATCCTAATGCACCACTCCCCGGCAAAAAGAAAAAACCACGTAAAACAGAGCCAACACAAACTGAGCCGGAGCCACCAGCGCCACAAAACACCCGTGAAACAATTCAACCAGAGCCAGAAGCATCTGAGGCAAAAGCCGAGCCTAAAAAAGCAGATAACAGCAACCCATTTGCCAACCTATCACTTGACGCAAGTTGGGACCCAAACTCAGCCGAAAAACCCAAAATAGAAGAAAAACAACGCCCCCCTAAATCACAAGCACTAATAGACGCAGAAGAACGCGCTAAAAAGCTACAAACAAAAGAGTAACAACCCTACTCACTCCTCTTTGTGCATTAAAGCCCTAAAAATCCATTATTCACAAAGAGGGTAAGAGACGCTCCGCTTTTAGAGGTAGTGATTGTGCTTAATAATGGGAAACTTTACTTCTAACGTGAGCAAGCTCAAGATCAGTAATTAAATACCAGCGCTTGCAACAAACACCGTAGGCGCAAAGCTTGCTTGCGCGAAAAGCGAAGCTTTTAATTATGAAACAAAGTTTACCTTACGCTTTAATTAAAACATCAAGCACTACTCGTTAAACTTAAACACCGCTATTTGCCTCATAAAATGAGGCAAATGGTAGGGTTAATTGCCTCATTATTTTGCTTGCACTACCGCTTTGAAATTATAGGAAACTGTAATTTAAACATCCGCAGACACAATTTTACTTCGCGCTTTGATTTTTAACCGTAAGCGCCTCGGTGTACTCTGTGGTGATATTTATTTTTTAGCAAGAAGCTGCGCTTCTAACGTGAGCAAGCTCTACGTCTACAAAACCAAGCTAAAAGTAGCCCTATTCACTCTGGCTTCTCATTCGCTTCCCTTTGTGCATTACATCTTTAAAACCAATGATTCACAAAGAGGGTAAGAGACGCTGCGCTTTTAGAGAAGTGATTAAGTGACTCGTGATTAAAAAACCAATAAATCAAATGGCTTGGCTTCTCATTTACTCCTCATTCGCTTCTCTTTGTTCATTAAAGCCCTAAAAGCCTATTATTCAAAAAGAGGTTCAATTTACTGGTAGACGCGCAGCTTGCTGGCGTTTAAAAGCAACGCTTTTACGGGGGTTGAAACGTGATTGTTTCAGCACCAAAAGTTAAGAAAAAAGATGCGGAGAAGTAACTAACATTACTAATGTTTTCTCTGTGTAGCGCGAAGCGCCTCGGTGTGCTCTGTGGTAATAAAAAGATCACTTAACACCATCACTTGGCTTCTCATTTACTCCTCATTCGCTTCTCTTTGTGCATTAAAGCCCTAAAAGCAAAGCTTTTAAATTATGGACGAAAGTTTACCTTTCGCTTTAATTAAAGCATTCAGCACTACTCGTTTAACTTAAACACACCTATTTGCCTCAATCAATGAGTCAAATAGCCATTTAATTGCCTCATTGAGCAACTGTGTAACGTGTACTGCGCCCACCGGCAGCTGTTTTTGTTATGAAACCTAATGTTTGTAAATCGGCTAAATGCCGTGTGGCAGTCGCACGACTGACTTTAGCTACCTTTTGATACTGACTGGCACTAATTCCGTGCTCAAATTGGCCATCGAGTAATTTATTAATTACTTTTACTTGTTGCTCACTTAGTTTTGTTTGCTCTTTACTTGCCCAGTAATTAGTTTTTAAAACTGTTTGCTCAATATTTTTAAGCGTATGGTGTATCGCATTATTAAGCGTATTTAAAAACCATTTAATCCACTGTGTTATACAAAGCCCGCCACGCTGCGTGGCCTCTAGCACCTCGTAGTAGCTTTTTCGATCGTCTAAAATAGCCACCGACATAGCATAAAACCGAATAGACTCTGCATACTTTTGTGCTAAAGCCAGGTCGGTTATAAGACGTGTTATGCGCCCGTTACCATCTTCAAGCGGATGTATTGTTACAAACCACAAGTGTGCAATAGCAGCACGAATAAAAGGGTCTATTTGTGGATCGTTTTGCGTGGTGTTGAACCAATCAAAAAAAAGCGACAGCTCTTTGTTTACTAACTTTTTAGGTGGCGCTGTAAAATGTAATACCGGTTTATCTAAACGCCCTGATACCACCTGCATTGGCTCACCGCCACGCAACTGGCCGCCCTCAATATTAGTAAACAAGCTTTGCTCATCTGCAAATAATAAACGATGCCAGTTAAGCACCCTTTCTAAACCAAGCGCTGAATCTGTGTTAGTTATTGCATCAAGCATAATTTCTGCAAGATTGTCGCTTTGCACAGTTGTGGGATAAGGCTTTTCGTTAATATTGAGCTTTTTAGCGAGCGAAGAGCGAACCGAAAATGCATTAAGCTTTTCGCCCTCAATCGCACTAGAGTGAATAATATTTGCTAATAAAGTATCAAGAGCTTGCTGCTTTTGATGGGCACTTTGCACGCCCATACGGCCCACTAATAAGCCATGGTTATATGAAAGTTCACTTAGTAAGGGAGCAAGCGACGCATAATCCCACGTAAAGTTTGGCCAGTTTTGTTGTTGCCATATCCACATAGTCTTTAGCCCTTAAGTTAGTTAACTTCAGTCTATATGATTTAATTGCCTCATTCAATGAGGCGATTAATGGCATTAATTGCCTCATTGTTTTGCAAGCAACACCGCTTTTTAAATTATAGGCAACCGTAATTTAAATATTTGTAGATGCAATTTTACTTCGCGCTTTGACTACTCATTTTCTTCTCATTCGCTTCTCTTTGTGCATTAAAGCCCTAAAACCCCATTATTCACAAAGAGGTTTAGAGACGCTCCGCTTTTAGAGTAGTAATTAAATGACTCGTTATGAAAACCAATAACTTAAATCAAGTAGCTTTGCTCTTCTCATTTACTCCTCATTCGCTTCTCTTTGTGCATTACGCTTATAAATAACTAACACACTTTAATAAACAGGAATAAACTCGCCCTCAACCTGCTGCGATGCCTTTAACCACACTAAATACGCCTGCTCGTAATCTATAAAATAGGTAGAAAGCGCATTTAAAATCACCTCATTATCAAGCGTATTGCACGGGTTTTTAGCCTCAGCCTGCACAATCGCCTTTAACACCCTTCTGCCCTGCTTATGCTGAATATAAAACGCCAACCAATTATTCGCATTTGCATATAAATCGTTTCGGTAAGACTGCTGCTCCCACAACGCCTCTGAATCAATTAACGACCTAAACTCCATATACGTCCGGCGTACACGGTAGGTAGGAATAGCAATAGTTCGGTTAGTTTTATAAATCAGCGTATTTTCAAAAATCTCAGCTATTCCCTCGTTTAACCAACTAGGGGTAATACCAATTAAATTAAAATTAATAACATGCATAGCCTCGTGAATTGCTACGCGTAAACTACTTTGCGGATCGGCCGGGTCAAACCTCACCAACGCCGTATTATTTTTACCAAAGTAAATCCCCGCATTGTTGCTTGGTAAAGCCCCAAAGCGCGACACATAATCGTCGTAATAATTATTAGGTAGTACAACCAAGTTCATTAAAATGGGTTTGTCGGGGTATAAACCAAATAAGTTTTGATACTTTTCGTATGCTTCAAATAAACGAATACGCAGCGTTTTATGATAATCGTCATTTACATTAGGGGTAATTAAATTAACAGAGGTGTAAGGGCCAATATCAAATTGTTCGGCTGTAAAATCGAGATTATCGTTTAACTGCGACAGCTCACTTTGCGCGTATTCAAGTTCTTCAGGGTCATGAATCAACTCACAACTATTTTGCTGCACTGGGGCAGGTTTTGGCTGAGCTTTTACTTTACTGGCTACATTATCAACACGCTTATAATTAACGGTTTCAGTAGTATACACATGCGTATAACTCTCAGCATTTTCAGCTTTGTGCGTATAGTTATTTACTTCAACCACAGCGGTATTTGGTTTATAAAAAAAGTGTAAAACCAGCAACACCACAGCCAACAACAATAAATGACGTGTTTTTATTTTCATTAAATTAGCCCAGCATAATAGTTAAACAACAATACTTAAAAAACAAAACTCACACTAGGGCTAACGCTAAAAATAACTAAAATGTCATTGTTATTAAATTATAAATACAATGATTAATTGCTCTGTGGGCGCAAAGCTTGCTGAAGTGAAAAGCGAAGCGTTTAAATTGCTTTGCTTTCATGCAATGAGCGCTGAACTACTTGATAACAAATAGCACGCTGCTGCTCTTGGCTTAAGTTTACTTGTCGCATAGAAAGAATTGTTTTCACTAATTGTTTGTGCGAAACAATAGGAAAGTTTGGACGCTGTTTAAGCTCTATAAACCAACCAGGAAAACACAACACCGGTATAACCTGGGTATTAAAACCCGTTGCCTCTTGTAACCATTTGTTCACCCAATTAGCCTGATTTTGGGCTTGTTCTAGCGGCTTGCTTTCAAACCAAGAGGGAAAGGCTAAATGATTATTCTCAAATTTAACTTTGTAATTAATGTCGTCTTTTATTCGCTTGTGCCTGCCTTTGGTTTCAATAGCAAAAATACCATTTGGCCCCACCACTAAATGATCAATGTTAAAACCATCAGCTTGTATATCATGAAATACTTGGTATCCATGTGACTGAAGTTCTATAAGTTCAGAGGCAACTGCTAATTCGGCATCACGCCCAAGTTTTAGCTTTATTAAGTGATTAGATTTTACCCACAGCTTTCTTGCTACATAAGCTAAACCTAAAATAATCAAAGTAATTAGGAAATAATTAACCTTGCCACTAGCAAACATTTCAGCAATCCCTTTAATTGCAAAAGGCATGGTGACTATCAAAGCAGATAAAGAAATCAGGCCTATTACCTCAACAATCTTGTCATTAACTTGTTCATTTAATGTTTGCGCAGCAACACGTTTAAGTTTTTTGCGATCTACAGGCAGCTTTGCATTTTTTTGATGAAGCCATATTTTAACAAACAAAACACCTAGTAATAAATAAACACTACCAATAATAACTAAAAGGCTAAGGCCTTGGTTTAATAAATCATCCATGATGAATTCCTATAATAACAATGTAAGCTTTATACATTAAAAACAGGTACATGTCGCATTATTCAAACTAACGCTACGAAGCCCAACTAAACACTTGTAGGCGCTCAGCTTGCTCGCGCGAAATGCGTAGCTTTTAAAATTAATAGAAAGGAAGCACTGATAAAAATGCAGTGCTGATTTGATGATTTATAATCCAGAAAAATTCCGAATCCACTCTAAGATCTTTTCTTTATTTGGGTTGTAATAACTTAGGTGTGGTAAACCTATAATAGCCGTCTGCCTACCATTGAAATTAGTTTTGAATCCATAACACTTCCACGTACCATGTTCTGCGTGAATCGCTTCAAAAGTATCTGAATTATTTTCATCGTAATACATTGATTTTAAAAAGCCAAAGGGCGATAAATGCTTTGCATTTCCAAAGGTTAAAATAACTTTTGGCTTTACTATTTCTATAACAGCTTGATGAAAAGGCCAAAACGTACCAGCGAAACCAAAATTAAAATTGCTATCTTGCGAAGACTTAGATGTTGTAAAAATCAAATTGCTAGCACATACATCAGCTACATTTTGATTTATGCCCGGTAGTAAACCTTGAATTCGCTTTTGAAGTGGAGCCGCGCCTTGCGCATATTCGCTTTGACCATTTTTCCAACTTTCATCTAAATAAGAATTTCTGGTGCGAGTAAGCGTATTATTCATGAATTCGCCTAGTTTTGTGTGACCACTACCACCGGGGTTCAGGCCTAAGAGGTAAACATCCCCTTCTTTCAATGTCTCATGAGAGCTATAAATCCCTTCACCTAGACGATTATACAAGTGCCCAAAGTGCTGCTTTGCAAACTCAGGGAGCTGTTCCTTATTAATTACTATATCCATATTTATCCTTTTATTTAACTCTATTTATAACCCAAATATGTTTATACATTAAAACCTTACAATAAACTAATATCGCGTTGGCGATGGCAACCAAGGGGCGGATATCGCCGACCGCCCCTTGGAACCCCACGGCGCCCCGAGGATCACACTGCTTCCTCAATTTAAATTAATGATATGACGTAAACACGATGAAACACGTCCATGTGTAGGCATCGCTTTACGCGCATCCATGCGCTGCTATTACTCATCATTAATTCAATTTCGGGCGTGAACACGGGGAATTGTCTTAGCATTAGTCTTTAATTCAATAATGAGTTAATGCTTGTTTACAATGCACTTTTTAGTAAACTAACCACTCGCAAACAGGGAGTGGTTTTAATGCAGCAAATTGGTATTTACGAGCAGTTAATTACGCAAGTAATTGAGCAAAACTTAAATCGTGATCAATTTTATGTGGGTGAGCGCCAGCTTGAAACGGCCGAAGCCGCAACATGGCTTTCGCGCTTTTTAGGTAAGCTGGTTGAACATGCCATTGATGCAATCCCTAATTCAAAAAAGCGCTTGGAAGAACAAATTGACCTTGCAAATAGCCTTGTGCATTGGCTTAAGGATCATATTCGCGATGACGAGCTAATTAACGAAAACCTTATCGACAGCCAAGGCCGAATACTCACCGCGCTGTTTAATACCCAAAACCCTATTGCGGCCAACCTTAAAGATTACTCTCACGATATATTCCCACTTACGGGGCTTACCCAAAGCGAATTGTTTAGCGGCGCTAATGCAGGTATATCGCTCGAAACCGAGCTAAAGCGCGAGATAAAATCGTCCGACACTATTTACTGGCTTGTCTCATTTATAAAATGGACGGGACTGCGCATATTTAAAAATGAGCTTGAAGCCTTTACTAAAAGCGGCAATAAACTCAAAGTAATTACTACTTCATACATGGGCGCAACGGATGCTAAAGCGGTTGAGTTTTTAGCAAGCCTGCCAAATACCGAGGTAAAGCTTAGTTACAACAATCAGCAAGAGCGCTTGCACGCAAAGTCATACTTGTTTATGCGTAATACGGGTTTTCATACTGGTTATATTGGATCGTCTAATTTATCGCATTCGGCTCTTACCAGCGGCCTAGAGTGGAACTTAAAAATTACCGCGCAAGAAATTCCACACATAATAGCTAAAACCAAAAGTACCTTTGAAACCTATTGGCAGTCGCCAGATTTCGAGCTATTTACTGGCAAAGCTGAATGTAAAGAAAAGCTCATAAATTCACTTAACGAGCAGCGCGGTGTTGGGCAATCAAGCAGCCAGTTTTATTTTGATATAACACCAAAAACGCATCAGCTCACTATTTTAGAAAAGCTAAGCGTTGAACGCAGCGTACATAATCGTTTTAAAAACCTAGTGGTAGCCGCAACAGGTACAGGTAAAACCATTATATCGGCGTTCGACTTTAAAACCGTTTACGATAAAAACCCAAACGCACACTTTTTGTTTGTAGCCCACCGAGAAGAAATACTAAAACAAGCGCAAAGCGCTTACCGCGGCGTGCTTAAAAATAACGACTTTGGTGAGCTGTGGGTAGGTAACTACAAACCACAACGCTACAACCAATTATTCGCATCAATCCAAACGCTGAACAGCCAAATTGAATCGCTCAATTTAACCCGCGATTACTACGACTACATAGTAATAGACGAAGTACATCACGTAAGCGCTGCCAGTTATCGCGCTATTTTAAATCACTTTACGCCCACAATATTACTTGGTTTAACTGCCACACCAGAGCGACAAGATGGCGCTAATATACTCGATGATTTTTGTGGGGTAATAGCCGCTGAAATTCGCTTGCCAGAGGCAATAAACCAACGCCACTTATGCCCGTTTCAGTACTTTGGACTAGATGACGATACCGACCTAAGCCAAATAACATGGCGCGGTGGCCGTTACGATATAAGCGAGCTAAGTAACCTTTATACAGGAGAGAACAGCCGCGCAAACAAAATTATATCCAGCCTTGCTGATATAGTGACTAATGTTCACCGCATTAAAGCGCTGGCGTTTTGCGTAAGCCAAAAACACGCAGAGTTTATGGCGTCTAAATTTAACTTAGCTGGCATAAACGCCGATGTACTGACCAGTAAAAACACCAATGAGCGCGCGGCCAAACAACAAGCTCTGCGCCAAGGCGAAATACAAATACTGTGCGTGGTTGATATTTTTAACGAAGGTGTGGATATTCCAGAGGTCGATACCCTGTTATTTTTACGCCCAACCGAGAGCCTAACGCTGTTTTTGCAGCAACTTGGCCGTGGCCTACGCCTGCCCGACAACAGCCAAAAGCAATGCTGTACGGTACTCGACTTTGTAGGCAATGCTCGCCCAGAATACGACTTTGCCAGTAAATTCCGCGCGCTAATTGGTAAAAGTAACCAACCAATAAAAACCGAGATTGAAAACAACTTCCCGCATTTACCGTTAGGTTGCCGTATAGAGCTACAAAAGCGCACACAACAAACAATATTAAAAAATATTCAGCAAGCTATAAACTCTAAACGCCGTTTACAGCAGCTGATAAATAGCTATTCGCAACATACCAATGACACGCTAACGCTAAGTAGTTTTTTACGCATAAACCCGCAAGTCACGCTTGAAGATATATACAAACCAAAAGATGGTAGGTTCGGCGGCTGGCACTGGCTAAAAGGCGATGAAATACTCGCAGACCAAGCCGACATTTACGCCGCGTATTACCGCGCTATAAACACCCAATTACTCGGCTGCAACTCGCTCAGTTACCTATGCTTTTTACGTGATTTATGTAATAACAACTTTAGCTTTATGCCAACCCCACAAAACCAGCAGTACGCGCTTATGGCGCATTACAACTTTTGGGATAGCACAGGCACAGGTTTAGGCTTTAAAACCCTTGAACAGAGCCTACAGACACTTAAACACAAAGAGCTACAGCAGGAACTTGCACAAGTGATCGCGCTGTTAATAAACCGCATACACCAGCAAGAAAGCGATTTAACGAGCCAGCCAAATCATGCCATAAAATTACACAGCCGCTACACTCGCCAGCAAATACTCGCCGCGTTTGGCGTGCATACGTTTGAGCAGAAATCACCTGCTCGTGAGGGAGTATTAATTATTGAAGAACAAAAGGTTACTCTCCTTTTTGTAACTCTAAATAAATGTGAGAAAACCTATTCACCCACAACGCTGTATCACGACTATGCAATTAGCCCGAATCTATTTCATTGGCAAAGCCAAAACCCATCACGACCTGAAAAAGGCCGCGGTAAAGGTTATATTGAGCATCAACAAAAAGGAAAAACCATTCTGTTATTTGTGCGGGAGCAAGGGGAAGATGAAAACGGCCGAACTATGGGATTTGTAAACTACGGCGAGGTTAAATACCAAAGCCATAACGGCAGCCAACCGATGAATATAACATGGGAATTAACCAACCCCATGCCAAGTGAAATGTGGCATGAGGCGGGGAAGTTGGCGGTTGGATAACTGCCCGTTTATTTTTATCTGTATTATATAGGTTTTAAGGTAAGTTATTTGTCGCCTTATTTAAATTTAAATGATTCGATCTTGATCATTCATTTTTAAGAACATCAATTGTTTCTCACCTTGGTATTTCGGGTTCCACTCTATATCTTGATTATCACCTTGATAATGATACTCGGTAGTAGAGAAAACAACTTGAACAGAATGCTGATCACATAATACTTTAAGTGCTTTGATGTATTGGTTTAGGTCATCATTGTGAATTTCGTGCTGCTTAGGTGTATCTAAAATCAAGAATTTAAAACAGAACGAATTATGCTGCGCCATTAACTCAATTAAAGCTGCGTGGTACGCTAATACAGCTCTAGTTCTGGTACTTCCCTTAAGTTGAGATATAGTTTCTGTACCGAGGTACGGAGTAAAATCGTCTTTAAACGTAATATTTCGGCTAATGTTGTTGGTATTTAGTATTTCTAGCCAGTTTAAAAAGAACTCTCGAAGGTCAGCTTTGAGCCTTACTAATGCTGGTATTGAGTTTTTATCCGTACCAAAAGACTGATACTTTTCTAAAGCTTTATTACGCTCAGCGATAGTTTGAAAATGTTTATTTTCCAGTAATTCAACTTTTTCGATGTCACTCTTTTGGCTTTGCAGTTCAAAAATCTGATTTTTTAATGCTGATATTGCATCTACCAGAGCCGATATCTCGCTTTTTTCTAAAGATTGATTTCTCTCATCGATAATCGTTTGGATTAAACCTTCTAAGCTTTCACGTTGTTTCATGATTTGCTCGATTTTAATCTTATCTATACCTGCATTTCTTTCGAGATCTTTAATTTGGTCTTTTAAATACAATAAATTTTTACTGTAGGCATCTGAGCTTGAAGCAAACAGTTGGCAGTTACTAGAGCCACAAATCTCATTAAATGATAGGAATACACGCCTAGCCTCTTCGTTCAAGTTAAGTGTTTCAACTTCGGTGTTAATCTCATGTACTATCTGTGCAATACCGCTTGTTCTCTTATTAATTTCAGCGATTTCAAGCGTTAAGCCTCTTATCGAGGCTTTATGTTTTGAAATTAAGCGATCTAAAACATTAATCGAGTCATCGTGGTTTGCGCCTGAGCTCTTGAGTTGCTCTATTTCACTTTCTAAAGTACTGATTTCATCTTCTAATTCTTCTGAGCTTTTAGATATTAATGCGGCTTCCTGCTTAGCAATTTCAGCTTGGCGTGAATGAAGCTCTACTTGTTTATCTAAATAATCTAAACGTTCTTTAGCCTTAAATTTTTCTTTCTTTTGGTCGAATGAGTGTTTGACTGGCAAATCAAATATCATTCTCATCATTTCTGAGAACTGATCTTTGATAAAGTTATTTGGTGGGCTATAAAACTTGTTATAACCGTCATCTTGATCTAGGTAGTAGATTGGCAGCATTGATGCTAAATAGGGACTAGTGCTTTTGTTATTATTGGTTACTAGGTTATCTATTGACAGACCCAACGTTTCAAACAAATATGCCGAATACTCCTTTTCATCATAAAACCTCTGCTTCTCGCCATTAGGCTCTGTAACCTGAATATCTGTACTTTTGCTGAAAATTCTCTTTAATTGCAAATTTCCGATAGGAGATGACACTTCTAAAGTAGCGTGATTGCATCGTTCATAAATATCATTTCTAAATACGCTAGGATAGCCTAGGCAAAAAGCAATCGACTGTACTATAGGAGTTTTACCACAACCATTCTTACCAAATAGTTGAGTAATATTGTCGCCAAACTTTAGTAAATCTGATTGCCAACCAGAAAGACCATTTGAAAAAATTTGTATACTAATTAACTTCATTCCAACTCCATGTCTAATTGCTTAGAAACACATAGGTTTCTGTATGCTCTAGCTATCTCAGCTAGGTTACAAGCTAGGATATCCTCTTCATTAAAGGCTTTATCAATCACTTTCTTACCTAAAGTTGTGATTTTAATTCGCCCTTTATTATTCGGGATTTCTATCAAGTTTGAATATTCCAAAAAGCTAACTGCTTTCACAGTTCTAACTCGTAAGTTTGCTGACCAACCAACGTGTTGAGCCGAGCCTTTAAAGCCGGGCATGCTTGTTTCTAAGCATTCACCAACAAGTTGGCCGATTTCTGATACTTTGGGTTTTCGTTTATCTTTAGCCATAAGTAGCACTATCAAACTGATCAATGGGAGCTGAAATAATGCTTCGTTATTTAACAAATTTGGCTTGTTATAACTAGAGCTATCAACGCGAATTTCGGTACCAGATTGTGCAATATTTTCAAAAAATGTATCGAAATTCATGATTTCCCCTTAACTAATTCCGCAAATATGCCTCCGAGAATGAGCTCAGGGTTTAGATCATACATTAAGTCCTCAGACTCAAGCTTACTGACTAAGTCTTTTATTGGAGATCTCAGGCTAGCTAAATGAAGTGAGCCATCACTACGAATGGAGCTATTTAAAAGCTCTCTTACCATGCTATTGATGGACCGTAAGTCGAACTCAAAAAGCACATGGCGATTTTTCCTGTGCCAAAGATCCCAATTAGTTTTGCATCTTGATATATACTCAACCTCCTCAATGCTAGCACCAGCCGAGGAAAGCGTTCGTTGAATAATTGATGCGCTTTTTATAACTTTACTATCTCCGCTTTCAAGCAAGTTATTATATGCGTCCTTTGATATACTTAGTATCGATAGTAAGTCTTCAATAGCTATTCCTGCATATTGCTCAATACTTTCTTGAGTTAGCTCAGCTATTACCCCACTTGATTTATTTTCTACTAGTTCAAGCAGTTTCATCAGTATTTCACGAGTTTCAGTGTGTCCTAAATCTACTTCGCTAAATTTGTAAATCGCATTCTTTGCAATAGGTTCGAAATTATCATCACCACTTTTTAAATACTGTACATCAGTTTCAAACTTGAGCTTTGATAATCTTAATTTGATTTCATCTTCGGATAGTTCATTAGAGACTTCTTCTGGGAAACATTTATTGAACCTATCAATTAACACTTCCGAGAACTTATTTTGAAAAGCCCCTGCTTCAATGTCTTCTATTACTTTTTCAACGTCATCACCATTATTGATGTTGGTTTGAAAGACAACTGAATTGCAGTAATTATCGAAAACTACAGTATGTAAGAGCAGCTTACCAATAAAGCTATTTTTTATTTTCTCTGTACACTGCTTTTTCTGGTCTTTAGTTTTGGCTTTAAGGCCAAATAATTCATTTAAAGTCCAATTGTGGTTTTGCTTGCCATTGGTTTTAACTTGGTAAAAAACATAACTAAATCCATCGTCATCTTTTTTACGAATAACAAAATCATCGTGCAAGTCACAGTAAACTCTATCGATACCATCGTTTTCTAGAATAGATAGTGATGCCATCGCAGCTGACCTCACCTGTGCTCTATATGCAGCAAATGAATGACGCCCGCTTTGCTCCCTTGGTTTCTTTTTTTCTAACATCCTTTCGCCTTAGCTAAGCAGTTCGTTATTTATTTAAGAATTTTAAAAACACTAAATTACTACTTTTAAACACCAAAATTTCGCAAAATTTAAAAGCTTCGCTTTTCGCGCGAGCAAGCTCTGCGCTTACAATCCAAAAGCATGAGGTAAACTCCCGCCTACATTCATAAACACCAATTTAACAACACACTCCAATTCCCCGTGATCACACCTGAAACTGAGTTAATGATGAGTAATTTACAGCATGGATGCTGTACAAAGCGTAGCTTGGCCATGGATGGCCTATCTACGCTGGTTACGTTCACATCATTAACGTAAGTTGAAGTTACAGTGTGATCCTCGGGTGCGCCGTGGGATTCCAAAGGGCGGTCGGCGGCAGCCGCCCTTTGGTTGCCATCGCCAACGCGATAAAACCTCGAATAGAGGTTTTTAAATCCCTAAAGCTCTCACGCAAAATAGCTATTCAAAAAGCTACGCTTTTAACGCCAGCAAGCTGCGCGTCTACACGTTAAAACGCGATATAAAATCGCGACTACAAAACCACTTGTTTAAGGCGTGCGAACGTTCGCATGCTTTCATCAGCAATCATTACTTCGTAATCGGGATTTTGAGCGATTAGCTCATATTGTCCGTTTGGTAATTTATTAACTTTGCGCAGTAAATACTGCCCATCTCCGCTTATATCATCTCGCTCTATCGCGACTATTTGGCCGCGAAGCGATCCGGCTCTATCGGAAGTTATAAGCTCAAGTAACAATAAGTCGCCATCAAGTATTGGGTGTTTACCGCCATTCATAGAGTTGCCCGATGCACGTGCTAAAAAGTGTACGTTTGGGTCAAGCTTGCCCGCGCCAAGTGGCGCGTCTAAATATTCAACATCGCTGCTATCGCCAGTTTTAAAATGCCCACAGGCAACTTTAATATTAGGGAAGTACGGTAGCTTTAATACTTCATCAACTGATTTTAAACTAACGGCAGGTTCAGCGACTTGATTTAGCTCAGCCTGTGGTGCATTTGGAAACGTAAACAATTCTGCGGTTAGTTTTGCTTGTTCGAAATGGTCTTTATTAGCAATCCATAATTTAGCGCTGTTTGCTTGCGCTACTTGGTAAGCCCAATTACTTACAGCGAGAGACTTATCGGCATCGCAATGAAAATAAGCACTTAGCTCATTACTAATAGTTTGGCTGTTAACGACCAAATTTTGGTTTTGCCAGCGTTCACGGTGCTGCTGTGCGGCTAAAAAGTCGCGTTTATTGTTATTACATGTGCGGTGCGCGGCCACAAAATTATGGCCTAAGTCATTAGCGTAGCGTGCAAACGGTATAAAGTGATCAACCTCAACATCGTTTTTCATTGGCTTTTGGCAATAAAAACAGGTGTTTGATTGCAGCTCTACTAAAACAGGCTTTGCCTTGGTAAGTGCATTACGGTCTACCCCAAATAAAAACTCTTGCAGCTGGCTTTGCGGGCCAATTAACGCTTGGTTGTGCTTTATACTTTGAATTTTTTGAAGCCATGCATTTTTAGCTAAATACACTACTAGGTCGTAAAAGCGTCTAAAGCAGCTAGCAATGCCTGCATTTAACATAATGAATTGAGTGCTGTTTGTGTGCGGGTACAAAAAGCATTCTTCTTGTTTGGCGAGAATTTGTAAGCGCCAAAGCGGCCCTGATTTTAGTGTTGCCATAGCAGCATTAAACGTGGGCTTATAAAACGGGCTTTGCTTAAGCTGGCGAAAGTTACGTATGTTGTTTTGCTGGCATTCAAACAATACGCTAATTACTTTTGATTGCGCGCCTGTATTTTGCTTAAGTAAGGCGCTTTCGCCGGTGTGCTCTGACGAAAACGGCATTGCATGGTGCCAGTATAAAGTAATGAGTTTATCGGCAAGGGTTGGTAGCTCTATTACTAATTCACTTTGATCAGATAACAGCGGTTGCTCTACGCATACATCGGCAATAGCGTGTAAAAGTGCAAACTTGTAGGTAGCGCTAAAATCGCCCTCAACCAGCATGCGTTGAATATACGCAATAAAGTCGAGCTGTTGCTGCATTGCGCCAATCATAAAGTGGAAGCAGCCTTTATTAACGCATTAAGCCACACTTGGCTTTCGCGCTCAGGGCGCTGATCAACACTTTGCCATTGTTTTATTATTTTAAGTTTTGTGTGGCTGTTAATTAACGCAGTTAAAGCACTTTCATTTAAATCGGTAAATTCACGGCCATTATGTTCGCGCTCTTGCGTGCCATATTTAAACGATACATATAAAACGCCATCTGGTTTTAAGGCATTTTGTAGCTTTAAAAAAACCTGCGGCAACTCAGCTTTTGGCACATGTAATAAACTCGCGCAGCACCAAATGCCGTCGTATTTATTAACACACTCAAGCTCTTGAAAGGTTTTAATCTCTATCGGTTGTTGTAAGTAATTACTGGCTAACTTTGCAAGTGCTGGGCTTGCGTCAAACGCGTTGACAGTAAACCCTTGGTTTTTAAAGTTGGCGGCATCGCGGGCTGAGCCACAGCCAGCGTCAAGAATATGGCCGTGCTGTTTTACATGCGGTAAAAACTCAGTATATAACGCCGACATATCAACATTAAGCGTTGAGTCGCTAAAGGTTTGTGCATTGTTATTGTAGTAAGTGAGTGTGGTACTTGGCACGATACACCCGCTCCTTGGCTAATCGTTTAACAGCTAAGCTGCTGTTAATATTAAATTCATTGGTGTTTAATCTACAGGAACAAATAAATAAAATATAGACTTAGTAGTAGAATATTTTAAATTAATACGCCCTTTTTATTAATCACTCGTACGCACTGCAAATTTAACGGTTACAAAATTGAACATGTTAGCTTAGCCCTCCCAACACATTGATTATAAATACATAACTTTTTACAGCCAGTAATGTTATTTACATGCTTATACAAAATTTGCTACCAAATTTTTAGGCTGGTTTATACTGTACGTATTGCGTCGCTAGCATGAGGGATATAATGCATAGATTAAAAAAATACGGTGTGTATTTGTTAGTAGCCCTCTCTTTTGGGAGCACGGCTTGCGAAAAAAGGTTTTTTGTCGCGTCGCACGATACCTATTGGCCGCCTTACGTTGTTAATGTAGACGGCCACGCACAAGGTAAAGAAGTAACGGCACTTTGGCTTATTTTTGCGGGGTCGCCTTACTGTGTTCAGGTTGAGTTTTTACCCAATACCGAGCGTGCATTTGTTGAACAAACTAAAGGCAGAATGGATTTAGGCTGGGCTGCCAGCTTTACTGAAAAACGTGCAGAGCATGTTTATTTTTCGGATAGTTACCGCAACGAGGTGATGTGGCTGTATCAGCATAAAAATAAACAATATAATGTTAAAAACCTGCAAGATGCGCTTGAACAGGGCTACACCGTGGCCGCCCATGTAGGGAGTTATTACGGCGAGCAATTTGAGCACTTAAAAAATATTTATCCAAAACAAATTATTTTTACCGGTGCGGCAAAAACGCGTTTTGCTTTATTAGCTAAACAACGGGTCGATTTTATAATTGAAGACCAGTTAGTGGGTGAGTACTTTATTAGCCAGTCAAACACTATTAAGCGAGTTAATACCACAACCTATGTTAATAAGGGCTCTATTCATTTAATGCTGAGTAAAAATACCTCCACTATGCAAGATGTTATTGAGGTTAATAAATTAATACAAAGCCGTAAGGCACAATTAGCAGAACTGTTTGAAAAATTATAATTAAATACACACTAAAAACCGTTTACAAAAGGCTGTAGTTTGAAAATATTATTGTTTATAACCCTTTTTACTTTTAGTGCATTTAATGCCTGGGGATGCACTAAAACGTTAACAGTAGCTACCAACGAAAGTTACTGGCCGCCTTATGTAATTTTAAAAAACAATACGCTGGGCGGGGTTGAAATAGACGTACTTAAGGCTATTTTTAAAAGCTCACCTTATTGCTTAAATTTTAGTGTGTTACCTAGCTCGTTACGTGCATTTGAAGAGCTAAAACAGGGACGTGTTGATTTAATTTTTGCCGCCAGCAAAACGGCAGAGCGCGCTGAGTATGCCCACTTTACGTTACCCTACCGTGTTGAAAAAATGCTGCTATATAAGCACGCCAGTTCGCCTAATGTGAATAGCATTAACGCGTTATTTAAAAAATCGCTTACGGTGGGTGTAAACAGAGGAAGTGTTTTTGGCGATGCGTTTGAACAACTACGCACGCAGTATGCAAACCAAGTGGTGCTTACGGGGGAGTCTAAAAAGCGTTTTATTTTGCTTAACAAGCAGCGCATTAATTTTTTAATTGATGATTCGTTAGTGGCGCAATATTTTACAAAGCAGTATTCAAACATTATGCCTGCGGCATTGGTTGAGCCCATAAACGTTAATAATGTGCATTTTATGCTGAGTAAAAAAACGGTTACTGCTGACGATATTGCGGCTATTAATTCGTATATTACCAATAATAAAGCGGTTATTGAGCGTATTTACCAAACCCATCAATAATTTTATTTATTTAACCTTCCTTATTTACTAAGCAAATTTTTAAAAGCTTTTGCACCGTTAAAGTGCGTTTAAGGTTGGTTATAAATTAGCTGCCTTTTACCTTTCAATAGTTGTGGCTGATCTGTATAATTCGCCAGCTAATTTACCCTATTGCTTGATGTTGTTTGTGGCCTTTTGCTACAGCAAGCTCCTGTCAGTACTCATTCTAGGATTACCCTTTTTGATCTCCACCGCAAATATTACGATGCAGTTTGGCGCAGAGCCGTTGTTTGAAAACATTTCAGCTAAATTTGGTAACGGTAACCGTTACGGTTTAATTGGCGCTAACGGCTGCGGCAAGTCGACCTTCATGAAAATTTTAAGCGGTGCGCTTGTGCCTAGCGCGGGTAATGTGTCGATTACCCCGGGGTTAAAAGTAGGTAACCTTAGCCAAGACCAGTTTGCATTTGAGCAATACACGGTGGTAGATGCAGTAATCATGGGCGACGTTGAGCTTTGGAAAGTAAAGCAAGAGCGCGAACGTATTTATTCGTTACCAGAAATGAGCGAAGAAGACGGCATGAAAGTGGCCGACCTTGAAAGCGTTTTTGCCGAAATGGACGGTTACACCGCCGAAAGCCGCGCTGAAGAAATACTAATAGAAGCGGGTATAGATAAAGAGTTTCATTATGGCTTAATGGCAAACGTTGCCCCAGGTTGGAAACTCCGTGTGCTTTTAGCACAGGCCTTGTTTGCAAACCCAGATATACTGCTACTCGATGAGCCTACCAATAACTTGGATATTCATACCATTACGTGGCTTGCTGATGAGCTTAATAAACGTAAATGCACCATGATTATTATTTCGCATGACCGCCACTTTTTAAACTCGGTATGTACACACATGGCCGACATTGACTACGGTGAGCTGCGTATTTACCCAGGTAACTACGAGAAATTTTTAGAAGCAGCAGGCTTACAGCGCGAGCAACTTTTAGCTGAAAACGCTAAAAAGAGCGCCGAGATTGACGAGCTACAAGACTTTGTTAACCGCTTTGGTGCTAACGCGTCTAAAGCTAAGCAAGCAAGTTCGCGCGCTAAAAAAATGGATAAAATTAAGCTTGATGAAGTTAAAGCGTCAAGCCGTATGAGCCCATCGTTAAGTTTTGACGAAGGCAAAAAAATGTACCGCCAAGCGCTTGAAGTAAACAAGCTTGGCCATGGTTTTGATGGTGAAACGTTATTTAGTGGCGGTGAGTTTTTACTAGAAGCCGGTGCAAAGCTTGCGGTAATTGGCGAAAACGGTGTGGGTAAAACTACCTTTTTGCGCTGTTTAGTTAACGAGCTTAAAAGTAATGAAGGCGAAATTAAGTGGTCTGAAAATGCGAGCTTTGGTTACTGCCCGCAAGACAGCACTAAAGATTTTGATAACGATTTAACGTTGTTTGATTGGATGTCGCAGTGGCGTACGGCCAAGCATAACGATTTAATGGTACGTGGCATGTTAGGCCGTTTGTTGTTTACCGCAGACGATTCAAACAAAAAAGCGCGTAACTGTTCAGGTGGTGAAAAAAACCGTTTGTTATTTGGTAAGTTAATGATGCAAGACGTGAACGTGCTTGTAATGGACGAGCCAACAAACCACATGGATATGGAAGCCATTGAGGCGTTAAATAATGCGCTTAAAGACTTTGCAGGCACGCTTATTTTTGTAAGCCACGACCGTGAGTTTGTGTCGTCGTTAGCTACGCGTATTATTGATATTAAAGATAAGCAGGTTATTGATTTTCAGGGTACGTTTGACGAGTACCTTGCAAGCTGCGAAGAGAAAAAAGCATAAACCCTTTGCTGTTTAGTGTAAAAGGCGCTTAGTTAGCGCCTTTTTTATGCTTGGTTAAATGCATTAGTAAACAAGTAATTAAATCATCACCAAGAGGTAATTAACTATTGCTCGTGTTTTTTGTGTAGCGCTGAGAAGCTTTCACTTCTAACGTGAGCAAGCTCTACGTCTACAAAATAGTGTTTAAAGTAACTTGTAGACGCGCAGCTTGCTGGCGTGAAAAAGCAAGGCTTTTTAAAACTTGTTTTAGATTAATTCTTATCTATGGTTATACAAAGCCAAAATATATTCCTTTCCTATGCATGACTCCTCAAAATTATTAGCACATCGTTTTTCAAATAATAATCAGTTCTACTCTGTGACTATATGCTGCATAAATAGAGCACCTCTATTTAAAGAATTTGGCAATGCATGTATTGCAGCAAAGGCTATTGTGGATATGCAAAATAAAGTAAATACAATTTGTTATGTATTAATGCCTGATCATCTCCATTGGTTATTTCAGCTTAAAGACTGCTCACTAGCTAACGTAATAAAAATCTTTAAAAGTGTAACGACTGTAAAAATAAATAAGCTAAATGAAACAACAGGCAAGATTTGGCAGCAAAATTATTTTGAGCATCAGCTTCGTTCTGAAAAAGATTTAATTAATCAAGCTCGCTATATTGTTGCTAACCCACTAAGAACTGGCATAGTAAAAAGTGTCGGGCAATATCCATTTTGGGATTGTATTTATTTAAATTAAATAGCATGTAAAACAAGAAGCTATCGCTTCTAACGTGAGCAAGCTCTACGTCTACAAAATAAGTTAACCCTACTTACTTTGGCTACTCATTTACTCCTCATTCGCTTTTCTTTGTGCATTAAGATTTAAAAGCCAATTTTTCACAAAGAGGTTTAGAGGCGCTGCGCTTTTAGAGGAATCGCTTTAAAAGTTAGTAACAAGAAGCTGCACTTCAAACGTGAGCAAGCTCTTCGTCTACAAAACAAAGCTAAACTATGACCTATTCACTTTATCTTCTCATTTACTCCTCATTCTCTTCTCTTTGTGCATTATGTTTTTAAAAGCTCAGCTTTCAAAAGCAGTGGCTGAATGTAGCCTGCAGGTGCGCTTTGCATTCATTTAATAGCAACAGCTACAAAAGTGATTGTTTTACCACCGAGAAGTTAAGGAGAAGAGCAGGAGCAGTGACTAACCAATATTTTAACTCTGTGTAGCGCGAAGCGCCTCGGTGCGCTCTGTGGTGATATTTATTTTTAAGTAACTAGAAGCTGCACTTCCAACGTGAGCAAGCTCTTCGTCTACAAAAAATACCTTAACTCTGATTACTTTGGCTACTCATTTACTCCTCATTCACTTCTCTTTGTGCAATACGGTTTTAAAGCTCAGTTTTTAAAAACAAAAAAGGAGCATTGCTGCTCCTTTTTAACTGTTACTTAGGTTTATTAAATATCAAACCTGTCGGCGTTCATTACTTTTACCCATGCATTTACAAAGTCGTGAACAAAACGGGTTTTATTATCGTCTTGTGCATAAAACTCTGCCAGTGCGCGTAAAATTGAGTTTGACCCAAATACTAAATCTACGCGTGTTGCGGTCCATTTAGTTGCACCGCTTGCGCGGTCAACAATGTTGTAAAGGCCATTACCTGTTGGCTCCCAGCGGTTTGCCATGTCGGTTAAGTTTACAAAAAAGTCGTTACTTAACGTTCCTACATTGTTTGTAAATACGCCATGTTGTGTGCCGCTATGGTTTGTGCCAAGCATACGCATGCCACCAATAAGTACCGACATTTCTGGTGCTGTTAAACCCATTAGCTGGCTGCGCTCAAGTAGTAACTCTTCTGCAGACACAACGTAGTCTTTTTTCAGCCAGTTTCTAAAACCGTCGTGAATAGGTTCAAGTACGTCGAACGATTCGGCGTCGGTCATGTCGTCGGTTGCGTCTCCGCGCCCTGGCGCAAACGGTACGTTAACCTCTACCCCTGCGTTTTTAGCGGCCTGTTCAACCGCTGCTGTGCCACCAAGTACAATTAAATCGGCCATGCTAACAGGTTTACTTAACCCAGCTTGTACTTTTTCAAGTGCCGCTAACACACTTGCTAAGCGCTCTGGTTCATTGCCTTGCCACTCTTTTTGCGGGGCTAAACGAATACGTGCACCGTTTGCGCCGCCTCGGTGATCAGAGCCTCGGTACGTACGCGCACTGTCCCATGCGGTGTTAATTAAATCGCTGGCGCTTACGCCGCAATTAAGTAGTGTTACTTTTAAATCGGCGATTTCGGTATCTGTTAGGGTGTAATCAACGCTTGGAATTGGGTCTTGCCAAATTAAGTCTTCGCTTGGTACATCGGCACCTAGGTAGCGCGCTTTTGGCCCTAAGTCGCGGTGCGTAAGTTTAAACCATGCGCGTGCAAACACGTCTGAAAAGTATTCAAAGTCGTTATGAAAACGCTCAATTATTTTGCGGTACGCTGGGTCCATTTTCATGGCCATGTCGGCATCGGTCATAATTGGGTTTAAGCGAATTGATGGGTCTTCTACATCGACCGGCTTGTCTTCTTCTTTAATATTTACAGGTTCCCATTGGTGAGCGCCTGCTGGGCTTTTTGTCAGTTCCCATTCGTAATTTAAAAGAAGGTCACAGTAGCCATTATCCCATTTTGTTGGGTGTGTGGTCCACGCACCTTCAATGCCCGATGTCATTGTATCGCGGCCAATGCCTCGTGTTTTGTGGTTATTCCACCCCATGCCTTGCTCTGAAATATCAGCTGCTTCTGGCTCTGGGCCAAGGTTAGACTCTTTTCCGTTACCGTGTGTTTTACCTACTGTGTGGCCACCTACGGTAAGCGCTGCCGTTTCTTCGTCGTCCATTGCCATGCGGGCAAACGTTTCGCGCACTTGTGCTGCAGTTTTAAGCGGATCGGGTTTACCGTTTACCCCTTCTGGGTTTACGTAAATTAGGCCCATTTGAACAGACGCTAACGGGTTTTCCATTGTGTCGGGTTTATCAACATTTTGGTAGCGTTCGTCGCTTGGTGCTAACCATTCTTTTTCGGCGCCCCAGTATACGTCTTTTTCTGGGTGCCAAATGTCTTCACGGCCACCGGCAAACCCAAAGGTTTTTAAGCCCATTGATTCGTACGCCATGTTGCCCGCTAAAATAATGAGATCGGCCCACGAGAGTTTGTTACCGTATTTCTTTTTAATTGGCCAAAGTAAGCGGCGCGCTTTGTCGAGGTTGGCGTTATCGGGCCATGAGTTTAAAGGGGCAAAGCGTTGATTTGCCGTGCCACCGCCGCCACGTCCGTCAGATAAGCGGTACGAACCTGCCGAGTGCCATGCCATGCGGATCATTAAACCGCCATAGTGGCCCCAATCGGCTGGCCACCAATCTTGGCTTTGTGTCATTAAGTTTTTTAAGTCGGTTTTTACGGCTTCTAGATCTAGGGATTTGAATGCTTCAGCGTAGTTAAAGTCGCTACCGTATGGAGAGCTTTTTGTATCGTGTTGATGAAGGATGTCGAAATTAAGTGCATTTGGCCACCAATCTGTGTTTTGGCCTGCTGTTTGTGTATTGCTGCCATGCATTACCGGGCATTTGCCGGCGCTAGAGTTACTCATTATTTAATCCTCTTGGTATAAAATAAAATACGTAAGCAATGGTCAATTTGTTTAGGTATTACTATTTTTAATTCATGCAAATGTTGCTTAATCAATTGTTTATATACTTGTACTTATTTTGAATTACCAATATAGGCTTATTTTTTGAGCTATACCAACAAATGCACCGTATTTAAAACGATTGGAGCGATTTGTATTTTTGATTGGTATTTAAAAACGAGCCTTTAAAAATTTTTGATCTTTTTTTAAATAACGATGATCGAATTAAAAAGTAGCGGCGTAATGGTACGTGAAGGGTTTGAAAGTGGCTTTGGTTTACCACAGCGCACATAGGAATACCCCCCTTCACCATGAAATTGTAGTTATAACGTTAAAGGTGTATTACTAAGCCCAATACACCTTTACTTTATAACTCTAATTTACCTGTTTTTTGTTAGCTGATTTTTATTAGCTAACGGTAGTTAAGTTTTCCCTAACCTTTGATGTTTTAGCAGTTTCAGCCAGCTCACCCAGAGCTGGTTTTTTTTGCCTAAAATTTATTACTGCACAATGCTTTAGTGATAATAATTTATAATGTGCTGTAAACTCGCCTTCAAAACAAAACCCGCCCTAGTGAGTTTAGGTTGTGCGTGTTAATATTATTTTTGCAATTTATTATTTTATTTGGGCATGTTGATGCGTTATTACTTTTATTTACTATGTATTTGTTTTACTTTATTTTTAACGTTGGCTAATGCGGCTGAGCAACAAACAGAAGCCCCCTCAAAGTTACAAGAACAGCAAGCGCTTGAACAACTTAAAGAGCCTATGTATAAACCGCTTATGGAACGCTACATTTTAGATGAGTTAAAAGCGGTTCGCCAAGATCAGCAAAAACTACGCGAAGACGTTACTAAACAAGTAACGCATGCGCAGTTAGACACGGCCGACAGAGCCCTTACTTACACTACCGATACGATAAATAATGTGTTTTTTATTATTACCGCGACGGCATCTATTTTGGTACTTGTTGGCTGGAACTCGCTGCGCGATGTTAAAAATAAAGTAGAAGATATTGTAAATACCCGTGTGAGTGTTATTACGGACGAATACGAAGACCGATTAAAAATTCTAGAAGAAAAACTGCGTGTACGTTCTGAAGAAATACTCAGTAACCAAGAACGTATATCGATTACAAATGAGGTTCACTCGTTGTGGATGCGCGCAAATTTAGAAAGTGATTATGCTAATAAAATCGAGATTTTTGATGAAATTTTAAAACGTAAACCTGAAGACGTTGAGGCTATTGCTTACAAAGCTGATGCCCTGCTTGAAATTAATCAAACAGCCAAAGCGATTGATTTATGTAACCAGGCAATTGATATAGATAGCGATTATGGTTATGCGTATTGGCAACGCGCGTGTGCGTTTGCGTTAATACACGAACACGCCGATGCGCTGGCCGATATAAAAATGGCACTTGAGTATTCACCTAACTTACGTAATGAGTTACTCCACGAAAGTGCATTTGCAAGCCTTCACGATAATAATAGCTTTAATACTATTGTGGCAGGCGAGTAAGTTTAGCTTGCTTATATAGTTTGAAAAAAAGAGCGAAAGCTCTTTTTTTATGGCTGTAATAAAGCCCTGTGCTTTGTGTATTAAGGTTTTAAAAGATTATTATTCACAAAGAGGTTAAGAGGCGCTGCGCTTTTAGAGTTAGGAACTAAGTAATTTAATATTTGACCTGAAATGAGAAGCGGCGCTTCTAACGTGAGCAAGCTCTACGTCTACAAGACAAGGCTAAGCATTGCCCATATCATTATGTTTTCTCATTTTCTTCTCATTCACTTCTCTTTGTGCATTTAAATTTTAAAGCCCATTATTCACAAAGAGGTTAAGAGACGCTGCGCTTTTAGAGGTTGGGACTAAGTGATTTAATATTTGACCTGAAACAAGAAGCTGCGCTTCTAACGTGAGCAAGCTCTACGTCTACGAGACAAGGCTAAGCATTACCCAGATCATTATGTTTTCTCATTTACTTCTTTTTTTGCATTAAGATTTAAAAGCTCATATTCACAATGCCGTGGCTAAATACAGCCTGTAGAAGCGTTTTAGTTATGCTATAAAAGTGATTGTTTTACCACCGAGAAGTGAATGAGAAAAACAGGAGCAGTGACTAACCAATATTTTTTAACTCTGTGTAGCGCGAAGCGCCTCGGTGTGCTCTGTGGTCATATCTAATTTTAAGTAATAAGAAGCTTCACTTCTAACGTTAGCAAGCTCTACGTCTACAAAACAAAACTCTACCCTATTTACTTTGCCTTCTCATTTTATTCTCATTCGCTTCTCTTTGTGTATTACTGTTTTAAAACCCATTATTCACAAAGAGGTTAAGAGACGCTGCGCTTTTAGAGGTAATGAAAATCCTTATATTCACAATGCCGTGCCTAAATATAGCCTGTAAACGCGCTTTGCTTTCGTTTAATAACAACGTTTTACTCATGCTATAAAAGTGATCGTTTCACCACAGAGAAGTGAAGGAGAAGACCAGGAGTAGTGACTAACAAATATTTTTAACTCTGTGTAGCGCAAAGCGCGTCGGTGCGCTCTGTGGTGGTATGTATTTTTAAGTAATAAGAAGCTACGCTTCTAACGTGAGCAAGCTCTACGTCTACAAGACAAGGCTAAGCATTGCCCAGATCATTATGTCTTCTCATTCGCTTCTCTTTGTGTATTACTGTTTTAAAACCCATTATTCACAAAGAGGTTAAGAGGCGCTGCGCTTTTAGAGTTAGGGACTAAGTAATTTAATATTTGATCTGAAATGAGAAGCTGCGCTTCTAACGTGAGCAAGCTCTTCGTCTACAAAACAAGGTTAAGAGACGCTGCGCTTTTAGAGGTAAAAATAAGTGATTTGATAAAGGGTTACGTAAGCAGGCTTTAGGTATAAAGCATACGTGCTAAGTATACCTTTGGCCGCTTTACTTATATTTGAAGCTTCAGGGATTAGCGTTTAAAGTACAAGTCGATTGCTTTGGTAAGTAGCTCGTCGAGCTGCTCCTCAAAGCCATCCATATCGATTTCAAAGTGACTAAAGTACTTTCTAACCTGCAATTGCGATAGATTACGGCTTTTTACGCTGTATTGGCGTTCGTCTTTTTGTTTATCGTAACGCGGTAAAAAAACGAATTGTGCATAATAAGGTGACTTAATATGCTTGTTAGCATAACGACAAAAATCTTCAATATGTTGTGCGCCTTCGGGGCCTAAACAACCGGGCTCTACTCGGTACATTAAGCGAAGTTTTTTGTCGTCAGTAATTTGCATAATAATCCTTAACGAAAAAATAATACGCGAATTATTTTTTCGTTTTTAATTTGATAGCTCGATACAAGCTCTGAGCGTTTATCTATTACGTTTTCGTCTGCTGAGCAGGTTTCTGATAGCTCATGATCTATTACTATATCACCATGTACTATGCGTTTAATTGGCGATGAGTGAATACACTTTAGCTTTTTAAACATTAAACCATAACGTGCTATTAGTTTTTCTTTTCCTTTAAATAATAGCTCATTGGGGAAAATATAAAACTCTACATCTTCATCGTAAACACGAATAAACTCTTCAATGTTGCGCGCGTTATAGGCTTTTATAAGTTGTTCAACCACAGCTAGTGATTCGCGTGATTGCTTAGCTTTAGCTTGCTGTTTAGCTGTTAAAGCCTCTTTTGCTTGGGCTACTGCTTTTTCTGCTTCGGCTACGGCTGCTGCTTTTTCTATTTTATTTTTAGGCTTTTCAACGGGCTTGGGGGTTTCATCGCCTAACACTTTTGAGTCGTCTGGTTTGGTTGGGTCAACAACCGGTTTTTTAAGCTCAGGGGCTTTATATTCTAATGTGTTTACTTTTTCATCCGCTTTTTGCTGTTCGGTAGTAGGCTCTGTGGCATAGCTATTTAAGGCTAGCGTAAAGGTAAATAAAGCAAAAAAAATAGATAACGATTTCATAACTTTCCTAATAAAAACACTAAACGTGTATTGTATTGCAACATAGCAAATTTTAACGTTTTCGGGTAGCAATTAAATGAATAACCTTGGCTTTCATTGCGAAGTTTAGCTTGAGTTTAACCCGGCTTTTAAAATAATTTTGTTAAACACATAATTTTTAATGACGGTATGAAAAGTGATTACTTCACCACCAAGAAGTAAAGGAAAGGACAGAAGCCGTGAATAATTGTTACTCCTGCTTTCTCTGTGTAACGCAAAGCGCCTCGATGCGCTCGGTGGTGATACCTTTTTTTAAGTAACAAGAAGCTACGCTTCTAACTTAAGCAAGCTCTATGTCTACAAAACAAAGCTAAACTATGACGTGTTCACTTTGTCTTCTCATTTACTCCTCATTCGCTTATCTTTGTGCATAAAGATTTCAAAAGCAGTGGCTGAATGTAGCCTACAGACTCGCTTTACTTTCGTTTAATAGCAACTGCTATAAAAGTGATTATTTCACCACCGAGAAGTGAAGGAGAAGACCAGGAGTAGTGACTAAAAAATGCTTTTAACTCTGTGTAGCGCGAAGCGCCTCGGTGCACTCTGTGGTGATACCTTTTTTAAGTAATAAGAAGCTGCGCTTCTAACGTAAGCAAGCTCTATGTCTACAAAACAAAGCCCTAGCCAATTTATTTTAGCTACTCATTTACTCCTCATTCTGTTCACTTTGTGCATTACGTTTTTGAAAGATTATTCACAAAGAGATTAAGAGATGCTGCGCTTTTAGAGTCTGGTACTCATTGATTTTATTATTAAGGCATAAAAAAAGCCGCATAAAATGCGGCTTTGGAGGTTAGTCTCACTTCACTTTGGGCGTGTCTCCAAAACTTAGTGAATACGTTACCAAGGAACTGTTTTATTAATTAGATAGACTCTAATGCAATTTTAACCATTTCGTTAAACGTGCTTTGACGTTCGTCAGCTGGTGTTGCTTCGCCAGTGATCACGTGGTCGCTTACGGTAAATAATGCCATTGCGTTTGCGCCGTACTCAGCTGCAACGCCGTATAAACCGGCTGTTTCCATATCTACTGCAAGAACGCCTAACTTATCTAAATCTTTATAGAAAGTGTCGTCTGCTTGGTAGAAAGTGTCGGTTGTAAATACGTTACCTACTTTTGCTTTAATACCTAGCTCTTTTGCTGCATTAACGCCGTTTAAAAGTAGGTCGAAGTCTGCAATTGCAGAAAAGTCGTAACCACGAACACGTGCACGGTTTACGTTTGAGTCTGTGCTTGCACCTTGTGCAAAAATTACGTCACGGATTTTAATGTCGGTACCAATACCGCCACATGTACCAATGCGTATAATGTTTTTTACGCCAAAGCTAACAATTAGCTCACGTGCATAAATAGACATTGATGGAATACCCATGCCTGAACCCATAATGCTTACTGGCTTACCTTTGTAAGTACCTGTAAAGCCAAACATGTTGCGTACACCAGTTACTTGTACCGCATCATCTAAAAAGTTTTCAGCAATATATTGCGCACGTAGCGGATCGCCTGGCATTAAAACTGTTTCGGCGAAATCACCAACATTTGCATTTATATGAGGAGTACTCATTCGTTGTTTCCTTTTATTTTGGCGCGTTTAATTGAGTTAAAAAGCTGTCGCCATATTCAAGCTCAGACAAGTTAAACCACTGTGCTAGTGTTTGACCAATATCTGCAAAACTGTTTCGTTCACCTAGCGGTGTATTATCCATACCAGGCTTATACGCTATCACAGGTACGTATTCACGCGTGTGCTCAGAACCTGGAAAGGTTGGGTCACACCCGTGGTCGGCAGTGATCATTAATACATCATCTGCATTTAACTGCTTTAGTATAGTTGGTAAATAGTCATCAAATTCTTTTAATGCTTTAGCGTAACCTACCGGGTTACGGCGATGACCAAATTTTTCATCAAAATCAACCAAGTTGGTAAAAATTAAGCTGCGATCAGGTGCTGTTGAAATAACCTCGCTGGTTTTTTCAAGCAAGTTCATAAGCCCAGGTGCTTTGTGCTTTTGGGTTATGCCTTGATGCGCGTATATGTCTGAAATTTTACCAATACTAATTACTTCGCCGCCGTCTTTTGCTAAAACATCTAACAATGTTGGTGCTGGCGGAAGTACTGAATAGTCACGACGATTACCTGTTCGTGCAAAGTCTTGACTATTTGAACCCAAAAATGGCCGCGCAATCACTCGCCCTATATTCATTTCATCAAGCAGCGCCCGTGCGATTTCGCAAACTTGATAAAGCTTCTCTAGGCCAAATGACTCTTCATGCGCGGCTATTTGAAACACGCTATCAGCTGAGGTGTAACAGATTGGTTTACCTGTTTTTACGTGCTCTTCACCTAGCTGCTCTAATATGGTTGTTCCCGATGCATGGCAATTGCCTAAAATGCCAGGAATACCTGTACGAGCTATAAACTCGTCTACAAATTCTTGTGGGAAACTGGGCTGTGTTTTTGGGAAATATCCCCAATCAAATAACACAGGTACGCCAGCCATTTCCCAATGGCCTGATGGAGTGTCTTTTCCGCTAGAAAGTTCTTTAGCGTAACCCCATGCACCTTGTGGTGCTTGGCGGTCTGAAACTAAACACGTTTCTCCACCGGCGGCTTCACAGGCGTCTACTAAACCTAATTTAGATAAATTAGGAAGCGAAAGTGCGCTGCCTGTTTCGTCGTAATATGCTTTTAGTAAGTGAGCGAATGTATTGGCGCCAAGATCACCAAATTTATCTGCATCTGGTGCTGCACCGATTCCTAGGCTATCTGCCATTAAGATAATTGCTCTTGCCATTTTGACCTCACTTTGTTTCTAGGTGGTTACTTTATCTGCTGAACGATTTTTCCGTACAGGACAAAAGTCCTGTTTCATAAAACCTAAACATTATAAATTTGCGTTCTTAAGCGAAGCAAAAGAGATTAATCGTGTCTTTTTTGCTATTGTGATCTACCAACAATATATCCTTCTGTGTGGGTGAGAACTTTAGTGACACGAACAACTATTATAGCTATTGCTGGCGCGTCTGCGTCGGGCAAATCTCTGTTTAGCCAAACTATATACAACGAGTTGGTTAATGAGCTTGAACCGGGCGCAATTGCCATTATTGAAGAAGATGCTTATTACAAGGATCAGTCGCATTTGCCGATGGCTCATCGAACGCAAACGAACTACGACCACCCTGATGCATTTGAACATGAGTTAATGCTTGAACATTTAACTCAACTTCGTAGTGGAAATTCAGTAGAAGTACCAACATATGATTATGCACAGCATACCCGCAGCGATAAAACGCGACGTGTAGCCGCTGCAAAAATTTTAATTGTTGAAGGTATTTTATTACTGAGCGACAAAGCGCTAAATAAAGAATTTGATATTAAGGTATTTATAGATACTCCTTTAGATATCTGCTTAATGCGTCGTATGCAACGTGATATGGAGCAGCGAGGCAGAACGTTACAATCTGTTGTTGAACAGTATCAAGCAACTGTAAGACCGATGTTTTATCAATTTATTGAGCCTTCTAAGCATAATGCAGATTTAGTAGTGACTCGAGGCGGCATGAACCGCGTTGCGATTGATATTATAAAAAGTAAAATTAAATATTTACTACAAGAATAACAACGGGAAACATTTGTATGACAACATTTATGAGCTTGGTTGGCATGTGTGTGCTGCTGGGCATTGCCTTTGCCGCGTCAACTAATCGCAAGGCAATTAATTTAAGAACCGTTGCTATAGCATTTGCAATGCAAGTTGTTATTGGCGGCTTTGTTCTGTTTTTTGACGCAGGAAAAAACGTATTAGCAAGTATGTCAGCAGCCGTTTCATCGGTTATTGGCTACGCGAATGACGGGATAGGCTTTTTGTTTGGCCCGCTGGCATCGCAAGACACGCTAGGTTTTATTTTTGCAATTCAGGTTTTGCCCGTTATTGTGTTTTTCTCAGCGCTGGTCGCTGTTTTATATCACATAGGCATTATGGACTGGATAATTAAGATTTTAGGCGGTGGTTTACAAAAGCTTTTAAAAACCTCGCGTACAGAATCACTTTCAGCGACGGCAAATATATTTGTTGGCCAAACTGAAGCGCCGTTAATTGTTAAACCTTTTATAGCAACAATGACCAAGTCTGAGTTATTTGCTGTAATGGTAGGTGGCTTAGCCACTGTAGCTGGCTCTGTAATGGCTGGTTACGTAATTATTGGTGTAGAGCTTAAGTACTTAATTGCAGCCAGCTTTATGGCGGCACCAGGTGGTTTTTTAATGGCAAAAATGATTGTGCCAGAAACCGAAACACCTAAAGATAACTTAGCTGATTTAGATTTAAACGACGATGATAAACCGGTAAACGTAATTGATGCTGCTGCATCAGGTGCGGCAAATGGTATGCATTTAGCACTTAATGTTGGTGCAATGCTACTGGCATTCGTAGCGTTAATTGCGCTTCTAAATGGTTTATTAGGTGGTGTAGGCGGATGGTTTGATCATCCAACATTAACGCTACAAGAAATTTTAGGTTATGTATTTGCTCCTGTTGCATGGTTACTCGGTGTACCGTGGGATGAAGCAATTATAGCCGGCAGCTTTATTGGTCAAAAGATAGTAGTAAACGAGTTTGTTGCTTACTTAGACTTTATAAATTATCGCGATACGTTAAGTGCGCACACACAAGCAATTGTTACGTTTGCTTTGTGTGGATTCGCTAACTTATCATCGATAGCCATTTTACTAGGTGGGTTAGGCGGTATGGCGCCTAGCAGGCGGAAGGATATCGCACGCTTAGGGCTCAGAGCAGTGTTAGCAGGATCTATGGCTAACCTTATGAGCGCAGCAATTGCTGGGTTTTTCCTCTCGCTAGCTTAGAAACTTAAGAGATGAACCGGTGTTGCAAAACAAGAAGTTAGTACTTTAAGGGGTTAAAGTGCTAGCTGACTTGAACGATACTTCACCAAGGGCCGCAAGGCCCTTTTATCGTTTTAGGGCTTTAATAAAGTTACCTTCCTTCCTATATCCTCTCTTTATTTTCATTATGAGGTTTTTACAACTCAAATAACCACTAATACTTTGTAAATTTAACAATTTTAAACCACACTTAATTAAGTGTTTTCAAGCCTAAATTGACTAGTTGTAGTGAATTATAATCTGACCTTTTTTATCCTTTTTTTATCATTTAGCACTTTAGCTGAAGAGCCTTTGCTGGTTGTTACAGAATTAGCACCACCTAATCAAGTTTTAATAGACGGTGAAGTTCAAGGTAAAGGGACACAGTACATAAGAGATATATTTAAACAGGCTGGTTTAACACCAGACATACAAATGTACCCTTGGGCCCGCGCCTACAAAATGGCAAGCGAGGAAAAAAATACGTTTATTTACAGCATTGCTCGCACGCCAGAACGTGAAGATCAATTTCAGTGGGTAGGGGAAATTGGTCGCTTTGAAATGGGATTTGTTGGGCTATCAGACAGAACCGATATAGTAATCAATAATATTAACCAAGCAAAAAATTACAAAATAGCTATGCAACATAACGACTTCTCGACCCAAACTCTCACTAAAATGGGGTTTGAGGGCGTTATAACTTCAGATATACAGCATTCTTATAAGTTACTACTAGCCAAAAAAGTAGACCTAATATTGGATGACCCGCTTTATATGCTCCAATATAGTGATTACTTTAAACTTAAACCGGGCCACTTAAAATTTATTTTTAAAATAGATGCCTTAACAACGGTTGCTTATTTAGCTGCAAATAAAGATACAGATAAAGTTCTTATAGAAAAAATGGAAGAAGCGCACAAACAAGTGAGCAAAACTAAAAGAAGCCCTTACGGTAAATGAGTTAAATTACACGCGGCTTTTAATTAAATGATGTGCAGGTGAGGTAAATGACTAACAATAACAGGTATTAGCTCAGCGGTACTTGAACTCACTCTTCTACGCTTATACTAATTAAAGCTATACAGACTTTTTATAGCGCCTAACCCTGTCACTAACTAGGTGTTTATATTAGACCTTGGGGTCAAGTAGAACCACTTTAATTGTGATCCTTAGTATTAGGTCGGGCTGATGAATAAGTTAGGTTTGTTTCAGACACAAAAAAAGCGCCCTAGGCGCTTTTTTTCATTTTACTTAAAAAGTAAAATTATACAGCTGTGATGTTATCAGCTTGAGGACCTTTTTGACCTTGTGAAAGAGTGAACTCTACACGTTGGCCTTCAGCTAAAGTTTTGAAACCTTCGCTTTTGATTGCTGAGAAATGTGCGAAAACGTCTGGGCCATTTTCTTGCTCGATGAAACCAAAACCTTTAGACTCGTTGAACCACTTAACTGTACCTGATACGATGTTAGACATTGTAATATCCTGATATAAAAATAAAAAATATGCTCATATGAGCGGGTGTAGCAAAAAATGAGATGGTACTTTAAAAACTTCAGGACGGTACTACAAGTATTACTTATACAACAACGAAATGGAGATTTATAGCTTACATGCTTTCTTTCTAGCTGCGGCCCACTATATAGATAACCAAATATAAGTCAAGCACTTCCTTATTTTATTGAGCGATAAATAATCAACATGTATTTATATGCTTAAAATTCAAATTCTAGGGCAAGTCTAAAACTGTGGTTTTTTTCAGACTGGCTAATTTCACTTATAAAGCCAGCTTCCCATTTTAGCTGTTTTTGCCCTTCAAACCGGTATAGCCCAATAAACCCGGGACCAATTCCGATAAAATCTTCCCCTGCATATAACTCAATAGAGGGTTGAAACGCAGACAAGTATCGGTAACGATATTGTGCCCTAAACTCTGTTTCCCATTCGTTCTCTATGTCTTGCCCCCATTCGTATACCAAAAAAGCATTCATGGTGAGACTTGCACGACCAAACTCTTTTTCAATTACAAAACCGGAGGTTGCTTCGTATGCGTCGGCGTCATGCTGTTTTTCAAATTCAAATAAAGCGCCCCAATCGGCCCATAACCGGCCTTGCTCTATTAGTTGCCATCTAAGCTCCAATTCATACGCTTGCAAGCCAAAGTCGCCGTTATCATCTCGCTCACCCACTAAATAACCTTCAAGTGCCATAGTGTCGTTAATGGCGCCACCTAAACCAATACGTTGAGCTAAAATATTGCCACTGTCGGTTTGATGCGACACAAGGCGCCACTCAAGCTCTCGTTCAAACGGCAACACATACGGGTGATAAACTTTATCTACTACTATGCCATCAGCATAAGCGAGCTTAGGTATTAATAAACAAAAACCAATTAATACAGTAGCTGCAAATAGGTTTATTGCTTTCATGATTTTTCCTTAGTGATTGATTTAGGCATAAAATAACTAGCAGATAAAAATAACACGCTGCTCAGCACATAGCTTAAAAGACTGGTTAAATTTGGCGTAGCCTCATAACCGATCAGAGCGCGCAATACTCTCCCAAACTCTGAGTTTTCGGTTAAAATGTCACGTAAATCCCATACGGTTACCGTTGTTGCTATTAAGTCAATTTGGCTCGCCAAATCAAGCGCCACAACTAGTTTTGCTGCACTATTTAAAGCTAACAATACCAATAAAGGGGTAAGCCCAAAGCGCTGTTTGATTGCACTCAATAAAAAATACAACAAGACGCTAAAGCTGCTGCATATTCCCAAGCCTAAAAAAGTGCCAATAAATAAACTTTGAGCCGCTTCGTTGCTTTGCCAAAAGCCAATCAGGTAAATAATGTAGTGACTTAAATAAAGTGTCATTACACTGATAATCGCAATCATAAAAGCAGCTGTTGCTTGTTTAATGGCGTAGTACAGTGCACTAATAAAAATTAAAATACACAAACCAATTTGGGCATATTCTAAACCCTGATAGTCAAACAAGGGGCTCATTAACGGCGCACTTTTTACAAACAAAAATGAAAGCCCGATCCCTAAAATAAGCCCTCCCAGCAATTTCATTAAACTTTGCTTGGCTACAACTTGGAGTAAAATAAGTAAAATGGCCACCGGCAGTAACTGGTTTAGACTCATCACTAGGCTAGTTATTAGCATTAGAACGCTCCTTTTCAGTCACTATGACAGCACCACGCGCCGTATTGGGCGAAAACTCGCCAAAAAATTCATAGCGCCCAGGGATTAATGGCCCGATATAAATAACGCTTTTGCGCTTTGGGTAAAGTACTTTCTCTCGATTGAGATCGAAACTGTCGAACTCTTCAGGCGTACTATCTTGATTTTCGATTAACAAGCGTACCTTTTTATTTGCCGGTACGACGATTTCTGCGGGGTAAAACAAATGATCTTTAAGTACAATACGATAGTCTTTACTGGCGGCGTTAAATGATAAAAATACACAACAATATAAGTAAGGCCTAATAAGTTGTTTAATCACATTTAGCTCCTGCAAAAACTACCTGTACTTTTAAGCCACCCAAATCACTATCCGTTAAGTGAATTTCAGCGCGATAAATAGCAATAATATGCTGCACTATTGCCATACCTAAGCCCGCACCTTGTTCACCCGAAGGGTGTTGGTCACCGCCAACACGATAAAAACGGTTAAATATCCGTTGTTTTTGATCGTTCGTCATACCTGGGCCACTGTCTTCTATTTGCCAAATACGCTGCTTGTGCATCTGCTTTAGTGTTATTTTTATTTGTCCATTGGCTGGTGCGTACTTTATAGCATTGCTAAGTAGGTTTGAAATCAGCGTCACTAAGGTAAATTCATCACCGTTAATGATAAAATCATCTCCTTCAAGACTGATAGTGTGATTTTTAGCCTCTATTTTTTCATACAACTGGCTAACACCTTCTTGCGTGATCGCTAATAATGACTGCTCCTTAAACTGTTTTTGCCACTGCTCTGGCTGAGTACGCCCTAGTATTAGCATTTGCTCGACTATATTGGACAGTCGATTAATACCTTGGGTCATGGCTTGTAGTTCTTGGTTATCTCCTTGTTGAGCAGCCAAATTGTGCACATTAATTTTTAAACTGCTCAGGGGAGTACGTAATTCATGTGCCGCATCAGAGGCAAAAAAACGCTCTCGTAAATAGGCGGTTTCTACGCGTTTAAATAAATCGTTTAAGCGGCTGATCACCGGTTTTATTTCTTCATCTGTCACCTGCCAATTGATCGCAGTGAAGTCATTTGCTTGGCGCAGAGCTAACTGTTTTGATAAACGGGTTAATGGTGCCAGTGCATATTTAACAAAAAAGCTAATAAATAGCGCAAGCAAAGGAACCGCCCAGAGCATAGGCAACATAGCTGATAAAATAACCGCCTCGGCAAGTTCAAACCGCTTAGCAATCGGCTCAGCAACAATAACGGTGCGTAAAGAAGTGACAAAAACGAATACCCGCATTCGCTGCCCTGCAATATTAAGCGTTTGAAAACCCGCTTGATACTGGCTTAAATCAAGATTTAATTCGTCAGAGCCACTAAGAAGCTCACCAGCTTGCCAAATTTGATACAGTAACTGGGCGCTGTCTTGTATTTTTGGCGCCATGGCGTTTATAGATAAAGGCTGTTGCATCAACACTCCAGCGACCACTTTTAGTTCACTATCGAGTAATTGCTCACCATGGCTCATACTTTTTTGGTAGCCTTTGACTAAAGCTAAAAAGCAGGTTAACACCATCATTGACAGTAAAATAAGAGTTAAACGCTTACGAATTGACATAGAGTATGGTTACCTTTGTAAATTCAAGTTTGTGCAATCTAGGGGCATTTTAATCACGTGAACTATCTCTTTCCCACGACATAGCCAATACCACGGAGAGTTTTAATAAAATCGCTGGGGAATTTTTTTCGTAGGTGATGAATATGTACTTCAATGGTGTTGGAGCCAACCTCTTCACCCCACTGATAGAGTTTATTTTCTAACTGCTGTTTAGATTGCACGCGACCTTGGTTTTCCAAGAGCGCCTTTAGCAGCATGTACTCTTTACGTGGCAAAGAAAGCAGCTCATCGCTGAGTGTGACACTATGCGCTGACGTGTCCATAGTCACTTCACCACACTGTAATAAACTCGACTGAGCTTGATTTACTCGGCGGCTCGCTACGCGCAAACGAGCAAATAATTCGGCTGGTTCAAATGGCTTAGCTAAATAATCATCAGCGCCCATATCAAGCCCTTGCACCTTGTCATCTATGCTACTACGTGCAGTTAGTATAACCACCGGAATCACTTTTTTTTGCGCTTTTATGTGCTTTAAAATTTGTGAACCATCACCATCGGGTAAACCTAGGTCAAGTATAACCAACTCTATTTCACCACTGCCTAAGCATTGCAATGCATGCTTAACCGTTGCGCTATGCTCTACACTGTAGCCTTCTTGGCGCAATGAGCGGCAAAGCCCTTGCGCCACAAGATGATCATCTTCAACTAATAATAAATGCATTGTTTATTTTGTTATCTCTTTAGTTTTTTATCTACTTTAGCTAACAAAGAGCTAATTGCTTGTTGACGATATTTATCAGCTTTAGCACGAGTATCACGAATACCTGCTGCTTGCGCAACTAACAAATGGACTTTAGCTTGCTCATATTCACGTTCGTCATATAAAAACTCACCATACAAGTAATTGGTATCAATGCCTTTATTGTTAAAAGCGAGCGCTTGCTTAAAAAACTTGTCGGCGGTGTCATCATCACCAAAACCAATAGGCCACCCCGGTACTTTACTGTATAAGGTTGCTAGGCTGGCATACGCTGAACCACCTAAAGCACTGTCGTCTACCTTAATGGCTTGCTCTAATGACGCTTTTGCATCTTTAGCATAGCCCAGTGCCCCTAACCCGCCCTTTGCGCCAGCAAAACTGGCCAGTACAATGCCGTTCCACGTATAGCTATTTGCTGAATCAGGGTAGTTTTCAATAAATTGAGCACTTTGCTCACTCAGTTGAGTAAACGCTTTAATTTGTGCATCACCTTCAAGCTCATAATTAGCAACCGCCCATTGCTGTTGAATAGCAAGTAAATCGCTTTGTTCGTCTGCAAATACCGGCGATGAAAACACACTAACAATGCTTAAATAAGCTACTAAAGTAAATTTTTTCATAATAAATCCTCTATTAACCTAAAAACTGTTTTATTTTAGGAAGCTGTTTGGCAATTGCGTTATCCACGATACCTGGAAAAACGCCATTGATACGTGCAAAAAGTTTCTCAGGAAAACCAATAAATCGTCTGGTTTTATTTGAGTTTAATAACGCAACTAACTCATCAGCTACCAACTGCGGGGAGTCCATTTGATTACCAAGCGCCTTATTCATTGCTCGTATTTGTGCATCATTAATATCTGTATCGGTTGCTCTTGGTGCTAAATAACTAACTTTAACGGGTGTGTCTGAAAGCTCTCGTGATAGCGCTTCGCTAAAACCACGTAAACCGAACTTACTAGCACAGTAAAGTGTTTGATACGGGTAACCTATGCTGCCAAATGACGACCCAACATTAACTATGGAGCCTTTATTCGCGTGCAACTGCGCTAAAAACAGCTGACATAATTTCATAGGGACGGCTAAATTAGTGCTCAGTAGATTATCAATTTGCTCACTACTCGATGCACTTAAGCTTTGCATTACATTAATGCCTGCATTGTTTATGAGTAACTTAGCGCCCCCTAATTTTTTGGCTTTAATGGCGAGTGCCAACATGTTTTCGGCAACCGTTAAATCCCCCACAAAAACTATACTACCGGGACATTGGCTACTTAACGTATTGAGGGCATCACTATTTCGCCCCACCAAGAGCAGTTGCCAACCTTGGCCGTGTAATGTTTTAGCAATCGCTTGACCAATTCCACCTGTCGCACCAGTTAATACACATAAGCCGGTATTCATGCGTGTTGCTCTTGTGCTGATGCTTTAAAAAACGGCTCGTCATCTAAAGCGCGAAAAATATCGCCGTACAAACGATAAAAACATTTTGCACCATGTAAAATAGCCTGCTGATCCGCCTCGTCAGTAATTTGGTTTATTAAGTTTTCAAAAAACTTTACGTGCTCTATATCAAGCGCGCCGTGAGAGGTTAAATAGCTAAATGCTTTTTTAGGAAGCCCTATTGCATTCGCTATGTTTGTTGCGGCTCCATCAGCAAGCGCAATTGAGGTCCCCTCTAATACGTGAACCATGCCAAAAAAGCTAAGCGGATTTTTACGTGCAATACTATCGTAGGCATACGACACCATCATTTCAGTGGCGAATTGTGGCTGACTATGGCGCACACTTTCTTTATCAAACCCACAGGCTGCAATGTCGTTTAGCACCCACTCTTGATGACCAATTTCTTCTTCAATATATTCAGCTACCGCTTCACGTAACCATTCTTGCTCATCAGTTAAACGTGCGCCAAGTGACATCATTAAAGGAACAGTGTGTTTTACATGATGATAAGCCTGTGCTAAAAACGAGGCATACTCTTCAAGCGTTGCTTGTCCGTTAAATACACGCTGTATAATTGGCGCAGCTAATAAGTACTCACGCTCGTTTTGAGTTTGTGCTTTTAATGTATTAAAAAAATCACTCATGGATCACTTCTCCAAGTCTGTAGAACTGTTCAAAAATAGGGCTGTAGTGCTGGCTAATTGCCGCTCGTTTAGGGCGATTATTAGCGGTTAATAACCCTTGCTGCTCGCTTAAAGGTTGGGCTAAACGGTGCCACTTTTTAATCTGTGCGTAGTCAGGAAGTTGCTGGTTTACTGTTTTTAAATGTGCTTTTAATTGCTCATCACTAAACTCGGGTGCCGCATATATAAGCGCGCTTAAAAATGGCTGGCTTTCACCAAACACCACCGCTTGCTGTATCGCACTTTGGCTTAAAATTAATGATTCAGGCCATTCGGCGCTAACATTACGCCCCATACTGGTGATGATCAGATTTTTTACTCGCCCTTTTATGTACAGCTTATTATTACGCTTAGATACTAAGTCGCCAGTGGCGTACCAGGTATTTGGGTTATGCGGCGCTTGATTTAAATACCCTAAGAATAACGCTCCTTTAATAAATAACTCATCATTTTCAACTTTCGTTTCAACGTGCCCTAATACTTCACCAGCACTATTTATGTCGTCATCATTGGGGGTGTTTAAACTCACCACTGAGGCCGCCTCAGACAAACCATAACCTTGATAAACCGGTAGGTTATATTCTCGTGCAGTTAAAATTAAAGAGTTACTAACCCGTGCTCCGCCAACAGCAATAAACTTAAGTGACTTTGGCGGCTGCCAACCTTGTTTTGCAAACGCAATTAAACACGTTAATAACTCAGGCACTAAAATAAGGGTGTTAGGTTTTACACTATCGATTGCACCAATGAGTTTGTTAGGATTTTTTAACCCTGAGCCAACAAAACCTAATTCGTTTAGCGGCATTAAATGTACACAACCGCCACTTAACAAAGGTGCATACACACCCGCTATATTTTCCAGTAGTACTGGCAGCGGAAGTAAGCATAAATGCACGGGGTTACTAATGTTTATTTGCTCACATAATGACTGAGCTACCTGCATCTGGCTTTGTGTTGATAAGCACACCCCTTTTGGCTCGCCAGTAGAACCTGAAGTAAATGTAATTTTTTGCGTACCAGTAAAATAGTCCACGGGTTCAATCGCATCGAGCTGATAAATATAAAGGGTATAATGCTCAAATAATGTTACCGATAATGAATGCTTACCAAGCGAATGACGAGGCATATCACTAATAAAAAACTGCGCACCACATTGCGCTAGCACATACTGTGTTTGCTGCTGACTAAAAAAATGGGCGATAGGCACCGCAACCTTGTTTGCTGCACTGGTTGCGGCATCAACAACCAGCCAAGCTGGAGTGTTATCAAGCTGGAAGGCAATTGCACCTGAGTCTAAAGCGTTAAGAATAGCTGTTAGCTTATTAGTTTCTTGTTGTAACTCCAAAGCGCTAATAGGCATCACTTTATTGGCTAAGTAACTAACAACCACCGACTCATTCGCTACCTTATTAATATTATTTAATAGGCTCATAAGCTCTCCAACGCAGTCATCAAGGCATTAATTTGTTGTGTATTTTGCTGTTTAATATTTAACAGCATGGGTGTGTTAAGTACTTGCTGATGTGCCTGCGCTAAATTAACAATGCACACCGTAGGTTGATTTGCATAATAACTTCCCCAACTTAATGGGTTTTCAACCACAAAGCTGTTTGCAACAGCAACCTCAGTGCAATTAACCCCCAGCATTCGAACCATCGCCCGTACTTTTTTTGTGGCGCAAAATACTAAATACTTAGCTTCAGTATTGTAAAGCGCCTCGTTAACAACAATAAAATGACCAAGCGTTGCCCTGCGATGTGTAGAGCATAAGTTACCTAGCTCAAATATTTTGCTACGCGGAGTTTGTTCTAATAAAAAGTGCTCAATGGGCTCTGCAGTGTACTGCTCAATAAATAAGGGAGAGGTAGCTTGCCTTAAACCTAACGTACATTGCCCCTCAATTGTTGTGTATTGACAAAGTAGTGGCATAAATGATTTAAGCGTTGCATTGTAAGCTACTAAAAAGCCATCTTTTACCGCAGATTCTAGTGCATTACGATGCTCACCATTTTCTCGAGCAGTTATTAAATGTGCCGAATTTGATATGTTATCTAGTGATAAATTTAACTGTGCTAATTGCATAAACATCGCCCGTTTAAGGAGTATGTTTATAAGTTAAAGAGCGAAACTTAAAAAAAACTTAAGAAACAAAAAAGCCCTTAAATAAATTTAAGGGCTTTTAAAGTAAAGTTTAATTCAAGTTAAACAAGTCTATACTAACTAGGCTCTGCCACTACGCAGCGATTACGGCCATGCTCTTTAGCATGGTAAAGCGCTTTGTCTGCACATTTATATACTTGGTCGATGTTATTGCTATGGGTTGGCCAAGTTGCAATTCCGATTGAAACGGTAATAAAACCGATTGTTTCCATTTGCGTTGTTTCAACAGTGGTGCGTAATCGCTCTGCTATTTTTAGAGCGCTTTGGCTATCTTCATGAGGCAATACAAGTAAAAACTCTTCACCACCAATACGCGATACAATATCCCCTTTTCGAGAGATCTTTTTTATAATATCGGCTAATACTTTAAGTGCTTCATCGCCTTTATCGTGCCCAAAGGTATCGTTCACACGTTTAAAAAAATCGATGTCTATTTCTAAAATAGCAAAAGGTGTTTGCTTTAACATTAGCTGGCTAAGTAAACCATTTAAGCTTCTACGATTGTGGGTGTTTGTCAGCGGATCGGTTTGGGCATCGTGCTTAAGTTGCCCTATCTGTGTTTGTAAAATATTGACGCCATTAAGCATGGCCAGCTTCAATCTTTGGCTTTCAAAGTACCACGCTTTTATTCTTTTTAGCTTTTCTATGCTGTTTACTTCGTCGAGTCTGTTTGCGCTACTAGCGAGTTGCTTTAATGGGCGTGAAATAAAATACGAAAATACACCTATGAGTATGAAGGTGAGCAACGCCATGGGGAGCGTTCTTGCAAATACTTCCATGATTAATGTATCTAGAGACGCAAGTGTTGCTTTGATGGGACGTTGGGCCACTACGCCCCAGTTTGAATTAATAACGGGTGAAAATCCTGCGAGCATTTTTACCCCTTTGCTGTTTACAACAACGGCTTGCCCCGCCTCCCCTGTAATAACCGCATTGATTACTTTATTATTGGCAACGCTTGTACCTATTCGTTTATTATCTGGGTGATACAGGATTTGCTTATTAGCATCGACGACATAAAGGTGCGATCCCCCTTCGTAAAAGTGTTGCTCTAGGAGATCGTTTAAAATATTTCTTTCTTTTAAATATAACGAGCCGCCCACGTAGCCTAAATAATTCCCTTCTTCGTTAAATAAGGGATGCGATATAAATATAATTAAATTATTGGCTGCTGACATGTACGGCATACTAATAAGTGGCTTTTTTTCTTTTAAAGCCTGTGTTGCGCCGGGAGAGGAAATTGATTTTCCTATGATTTCAGGTAAATAAGGGGATGTGGCATTTATAACCCCATTATTACTTATAACTACTGAATTAAAGCTATTTGTTTGCAAATTTAAGCGCGTTACTTCTTCTTGCAGTAATGCTGCATTATTTATGTTTTGCTCAATTTTATTTGCTGAATATACAAGTTGTTGTTTTGCCGACTCTAAAAAGTTGTCGGTTGCTGAAGCTAATTTATTAGCGTAAGCGAAGTTACTTTCTAATGTATGGCTTATTAACTGCTCTTTTTGTACTTGGTACGTTGAATGAAAACTACTAATGAGCGTGGCTAAAGCCGCAGAAAAAGCCAATAGCACAATAAGAAGACGCAGATTAAGCACAGGAAATAATTTATTCAGCAAAAGTAAACAGCCCACAGTACACTGCTATTAAAGCAAGTACTTTGTTAAAAAGTATTTACAATTATACCCCGCCATTTATTAATTATCTAATATTTGAGCACATAGTGTATTTTTAATAACCAGCCAAATAACTTTTATTATATTGTGACGTTACATTCCCCCTAATGACTAGGGTGCGCTTATTTTGCAGTTATATAAAAAAATAGATAAGCTGCTTTCACTTGTTCATTTTATTTAGCTTTGGAGTGTATTTTGCTAAATAAGTATGTTTTATCGTCAATTATTTTTATATCTGGGTGCTTAATGCCATCAATTAAAGCGGTTGCAAAACCGGCTCTTTCTCTTGAGGAAAAACTAGGGCAAAAGTTAATGCTCGATTTTCGCTATTATTGTGAACAAGGCACTGGTAAACATTGCAGAACGCCAATGACAAAGCTACCAGAGTCATTAGCGCGCGTAATCAGCGACTATAACATTGGTGGCGTTATATTATTTTCAGAAAACACACAGTCAATTGAACAAACCATTACGCTTAGCCATCAACTTCAAGTGGCTGCCAGTAAATCTTCAAGTAAACTGCCACTATTTATATCAATAGACCAAGAGGGCGGAAGAGTTGCGCGTTTGCCGCGTGATATTGCAACGTCATTCACGGGCAATATGTCTATTGGTGCAACCTATAAACAGCATGGCGTTGACTTTGCTACTAAATCAGCAACGGTTATTGCCAATGAGCTAACAGCCCTGGGGATCAATGTAAATTATGCACCCACCATTGATGTGAATATGAACCCAGACAACCCCGTTATAAATGTACGCTCGTTTGGTGAGAACCCACAACGAGTGAGTGAACTTGGCGCAGCACAAGTGGCTGGGTTTGAGAGCAATGGCATAATTACATCGCTCAAACATTTTCCGGGACATGGCGATACTCACGTTGATAGCCACACAGGACTCCCTAATGTTGCCCACTCAAAAAGTACCATTTACGAACAAGATTTAGCCCCATTTAAACATATTATTGCTAAGCAAAACCCCGGTATGATCATGACAGCGCACATACAATATCCTGCGCTTGATAGCTCAACCTTTGTCTCTGTAGAAGGCAAAACAATGATTAAACCCGCCACTATGTCGCGCACTATTATTACCGACATTTTAAGAGGTGAGCTTAACTATAAAGGCGTAGTGGTTACCGACGCACTTGATATGGCAGGTATTAGTCAGTTTTTCACACCCATTCAAGCTGTTATAAATACATTTTTAGCCGGCGTTGATATTGCGCTTATGCCTATAGAAATAAGAACGCCCGATGATATAAAAAAGCTTGATGAGCTTATTAAATCGTTAGTTCATGCTGTCGAGTCAAATCAGTTAGATGAGCAAGAAATAACACAATCGGCTGCGCGTATTATTTCGCTTAAAAATGCATTTGAGTTATCTACTGAGTTTGACCCTATTAATGCAGTAGTTAATGCAAAAAGTATAATAGGCAATAAACAACACAGAAAAATAGAAGCTGAGCTTGCTTTAGCAGCAATAACACAGGTAAAAAACACAGAAAACACATTGCCACTAAATTTAAATGATGGCCAACATATTCATATTATTATGCCCGACACCCGTAAATGTATGGCTATGCAGCAAGCAATTGAATCTGCAAGTTCATCATCTATTACGTTCAGCTGCAGCAGCTTACAAGGGTTTGACCCAGCACAAGCAACCCAGAGCATTAAAACAGCTGATATTGTTATAGCGGGTAATGCCACGCCCAATCAAAGCGCGGTTGAAATTGGTGGCATGGATGATTTAAAAGATGACCCTAATTTTGCGCTTAATAGGCGCGAACAGCCACAAGCGCTTGAGTCATTGCTTTCCATGGCTAACAAATTTAATAAGCGTACTGTATTTATAAGTTTGAGGGCTCCTTACGACATTGCTAAATTTGGCGACTATGCCCACAGTGTACTGGCCTCTTATGCTTACAATGTTGATGTAGACACGCACGAGCGTGTTTCAGGCCCTGCCTTTACCGCACTCGCTAAAGTATTAGTAGGCCAAGCCACTGCCAATGGCACCTTGCCTGTTACAATTAAACCGCAAAAAGGCAATTAACATGAAACTAAATTGTGATTTGGGTGAAAGCTTTGGTTCATGGAAAATGGGGCTAGATGATCAAGTTATGCCACATATTAATATGGCGAACATTGCTTGTGGTTTTCACGGCGGTGACCCTGATGTAATAGCAACAACATTAACGTTAGCTAAAAAAAACAACGTAACGGTAGGCGCGCATCCCAGTTACCCTGATCTTCAAGGATTTGGACGACGCTCTATGGCGTTAACAACAAGCGAACTAACTAATTGTATTCAGTATCAGATAGCAGCGCTTGAAGGCATGGCAAAAATACAGGGGCTTACGTTAAGCTATGTAAAACCACATGGTGCACTTTATAACGATATGATGGCTAACAACGACGTATTAGCAACCATTTTATCTGCTGTCGCGAACTACCCTAGTAAACTAAAGCTGATGATTTTAGCGACTAATCAAGCAGATAAACACATCCAGTTAGCTAAACAGTTTAATGTAGAACTAGTACTCGAAGCATTTGCAGATAGGCAATACACTGATGAGGGCCATTTGGTCTCTCGCAAACTCGATGGCAGCGTGCATGATAAACCCGCCATACTTGCACAAGTCAAACAGCTCTTACAAACAGGTAGTGTAACCACACGCTCAGGTAAGCAACTTATGCTTAATGCACATAGTTTATGTGTGCATGGAGACAATAACGATGCAATTGAACTCATTAAAGAAATAAAAGCACTGTGTGACTGACATTTAATAACACATAAAAGCTGTAAACCCCCTTTACAGCTTTTATCCCAACTTGTTAAATACCCCCATAGAGTTAAATATGAGCTTCATCGCATTGCACTGTTAATTTATTAATCCCTCACTTATAACTGTACATAAGTTAACAACAGGGATTAATAATGAAACAACTTTTAGCACTTAGTTTTATATTAAGCGCAAGCCATTTGGCTAACGCAAACGACAATACACACACATTGCAACTTCAAGATGTATTTGATTTAGAATATGCAAATCAAATAGATATTACTGACGACGGAAAAACCGTTTACTTTGTGCGAAACCGCATGGATATAAAAACAGACCGAAAAGTGGGAAACATTTGGTCTGTTGATTACAAAACCAAACAAATGCAGCCGCTCACTTCAGGCGTTCATATGGATTACTCGCCGGTACTTTCTCCAGATGGACAGCGCCTTGCTTTTATATCTACCCGCGATGGCAGCAGCCAAATTTATATGAAGTGGCTTAAAACCGGTGCCATTGCCAAAATAAGTAATTTAACCAGTAGCCCTCGCGCTATTAGTTGGAGCCCCGATTCAAGCCAGCTTGTATTCAGCATGTTTGTACCAAGTAAAAACTCGCCACCAGTTAATTTGCCAGGAAAACCGAAAGGCGCAACGTGGGCAGAGCCAGCTAAATTTATTGATGAAGTATACTATCGAGCTGATGGTGGTGGATACTCGCAAAAAGGCTTTAATCAATTATTTACTCTTGATGCTAATGGCGGAAATGCTAAGCAACTTACTAGCGATGAATTTGATAACGCAGGTGATGTTAGCTTTAGCAAAGATGGCAGCTTACTTTACTACTCAGCCAATAGGCATAAAAATGGTGAACTCAAGCCTACAAACAGCGAAGTGTATAAGCTAAACCTTAATACATTAGCCATTGAAGCTGTAACAAATAGAAATGGCCCAGATCAACAACCCAAAGTCTCTCCTGATGGTCGTTACCTTGCGTATACAGGATATGACGATAAACGCACTAACTACGAAAATACTCAACTTTACATTCGTGATTTAAAAACGGGTAACACCAAAAGCTTAACCCCCAACTTTGATAGAAGCGTTGGGCAAATAAAATGGGCTGCAAACTCTAAAGGGGTTTACTTTAGCTATGCCAATGAAGGTCAAACTACCCTTGCTTATCAACCTCGAAATGGCAAGCGTAAAGTGATCACCGAACAAATTGGCAGTGTAGCATTTGGACGACCATACTCAGGCGGAGATTTTGATGTTAGCAGCAACGGCGATATCGCGTTTACACTTGCTGACACTCAACGCCCTGCGGATGTAGCGAGCATTAAACGCGGTAAAACTCAGCGCTTAACCACGCTTAATAGCGATGCGCTAGGTGATAAACAACTGGCAAAAGTGGAAGAGATTTGGCTTAAATCAAGCCACGACCAATTACCTATTCAAGGATGGATTGCTTACCCGCCAGGGTTTGATAAATCTAAAAAGTATCCTCTAGTGCTCGAAATTCACGGCGGGCCGGTCGCTAATTATGGCCCTCACTTTAGTGCCGAAGTTCAGCTTTTTGCAGCAAAAGGTAATGTGGTGTTATACATGAACCCGCGCGGAAGTGATTCGTATGGGAAAGAGTTTGCACAAACCATTCATCATAATTACCCAAGTAATGACTTTGATGACTTAATGTCTGGGGTTGATGCTCTTATTAAAAAAGGGTTTATTGATGAGTCTAAACTATTTGTTACCGGTGGCTCTGGCGGAGGTGTACTAACAGCATGGATTGTTGGACATACAGATCGATTTGCTGCAGCTGTTGTTGCTAAACCTGTTATAAATTGGATCAGCTTTGTACTAACTGCCGACTTTTATCCATTTTTTGCTGATTACTGGTTCCCAGGCAAACCATGGGATCACATAGCGCATTACATGAAACGTTCGCCAATTAGCTATGTAGGTAATGTTACTACACCCACAATGCTGCTTACAGGTGAAGCAGACTATCGCACACCTATTTCTGAAACAGAGCAATACTACCAAGCACTAAAATTACAAGGTGTTGACACCGCGATGGTTCGCATACCAGATGCATCGCATGGTATTACAGCTCGCCCTTCTAATTTAATGACTAAAGTTGCTTACATTCAATGGTGGTTTGATAAGCACAGTAAATAGCATTACATTAATTAAATTACTAAAAGCCACTTTTTAAAAGTGGCTTTTACGTATGTGCAAAGTGTAAACCCCCTTTACACTTTTAAGGCATGTTAAATATCGGACTTAGTCTATTTCTCAGTTAGTAAAATTTCGGTTTATAGCTTTTTTATAGTTTGAGTTAGTAAAAAATCGGTTTGAGTCACTGTTTATAGCCTTTCAGTTGGTAAAATTTTGTTTTGTGAAAGGTATACGTTAGTAAAAAATCGGTTTATAAATCGAATTTAAACACCAAAAAAAACAAAAAATAACGTTTTTGATTACTTTAATAGCTCTTTAAGGCCCCTTTACAGCAAAAAAGCACTTACAAAACGCTTTTATTAAAGGGTTAGTTAAACTCTGATCTACAAATTCGGTTAGCTAGTTAAAACGTGATCCGCATATCCATAGTTGGTTAAAGCCTGATCTCAACTAACTAAGTAACCTAATGTAAGTTTTATTTCTCATACACTATCCGCTTTTAACACTAATAAAGGCTTTACTATTAGTGAGTGCAGTAAAAATATTTATGACTCATAAAAAAAGGGCCTTACGGCCCTTGAGTAACACTATCTAGAAATTTTTAGAACTGGTTCATGGTGTTATCTTCACCACCGGCTTTTAACGCGTTATCACCAGAGAAGTACTCTTTGTGTGTATCACCAATGTTAGAACCTGCTAGGTCTTGGTGTTTAACAGATGCTTGTTCACGGCGAATTTCTTGGCGTTGTACATCACGTACATAAGCAAGCATACCTAAGTCACCAAAGTAGCCTTCTGATAAAATATCTGTGCTAAGTGCTGCAGTATGGTAAGTAGGCAGCGTAATTAAGTGGTGGAAGATACCCGCTTCACGTGCACCATCACGTTGGAAATTTTGTACCAATACATCAGCAGCGGCTGCAAGCTCTGTTGCATCCATTTCTGGTGCCATTAGGCCTTTGTTATCACCAAGGCTTGGGTAAGCGCTCAAATCGCGACCCGCTTCTTGCCACTCTTGGTACACTTGCTCACGGAACTTAAGCGTCCAGTTAAACGAAGGTGAGTTGTTGTACACTAGTTTAGCATTTGGTACTTGCTCTTTAACACGATTTACAAGCTCAGCAATTTGTTTTACGTGTGGCTTTTCTGTTTCAATCCACAATAAATCAGCGCCAGATTGTAGGCTAGTTACACAGTCAAGTACTACGCGGTCTTTCTCTGTTCCTTCACGGAACTGGTATAGGCCATTTTCAAGGCGAGTAGGTTTACACAGCTCACCGTTGATTTTCATTGCCGTATCACCTTCGTTTAAGTCCTCTACGCCATTAATAGGTGTAGTCTCTAAAAAGGCATTGTACTGGCTTGCTAAATCACCTGGTGTTTGAGATACAGGCACTTTTTGAGTCAAGCTAGCACCTAACGAATCAGTACGCGCAACAATAATACCGTTGTCGATACCTAGCTCTAAGAATGCATAACGAACCGCATTAATTTTTGCTAAAAAGTCTTCGTGAGGCACGGTTACTTTACCCGCCTGGTGACCACATTGTTTGGCATCAGATACTTGGTTTTCGATTTGAATAGCACATGCACCTGCTTCAATCATTTTTTTAGCAAGTAGGTAAGTTGCCTCTTCGTTACCAAAACCTGCATCAATATCAGCAATAATTGGCACAACATGCGTTTCAAAGTTATCAATTTTATCAAGCACAGCTTGAACGTCGCCACCATTCGCTTTTGCTTCATCTAGGTCATTAAATAAGTGGTCAAGCTCACGGGCATCAGCTTGCTTTAGGAATGTGTAAATTTCTTCAATAAGCGCTGGAACAGATGTTTTTTCGTGCATACTTTGGTCAGGTAACGGACCAAACGCAGAGCGAAGTGCAGCAACCATCCAACCACTTAAGTAAACATAACTACGTTTAGTTGTTTTTTGGTGGCGTTTAATAGCCATCATCATTTGCTGGGCAGTAAATCCATGCCAACATCCTAAAGACTGTGTGTATTGGCTTGTATCTTTATCGTAAGCGGCCATATCTTCACGCATTACGTCAGCTGTGTATTGTGCAATTTCTATCCCAGTACGAAAGCGATTTTGTAAACGCATGCGAGTTGCATACTCAGGGTTAATTGCCTGCCATGCATTACCTTGAGATTGGCATAAAGTAGAAAGTGTGTCGGTTTCGCGTTGATATGTTGTCATAATAAAGTCCTTCGAACGGGTATATAAATAATTTAATGTTGTGAGAGTGGCAACGTTGCTAGTGCTCCGTAGCGCTTAATTCAACATTAGGCTTATTTTTTAGATTTAGTAAATTTATAGTTTTTATTACGACTATATTTTTTGTGAATATCAAAAACACACTCAACATGGCTTTTTTACGTTATTGTTGCTCAAACGCACAAATACTATGGCGACCGTTTAAGGAAGGCAATTATGACCCACACTCTCACACATTCAGGACTCAGCGTAGATTTAGAGCTTGCTGACTTTGTTAAAACTAAACTATTACCTGGTACACACTTATCAGAACAACAATTTTGGCAAAGCTTTGCAAAGATTGTTCAAACGCTCACGCCAATAAATAAAGCGTTGCTGGCTAAGCGAGAACAGCTGCAACAGCAAATTGATCAATACCACATTGCAAATAAAACGTGGGATAGCAAGCAATACCAACGTTTTTTAAGTGACATTGGCTACCTAGTGCCAGAGCCTGCAAATTTTAAAATTGAAACACAACAGGTTGAACCCGAAATAGCGGTTACAGCAGGCCCACAGTTAGTTGTTCCAGTAAGTAACGCACGCTTTGCACTTAATGCAGCTAACGCACGTTGGGGCTCGTTATACGACGCCTTATATGGCACAGATGTGTTAAGTGAAGATGACGGGGCAGAAAAAGGCACTACCTATAATCCGGTTCGTGGCTTTAAAGTAATGGCATACGCACGGCAGTTTTTAGACAAAGCACTGCCACTTGAAAACGGCTCACATATTGAAAGCACCAATTATTCTGTTGTAAACGGCGCATTAGTTATTACGCTGCGTGACAGCTCTCAAACCACTTTAGCTGACCCCTCTCAGTTAATTGGCTACCAAGGCGAAGCCCAAAACCCAAGCGTTGTATTGCTTAAAAACAATGGCTTACATATAGAATTACAGATAGATCACCACCATATTATTGGCCAAGCTGATAAAGCGGGTTTAAAAGATGTGGTACTTGAAGCAGCACTAACTACTATTATGGATTGTGAAGATTCTGTAGCCGCCGTAGATGCACAAGATAAAGTGCAAGTTTACAAAAACTGGCTTGGTTTAATGCAAGGTAACTTAGTCGAATCGTTTAAAAAAGGCGACAAAGTTGTAGAACGTACGTTACAAAGCGACAAAACGTATACTTCTATTGATGGCGGTACCATAACGCTTAAAGGCCGAAGCATGATGTTTGTAAGAAACGTGGGCCACCTAATGACAAATCCAGCCATTACAGACGTTTACGGCGAGCCTGTTTTTGAAGGTATAATGGATGCAATGTTTACTGCCACAGCCGCCCTGCACGACTTAAATAAAAATTCTGGCGTAAAAAACAGCAGCGCGCAGAGCATTAATATTGTAAAACCTAAAATGCATGGCCCAGAAGAAGTTGCTTTTACAAGCACACTATTTACCCATGTAGAAGAAGCCTTAAACTTACCTAAAAACACCTTAAAAATGGGTATTATGGATGAAGAACGCCGTACATCTGTAAACTTAAAAGCATGTATAAATGAAGCAAAACAACGTGTTGTATTTATTAACACCGGCTTTTTGGACCGTACAGGCGATGAAATTCACACCTCAATGCAAGCAGGTGTTGCGCTCCCTAAAGCTGAAATAAAACAACAGCCTTGGATAAGTGCTTACGAAGATCGCAACGTAGATATTGGCCTTGCCTGTGGATTAAGCCAAAAAGCTCAAATAGGCAAAGGCATGTGGCCTATGCCTGACAAAATGGCGCTGATGATGGAGCAAAAGTTAGCACACCCTAAATCTGGCGCTAATACAGCTTGGGTGCCCTCTCCTACGGCCGCAACGCTGCATGCTATGCACTACCATGATGTTAATGTTTTTACTGAGCAACACGCAATCGCTGAGCGTACAATAGCAAGCCTTGACGACTTACTTACTCCGCCACTCATGCAAGATACGTCAACACTCTCTAAAGAAGATATACAAAGCGAACTTGAAAACAATGCACAGGGTATTTTGGGTTATGTAGTGCGTTGGATAGACCAAGGTGTAGGCTGCTCTAAAGTACCCGATATTAACCATGTAGGGCTAATGGAAGACAGAGCAACACTTAGAATATCTAGTCAACATATGGCTAACTGGTTATTGCATGGCATATGTACACAAGAGCAAATTACTTCCACTATGGCAAAAATGGCCAAGGTAGTAGACGGCCAAAACGAACACGATAAAGCCTACACCCCAATGGCAAGCAGCCCTGAAACACTAAAAAATAGTATTGCGTTTCAAGCAGCCCTCGCCTTAGTACTTGAAGGAACAACACAACCTAGTGGCTATACTGAACCGTTATTACATAGCTACCGTATACAGTATAAGTTACAGCAAAGTTAATACACTCCAAATGTTTAACGCTGTATCTTAATTGTTTATTTCGTGTCAAAACCAGCCTTAGGGCTGGTTTTTTAAATCAACAAATAAGCACACCAATATTCATAAAAATGTGTTTAGACACACTTAAAACAACTCATTTTAAAATAGAAACACATAAATCAATAACCTCTATGAATACCTAACATTTCTGTAAATACAAAAAAGCGTGTTTTGTATACACAAAACACGCTTTTTAATTTCTATTTGCTATAAAAAACGACGTTAAGATTATTTTTTTATAATTGCATTGTGATACACATTTTGTACGTCATCACAGTCTTCAAGCATATTTATAAATTTATCGAAGTTAGCAATAACCTCTTCATCATCAATTTCAATATTAACTTGAGGGATAAAAGTAATTTCGTCTACCTCAAAGTTAATACCTTCAAATGCGTCTTCAAGAGCTGTTTTAGCCTTAAAGTATTCTGTAGGCGGTGCAAAAACAGAAATTTTTCCATCTTCAGCTTCTACGTCAGCAACGTCAACGTCGGCCATCATTAGCGCTTCTAAAACAACTTCATCGTCATCGCCTGCAAAGCCTAATACTGCATAATGATCAAACATATGGGCTACACAACCAGGCGTCCCTATTTTTGAATCAGTTTTAGTAAACGGTAAACGCACATCTTTAATGGTTCTGTTGGGGTTATCAGTTAAGCAATCAACAATCACCATACAATTACCCGGCCCATAGCCTTCGTAGCGAGCAACCGAGTAATCCTCCCCAGCTCCACCGGCGGCTTTCTCTATTGCTTTTTCGATAACGTGCGCAGGAACTTGGTCTTTTTTAGCTTTTTCGATTAGACGACGCAAAGTTTGATTTACTTCAGGATCGGGTTCACCATTTTTAGCAGCAACGTAAATCTCTTTACCGTACTTTGAGTTTACTTTTGTTTTTGCATTAGCTGTTTTGATCATAGAACTTTGACGAACTACAAATGCTCTACCCATTTTGTGCCTCTAATAAATACATTACATTTTTTATTATTTTACCAATTCAAAACGTATTGGGCTAGTAAACCTTAGTGAATGAGCGCCCATATTGTGAGAGGTAAATTTACTAAAGCTAATAAAGCATCAATTTAACATAACTCGACTTTTTTGGAGTAGCTTTCAACTAAAGCAACCAAATCGTAAAAATCATGCAACACATAATCAGCTTGATCAGCATAAGGAGGCGTTTCATTGGGAGCATATAAGCAGGCACGCATATTAGCATTGTGTGCAGCTTGAATATCGTATAAGTAATCGCCTACGTACAGTAGGTTATCTGCGCTAATATTCCAAAGCGTAGCAATAGCATTTAATGCACTTGGATCGGGTTTTGCTGGTGCGTCACTTCGTGTAAGTACTGTACTGATAGGAAGCGGGTTATTTTTTAATTTAAGTGCAGCGGCTTTGTCAAAATTACGCGTCACTATTGCCATAGGAATATTTCGTTCATTTAATAGTGCAATAGCTTCACTTACACCTGGCAACAACGTGGCATGTTGCGCATCTAATAATTCGTGCTGGTGAACAATGTTCATTGCCTCTTCGCGCATATAGGGAGAAGGAAGTTGCGCAATAAAGTCGAGTAAATCTTCGTTATCGGGACAGCCAATTTGGGCTTTAATAAGTGAAAAGTCGAGTTCTGACGATACCAAAGTACCATCTAAATCAAAAATAACACCATGGATAGCCTCTACCTGAGTCGTCATACCAATCCTTGTTTGTGAAAATAATTAGTTGAGCTTTTTTCAAACATAAAAATACTCTGAGCTTACACCCTTAAATGGGAACAATTAATACTAATTATATTTAAATTAATAGTGCGAGGTGGTCAGTAACTTCACTGCAACTACCAATGAACAAAAGCTTAGCAGCTAGTTGTATGTTGCGCAAAACAAGGTAAATATAAACAACCCAATTTTTTACGTAACTTGGTATTTTACCGATCAATTATGAACGCACGTTAAATAGTGTAATAAAATACGCACTTAAATAAGCGCGTATTTTATATTAACAATGAGTTAGTTAGCCTCAAAGCGAGCTTCAAGCCAGGTATCATCCTGAGCAAAGTTTAGGGTTTTAACTTTACCTTTGCCTTCAACGTTCACCATATTAACTTGTGATGGCCATAAATCACGCAGCGCACCATTGCTCATTTTTATCCCTTGAATTCCCTCTGGGATAGGCGCTTCTTGATAAACCCAAAAAAACTTACCATCAACCTGAGCGCCAACAAAGTTAAGCGGCACAACATCACCATTTAATGTTTGCAAAGCCACATGTGACTCAACATATTTGGCAAAGCGTTGTTGATCAGTTTTATTGCTAATTATATCAATTTTACCTTTAAATAAGCTGCTAACAGCATGCTCAGTATCGTGTAAGTAAAACCGATGCATAAGCTCAACATTATGCGTTCTTTTGTTAAAAAGCACAGTCGTTACTGATGATTTTAATTGATGCGCCATACTTGGCGCAGCAATTAAAAAGCAAACAACAATAAGCAAAAAACGCATTATTGCTGTTCCTCTACTTCATCCTTTTCGTCTTTTTTCTCATCGCTTTTAAGCTCTGTTTTGATATCTTGCATGATATCGCGACTCACTTTAGCTTTACTCTTACTCTTTTTAAATACTTCAATACGTGAAGGAATAATACGACGCGGGTAGTTATTGTTTTCTACATCAACGTCTGCAGTTTCCCAACGTGGATCAACACTTACTGATACAAGCGGCTTATTTTTATCAGTAACTATAAGCTTTTGTACATTTTTATGATTACGACGCCAAATTTCAGCAGGAATGTAACGCTCCTCTTTAGTGCCATCCTCATACGTGAGCTCAAGTAAAATTGGCATCACCAAACCGCCTAAGTTTGAAAATTCCATCACGTAATAGTTTTGATCGTCACTTAAAGCACGGTCTAGCGTTTTACGCTCCCACGGCTCAAGCCCTTTTAAAAACTTGTTGTACGCGTTGCGCTCTTTATTCGTTACCGTGAAACGATCATTTTCATCATAAAAATCAGTAATATCAGGGTTTTTCTCAACCCATGTTTTTTTACCTTCTGCACGGTTACGCTCAACAAATAACGATGTTGGTTTGTCAGCTTCAATATCACGTAGGCGGCTGTAATCTATATCTGGATTTTTAGTATCTAAACGTAGTTGATACACTTTATCCAACGAGATATCTACATGGTCGGTAGTGTAAAACCAGCCGCGCCAAAACCAATCTAAATCAACACCTGACGCTTCTTCCATAGTACGGAAAAAATCAGCGGGGGTAGGGCGCTTGTATTTCCAGCGCTGTGCGTACTCTTTAAATGCAAAGTCGAATAAATCGCGGCCTAAAATCACTTCACGTAAAATATTAAGCGCGGCAGCAGGTTTAGTGTAAGCATTAGGGCCTAAGCGAAGTACGCTATCTGATTGCGTCATAATAGGCACCTGAACTTCAGATTTCATATACGAAACAATATCACGAGGCTCAACACCCCACGGAATAGTAGGATCCCATTCACGTCCAGCAACACCATCTAAAAAGCTATTTAAGCCTTCATCCATCCACGTCCATTGACGTTCATCAGAGTTAACGATCATTGGGAAGTAAATATGGCCAACTTCATGAATCACAACGCCAATCAAAAAGCGTTTTTCAGACTGAGAGTAAGTGCGTGTACCGTCATCTTGTAATTTAGTACGCGGACCATTAAAAGTAATCATTGGGTATTCCATACCACCTACCGGACCATTTACCGATTGTGCAGTTGGGTAAGGGTAATCAAACGAATACTTTGAATACACTTCCATTGTGTGCACAACAGACTCAGTAGAATACTTTTTCCATAAGTCGCCACCCTCTTTAGGGAAGAAAGACATGGCCATAACAAGTGGTTGAACATCACCGCCTTGCTGATAGCCTTTTGCATCCCACATAAATTTACGTGAAGACGCCCATGCAAAATCACGAACATTGTCGGCTTTAAATCGCCATGTTTTCGTTTTGTCTGTGCCTTCTTTTTCGTTTTCGAGTGCTTCTTCTTCGGTCACGATAAACACAGGACGCTTAGCAGTTTCAGATTGCTTTAAACGTTTACGCTGCGTGCTTGTAAGTACCTTGCTTGGATTATCTAACTTACCCGTCGCCGATACAATGTGATCAGCGGGTACTGTAATTTCTACGTCGTAATCGCCAAATTCAAGCGTAAACTCACCCGAGCCTAAAAAGGCTTTATTCGTCCATGCTTCGTAATCTGTGTACGCCGCTAAACGCGGAAACCACTGGGCAAGTAAAAATATATCATTGCCATCTTTTTCAAAGTGCTCATAACCTGAGCGTGCGCCAACAGCATCTTCTTCAACAATATTGAACGCAAAGTCCATGCTGAACTCAACTTCTTTACCTGGCTTTAACGGCTCATTCAAGTCAATACGCATTAATGTATCTACAATTGTTACACGTAATGCTTTACCGTCTTCGTCTTTAACATTGCTTATTGCAAAGCCAAGCTCGTTGTCACTCATAAATTGCTGGCGACGTAACTGCCCTAAGCTCAGTTTTGCAGGCTTTTGCGCAGGCAGGCTTTGTAATGTGCTTTTAAAGGTTTTAGTGGTTTCAGCAATTGAATCACTTTTAAAAATATTTTGGTCTAACTGTAACCATAAATATTTTAATGTATGTGGTGAGTTATTCTTATACTCAATACTCTGGCTTGCACTAAGGCGACGCTTTTTTTCATCTAACTTCACGTCAATATCGTAGTTAACTTTTTGCTGCCAGTAATTTTCACCTGGTTCACCCGCAGCACTGCGGTACACATTTGGTGTCGGCAATGCTTCATCTAACTGACGAAACTTATCAACAAACGAGCCTTTTGTTTGTTCAACTGAAGACGCAATAGCACTACCCGACATTACCATTGGCAATAAAAGAGCACTAAGCGTAAGACTTATTTTTTTCATTGTTAGTCCTAAAATAATTTTGTGATCATACTGTGTCAAATGTAGCCGTTTTCTTCAATTAAATAGCGACCAAACACCCTATTTTTAGGGTGATATTCACTAAAGTTTTGTACGCACAAATAACAATAATTTGTTAGCTATTTTAATTCATTTAAAAATGTAAAGGGGGTTTACAAATTTTAAACCGACTAGAGCATTAAAACTCACTCGTATTAGCCAACTTCAGGTCAAGTTCATCAAATGAGATTACAGTAAAGTTAAGTGAGATTTTAAAGGTCCACGCTATGAAATTCTATATTGTAAAAAAGGCACACAAACTAGACGCTATTCCTGCTGAAAAAGAACTACTTGAGCGCTATAAAGCTGACCATTATTCTTATGTAGATATTGTGTCGGCCTGCAACAAAGAAGATGCCCTAAAACGGCTAACCACTGAACAAAAACACAGTAAAAAACAGCTCATAATTGGCGTAAATATTGCGGTGTTTTCACTAATTTTAATTATTTGTACGATAAATTGAAATTACCGTAGTTTTTGGTTGATCTTTGTAGTCATTTGTATTTAAAATCGCCCACCTTTTTATTTGAGGCAAATAAATAACGACTATTTATCCTCAAATATTATCGATTACAAGTAAGAAATGCGGTGGGCTCATGGATTTTTATATCCTAAAAAAACAACAAGAACTAATTGCAATCCCAGCCAACGAAAATAGCTGTAAGCAGTACCTTGATTCAGGTTATTTTTACATTGATAAAGTAGCCGCTTGTAACGAAACGAACGCACTTAAAAGGCTGCAATCCAAACAAACTAAAACGTTAAAAAAACCTCTACTCATCGCATTGATTGCTTTGCCAGTAATTTTTGGCATTTGGTACAGCTTAAGCTAACTGTTTAGTTATACTGAGGCTTGCATCTTTAACAGCCTTGGGTATATTGGCGCTCTTACTGGTTTTTAAGAGCGCGACATGAAAGTCCTTCACACCTCTGATTGGCACCTTGGCCAACAATTTTACGAACACGACCGCCGTGTTGAACATCAAGCATTTTTTACCTGGTTACTTGCCACACTTGTTGAGCAGCAAATAGATTTGTTATTAGTCGCAGGTGACATTTATCATACGGCAACACCCAGTGCCAGCGCCGAAAACCAACTTTATCAGTTTATAAAAGACACCAAAAAGCTTTGCCCACAGCTGCATGTAGTTATTATTGCTGGCAATCATGACTCTGCAAATCGTATTTTAACGGCTCAGCCTTTACTTGCTCAATTTGATACACACGTAGTAGGGCGTTTTGATGTATCAGCGCCTGGCGATATTATTATAGAAATAAATACTAATAATAAACGCGCTGTAATTGCTGCTATGCCTTTTTTGCGCTCAAGCGACGTGAGCTCACTAAGCCAAACAAAAAACGGCCCTAGCTATGCACAGGGCGTTGCAAATGCCTATGAGCTTGCTTTAGATCATGCCTATAAAATTAATGAGCAAAAATCACCGTTAATAGTAATGGGGCACTTACACGCTAAAGGCGGCGACATATCAAGCGATTCAGAGCGCAACTTAGTGATTGGTGGTGAAGAGTCTATTTCAGCCAATGTGTTTGGCAATAAAGCCAACTATGTAGCTCTAGGCCATTTACACAAAGCGCAACAAGTTGCTAAAAACGAGGCTATTCGCTACAGCGGCACGCCTATTCCCATGTCGTTTTCAGAGCGTAACTATACTCACCAAGTTAATGTTGTCGAATTTAAAAGCGATAAAAAACAGAGCATTAGCACAACTGTAAACCCCCTTTACATTCCGCGCTCAGCCGACGTTATTATTTTACCAAAAGGGGAGTGTGTGCCACTGAATGACTTATGTGAACAAATTAAAGCACTCGATACATCACAACATGCTATTGCCCCTTATTTACGCGTAAAGCTTAAATCAAGTGATACCGACACCACCTTCAGAGAACAAATAGAACAAGCATTAGAAGGTAAGCACGTAAAATTTTGCGGTATCGAACGCGTTCGTGAACAAACAGCCCAAACCGACAACGACACAGTATTTGAAGATTTAAGTGAAGTTGAAATGCTCAACCCATTAAACTTATTAGAACAAGCCTTTGCAAACGACAAAGATATGGCCGGCCAAGCTGTACCAGATGAGCTGAAAACACTGTTAAACGATGTAATAAGTGAGCTGACGGAGCAAGAGCAACTATGAAAATAACCGCAGTACGCATTCATAACTTAGCATCAATAGTAGACGCCGAAATCGACTTTACTCAAGCCCCACTAAAAGATGCGGGCTTATTTGCAATAACCGGCGACACCGGCGCGGGTAAAAGTACCTTTTTAGATGCTATTTGTTTGGCGCTTTACACAAAAACGGCACGCCTAAAAGGCGATAAAGGTAACCTGATTGATTTTAATGGCGACAGCATCAAATTAAACGATGCGCGTAACTTATTACGCCGTGGAAAATGGGAAGGCTTTGCTGAGGTTGACTTTGTAGGGCAAGACAAACACCTTTACCGCGCCCGTTATTCTATTCAGCGCACCCATAAAAAAGTAACCGGTAAATTAAAAGTAGCCGAGCACACGTTAGTTACCCTACCAGATGAAACATTAATAGCCGACAAAAGCCAAACCTTAAAACAAATAGAAAGTAAAATAGGTTTAAGCTTTGAGCAATTCTCGCGTGCGGTATTATTAGCGCAGCACGAATTTGCTGCATTTTTAAAAGCAACTGGCGACGAACGCGCGCAATTATTGGAGTGCCTAACAGGCACCGACAAATTTAGCCTAATTGGTAAGCGAATTTTTGAACGTAACAAAGAGTTAAAAGATAAGTTCGATTTACTACAAGCAAGCCTCGCAAGCTTTACCTTATTGAGTGAAGACGAATTAGCAATAAAACACACCACACTTAATGAGCTAAAACAGAAAATAGAACACACTAGAAAAACAATAATAAGCACAGAGCAAAACCTAAATTGGTACAAGCAAGCAAGTGCACTTGAGCTAGCACTTGAAGAGGCAACAAAAAGTCAGCAGCATGCTACCAACGAGCTTGCAAAAATTGCTCAACAGTGTGAGCAAGCAAAACAAGCACAAAGCGCACTTGAGATAAAAGATAACCGAAAACGACATGAGTATTTAACAGCGCAAAATAACACACTAAATAAACAAATAAGTGACTTAAAAACTATTGATCATGCAACGCTTATTGAAGAGCAAGCCGATGCAATTAAAACAAAACAAAGCAAATTAAAAACAGCGCAAGAGCAAAAGCAATCTGCTGAGCCAATTATTGTAAAAGCCCGCGAGCTCGACAGCCAGCTTGCTATACACGCACAAAGCATTACTAACCTTACTCAACAAAGTGAAAAAGAGCAGCAACAACTTAGCGAATTACAAATTCAGTTTAAACACAGCCAAACCGCGCTTGATGAAGCAACTAAGCTAAATACGCAGCATCAGCAATGGCTTACTGAACATACGCAGCTTAACCCGCTCGCGAATGATTGGAATTTTTACCAACACAGCTTTAATACGTATTTAAGTGCCAATGAGCAAATAAAGGCAACCGCTTCTCAAAGCAAACAGCTGCTAGAAGAGCAAACTAAACACGCGACACAGTTAGCAGATCAAACTAAAAAAGTAGAACTACAAGAACAACAACTTGCGCATGAGCAGAAAGATCTCAAACAACTAAGTGAGCAACTACGTCAATTCAATATTGAGCAATGCGATAGCAAACTTAAAAATATTGAATATTTAAATGATCAGCGCTTGCGCTACCAACAGTTTAATCAAGAAATAAAACACAGCTCACAACAACAAGCCGCGGTTGCAGCCAAACTTGTAAACAGTGAGCAAACGCAAACAACATTGCAACAAAGCTTAGCTTCATGCGAACAAGCACTTAAACACAGCGAATACGCATTAAACCAAGCACGCTTGCGTGCCAGCGAAAACGTAGAGCATTTACGCACTCAGCTTATTCCAAACGAGCCATGTGTAGTGTGCGGGGCAAAAGAGCACCCGTATGCAAGCAGCCAAAGCCCGCAATTAATTAACTTAATAGCCGATTTTGAAGCAAGTTATAATCAGGCTAAGCAGCTACACGATAGCGCTCAAGCTAAGCTGCATCAACATCAAACACAACATGCTGTCCTTGTCACTGAGCACGCCCAGCACAGCCAAGCCATACAAAGCGCACAGGCAAAACAGCTAGAAATTAAAACAACAATGCAAGGAACGCGTACAGAGCTTAACGATTTAACAGCGCAGCAGCTTGATGAAACCCACGCCCAGCTCAACAACCAAAAGTCTCACTATTTTGAGTCACAAAAACAGCAAACAGCCTTGCAAGAAAAAGTAAATCAGCAAACAAACGCCTTGAAAGCAGAGCAACAAACACAACAGCAATTGCATAATTTAAATAGTGAATTAACTAATAAACTAAGCCAAGTAAATACAAAGCACGCTGAGCTAACGTCGCAAATTAATGAGCTCACTACAACGCTTAATGCACAATTTGAACACAGCAACTTTTGGCAACAGCTGCAAACTGGCTCGCTTAACTTAAATGATTTAAGCCAACAGGTTGAGCAGTATCAGCATACATATGCGCAACTTGAGCAAAGTCAAAAACAAATAGACACAGCCAATCAGCAATTACAGCAGCTTAAGCCACTAATAACTAAAAGCGAAAGTGCACTTAAAACGCTAAAAGATGATTTAGACAATGCTCAACAGCTACAAAATACAACACAAAGTGAGCGCCTTGCGTTGTTTAATAACGAGAAAATAAGCGTAAACGACTACCAAACAAAAATTAATGTCCAGCTTGAGCAATGCCAAGCTCAGTTAACTAACAGCCAGCAAACTTACGATAACGCTGTAAAAAAACGAGACGAGCATGCAATTGAGCTTAAAAACGCAGAGCTGCGTTTAGCCGAGCAAAGCACGGAGCTTAAAACACTTGAAGAGCGCTACAACGAATGGTTTAGCGACTTTAAAGCCCAGTACAGTGAAGCAACGCACGAGCAGATCACAATTTTACTAACGTTAAGCAGTGAGCAAATTAAAGCCCATTTAACCCAGTTTGAGCAGCTTTCAGCTGCACTTTTAGATGCAAATGCTGCGCTTAAACAGCAACAAAGTGCGCATACAGATCACCAAAATACTAACAAGCCATCACAAAACCATACTGAACTCACCGAGCAATTAGCGGCATTAAATGCAAAGCAAACTGAGCAGCAAAACAGCTTACTTACCACCAATACTGCTATAGAACAGCACAATCAAAATGCCAAAGCGCTTGAGGGTAAACAAACTGAGCTAGCCACCCTTAAAAAGCGAGTGGAACAATGGCACTTACTTAATAAAGTATTGGGCGATGCAACCGGTAAAACCATGCGTAACTTAGCGCAAACACAAACACTAAAAATATTACTGCATTACGCTAATAGCCACTTAAAAACCCTTAATAAACGCTACGAGCTTACAGCCATTGCGCAATCGCTCGATATTGCCATTATTGACCGCGACATGGCCGACGAACAACGCTCGGTTAATACACTCTCTGGCGGTGAATCGTTTTTAGTGTCACTAGCACTTGCATTAGGGCTTGCATCGCTTTCGTCAAACAAAGTACAAATCAACTCTTTGTTTATTGACGAAGGGTTTGGTACGTTAGATAGCGAAACACTCAGCGTTGCTATGGACGCGCTCGATTCGTTGCAAGCACAGGGCCGCAAAGTAGGGGTTATATCGCATGTGAGCGAAATGAGCGAACGTGTAGCCACGCAAGTTCATGTAAGTAAGCAAAGTGGTGGATACTCCACTATTGAAGTTTTATAAGCTGATTAAAGGAGTTAAAAATGCCAACATTTACAGGCGAGCAAGCAACACATTACGATAGTCGCATTACCCGCTTAGTACCTGGTTATGAGCTATTACACCAACTTACCAATGCACAACTACTCGCTACGTTAGCAGACAACGCGCATATTTTAGTAGTAGGAACCGGTACAGGTAAAGAAATACTCGCCCTTGCCGCGCTTAACCCTAATTGGCAATTTACCGCGCAAGATACCTCAAGTGATATGCTCGCAATTGCTAAACAAGCGTTTGAAGAGCACGGCATAGCAAAGCGCGTTCACGTTATTGAAGGCGAGCTCGATAAGCTATCTACTAAGGCTGATGCGGCGCTATGCCTACTCGTAATGCACTTTTTAAAAGACGACGGCAGCAAAAAGCAGCTACTCAAAAACATTAAAGCTAATTTAAATAAAGGCGCAAACTTATTTATTAGCGATTTAATGAAACCCGAAACCGACTTTGAGCGCGAAGCACAAATTACTGTGTGTGCCGATTTAGGCTTAAGTGACGCAGGGCAAGCCTACACAGCTCAAAATTTAGAAAGTGAGTTTTACCCACTTGATAGAATGCGCTTAAGTGAATTACTTAACGAGTGCAAATACGGTATTCCTAAGCTTTATTTTAAAGCGCTTGGTTTTAGCGGATACGTTGTTTAACTTATCTTGAAGGATGCGGCCTGCACCATTTAACCGTATGTTTATGGCGCGGTATGGTTTTACATTCTTTATTAGAATCGGCACCTGGCTTGCTAACATATTGCGAGCTTGGTGCTACACTGGCACAGCCTGCGGCCAATAATATTGCAAATACGGGTATTAACTTTTTCATTTCATCACCTATTAAAATCTGTATTTAAGCGCTTTGCAGTTACTGTTAATGCAGAGCGCTTATTTGTTTTAATTTGCCACGTCACTCACCAATATGGCGGGTAGTTATGCATCTACAAAAATAACTTCGCCAGTAATAAAGCCATCAACCGAACGCTCAAACGCTTTACCTACAAGCTTGCCTGGCACGGGTTGAAAACCTGGCATCATTTCGCCGTAAACATCCCACGCTTCTTCAAGCACGGTAGGGTTAACCACATTAATACGCGTGCCACGTGGCATTTCTAGTGATACGCATTTTGCAAATGTATCAATTGCGCCGCTTGTTGTTGCATCGGCAATCGCAAAAGGAATCGGTTTAACGTTTAAAATACCGCTAATGAGCGTAAATGAACCCTCATCTGCAATGTACTTTTGACCAATACGTACAAGGTTAATTTGCCCCATCATTTTGCTCATAATGGTTGTCATCCACTGCTCTTCGCTCATATCAGCAAAGGTTTCGTATTCGCATAAACCCACTGTATTTACTAGGGCATCAAAGTGGCCTACTTTTTCGTACAAAGCAGTAATTGACGCTTCACTCGTAATATCAACAATATGATCTACATCACCCGAGCGACCCGCTGTAATTACTTTATGCTTAGATAAACCGGTCAATGCCGCTTGACCCATTTTGCCCAGTGCACCGATTAAAATTACTGTTTTCATTGTTTGCTCCAATTATTCAATTTAATGTGTAGGGGCATAATAAGGGGGTAGTTCGACAATTAGAAACAACCACTTCATGTAAGTGATACAAAAATAAATGGTAATGTGATACGTTAATAATGCTAAAACAACAAAGGCATTGGCATGAGTAAGTTAGACAGACTAGATATAAAACAGCTGCGTATTTTCCAGGCGCTCATTCGTGAACAAAACGCATCAAAAGCGGCGAGTAAATTGGGCTTAACCCAACAAGCTGTGAGTGAGCAACTCAAAAAGCTGCGTGATGTATTTAACGACCAGCTGTTTTTAAGAAAAACCACCGGCTTTGTGCCAACGCCTTATGCAGAAGAGTTATCGGTAGATATAGACAAGCTGCTAAACGATTTTCAGGCATTATTAGCGCCTAAAATATTTGACCCAAAAACAGTTGATGGTGCGTTTGTAATAGCCGCTACCGACTACGCACAACAAGTTGTTTTGCCAGCGCTTGTAAAAGAGTTAAGAGAGCAAGCGCCTAATTTAAAATTAATAATAAGAGACTTTGAACTCGATAGCCTGCACGATTTAATGGAAAACGGTAAAGTTGATTTAGCCATTGCCTTCCCCGACTACATCCCAAGTACTTATCCCATTATTAAGTTATTTGAGGAGCAACATATTTGCGTTACTTCAGCTAACTCATCAATAGCAGGCACAAAACCAACCCTTGCACAAATAGCCAGTTACCCAAGCATTATAGCCTCGCCTTCGCGCCCAAATTTTAAAGGCTCTATTGACGATTGGTTTAAAAGCTTTGATTTAACGCGCAATGTTGTTGTATCGGCACCGTGTTTTTCAATTGTGCCTATGTACCTAGAAACCACCGACTCCATCGCGTTTTTACCCTCACGCGCGGTAAGCTCCGAACTGGTAAAAATAGAGCTACAGCAGCTGCCAGCCCCGTTTGATGTAATAGCGGCGTGGCATCCACGTTACAATAAAAACCCACTGCATAAATGGGTGGTTTCAAAGTTAGTAGTTGAATAAAGCGCGTATTTTTCCTACACATTCTTACATCTTCTAACAGGTACAAACAAAGCTCTCACAGTTTTATTACTAATTAGTGAATATGATTATACTCATTACCAACACAGAGAATAATCATGAAAAAAAGTTTAATTGCCCTTTTATTACTGTCTGGCTGTGCCTCTCAGGGCGTTGATCGCGATGACCAAGGTCATATAATTAAGCATTACTATGCTACGGTCGAATCAATTGAAAAGGTAAAGCTGTCATCAGAAATCGGAGCCGGAATCATGGTTGGTGCAGGCATTGGTTTAGCCGAAGATTTAGATGGTAACACCGAAGATATGATCAGCGGTGCAATTGCGGGAGCATTGATTGGCGGGCTTTTTACGGCATTATTTGAAGGCGGTAACACAGCATATCAATACACACTTAACGATGTAGATAACGGCGAATTCATTGTAATTCAAAAGAAAAAACTGCCGAAAAGTACTCGCTGTGTAAGAGTAAAAACAGGAAATAAAGTAAAGCTAGAAGCGGCTAATGACAGCTTTTGCTTAAATATAAATAACATCAAAAGCTAACCTAGCTTCAAGGCTCGTATTATTAATTACTTACAAAATGTTGCAATTAAACAAACCCATTAAAATTACTTTTTGGTGTGCTTTGGTATAAGCTCTTTAGCAGTATTTTTATCCATCAAGGAAGCACTATGAAGTTTGAGCAGTTATTAAATAATTTTGATATGGGCGTGTGTGTTGAGCAACTTCAAAAAGAGTCGTTATTAGACCTGGCTTTACTTTTTGTCACTGTTGATGGTTCTATTGCTGACGAAGAGCTAAATGTAGTGAGTGCTTGGGCACAAAAAATTGAATGGAACTCAGCAATAGAAATAGACAATTACATAATAGAAATGACTAAAAAATGTGTTTCAGCGGTGCAAACAAACGAAATAGAGTCATTTATTCAACACCGTATGTCGCACATTATTGACCAACCAATGAGGGTGTTTGTTTTAGAGCTTCTTAAGCAAGTAATTGAAGCTGATGGCATAACCCACGAAAACGAACTTAAAGCATTGAAAATTGTTGAATCTATAGTGTAATTAAAAATATTAAAAGCTCGGTTACTGAACGTTAAACAACCCAGAACCGAGGACTTTTAATGAAATTAAGTTTAACCAATCTCTTTAAGCGCAGATAGCGCCGCCTGCGCTTTATCGGTTTGTACAAAAATATGGTCGTGATAAAACGCAGCCACTACATTGGCGCTAATATTATGATCTGTTAATTTGGCCGATACCGCAGCGGTTAAACCAACAGCCTCCAGACTTGAATGCACATTAAGAGTTATTAAATTATATTTACCTTCGTAAGTAATACCGGCTTTATCGGCGGTATCTGCATTTAAAATAAGGGTTAGGCCTTCTTCTTCAACGTAACTAGCAAGCGGGTTTAAATGAACGTAGTCAGCAAGGTCGCCTGCTAAACAGCAAAATATATATTCACCCTGTTTAAGCTCGGGGTTCATTGATTTTAATAACGTATTTAGCTCTAAAATTCCCACCATGTTGACTCCTTACATTTTTAATTAGCTGTTTTAAGCTTAGCTACAAGCCCGCTTAATCGGGCTATTTTAATATTACTTAACTGCCTGTAATCAAAGTACGGGCACACAATAATGTTATTCGTTGTATCAATTGCAAACTCATCGTCTAGCCAATTAAATTGCGCATTAAGCTTACCTTGCTGTAATAAGTTCTTAGCATGGGTTCGCCCAGCAATAATATGCAGCTGGTTTTTATTAGTGCCGTTAATAATGGGGACACTAAATAGCAGCGCTGTTTTACTGTTTTTTTGCAGTAAAAATGTATCGCGATACGCTTGCCAGCTATCGGCTTGTTTAGCAAAGCTGTAATGCTCGCTGGGTAGCGCAAACAATACTTTAGCGTATACGTTAAACACTTTACGCCAGCCATTACCACAGTGCTGGTTTATGGTATTTATTTGCTCGTTTATTACAGGCTCAACACTTTGCAGGGTTTCAAAGTAGGGCATAGGCGGTGCTTTTGCGACATACACGGCTACATTAAAATCATGCTCACCTAGGCCAATAGCTAGCTCACTCACACTAACTCGCCTTTTTTTGCGCTAAAATACGGTCGAGGTTATTGGCAAAGTTTTGGCGGTCGGTTTGGCTAAGCGGTGGTGGCCCGCCACTCATTTCTACGCCGCTTGAGCGCATGGTATCCATAAAGTCGCGCACGTTTAATAACGAGCGAATATTCTCTGGCGTGTAAAGCTCGCCACGCGGGTTAAGTGCTTGACCACCGTTATCTATAACTTCACTGGCTAGGGGTATGTCGCCAGTAATAACTAAATCGCCTTTTTCTACACGCTTTACTATTTCGTCATCGGCCACATCAAACCCGCTCGAAACCTGTACGCGGCTTATGAATTTTGAAGGCGGAATGCGCATTGCATGGTTAGCCACTAAAATGGTTGGTGTTTGCGTGCGCTCTGCTGCTCTAAAAAGTATTTCTTTTATTACCACAGGGCATGCGTCGGCATCTACCCATATTTTCATGCTTAAATCTTTTAATTGCTCTAGTATTTAACTGATCCTATAGCAATTTATTTTAATCGGCTAGCAAACTTTATTTGGTTAAAGACGTACAAACTGCATCACATTTAAAAAGGAGCTTTCATGAAGGCCATTACGACTATTTTACTTATTACAGGGTTATTTTTACTCTCTGCCTGCACAAGTGCACCTGAAGGAATTACCCCCGTTAAAAACTTTGAGTTAGAGCAGTACAAAGGTAAGTGGTACGAAATCGCCCGCCTAGATCACTCATTTGAAGAGGGCATGGAGCAAGTAACCGCAACTTACACAGTAAACGACGATGGTACAGTAAAAGTGCTCAACAAAGGTTTCATAACTAAAGAGCAAAAGTGGGATGAAGCAGAAGGCTTAGCAAAATTTGTAGAAGGGACTGACACAGGCCATTTTAAAGTCTCGTTTTTTGGCCCATTTTATGGTGCTTACGTAATTTTTGAATTAGACCAAGACGACTACCAATATGCATTTATTACAAGTTATAACCGTGATTATTTATGGTTTTTATCACGTACACCTACCGTGAGTGACAAGCTTAAACAGCATTTTATAGCTAAAGCAAACAAACTAGGCTTTGCTACAGAACAAATTATTTGGGTTAAACAGTAGTTATTTAGCGATGTAAAGGGGCTTTACAGTTGTTGTGCTAATGATTGTTACAGCTGTAATAAAACGATCATCTTACTGTAAGGTAAGTTAAATATGTTCGGGCTATATTAGCTGCACTTGCAACGAGACATGCAAGTGTTGGACATACTGAATATCCCCCCTATTGTTGGCAAGCTTTATAGCTTGCCATTTTTTTTGCCTAAAATTAATGGCTTTTTTTGGATCATATTTTTACTAACTAAAGTGAGTCTACTGCCAGTAATAGCCCTGATAAGCCAATCAGTAGCATATTTAAAAAGCTAAATGGCTTAATCAACTTTTCTATAAAATTATAAAAAATCGTTATAATTAATACACTTAACCCCATATAACCACAAAACAGTAAAGCTCCATATCCTTGCTGCGTAACAACACAGAACAATAAACTTAGTAAAATACTGATCCAAGCAACTATTAGCAGCAAATTACTTTGCAGATTAGAGGGACGCGTTGTAAACACTGTTTTAAAATGCACTGGTTTTGCCAAAGCAAAACCATTAAAAGCAAACAAACAGAGGCTAAAGCTAAGTAAATCAATCATGCTTTTTGCCTCTTTTTATTATTGGTTAGGTTATTAGCTGTTTTTTTAGAAGCGCTAGAAGCAGTACGTAATTTTTCGGTTTGTACTAAAAACAGTATGCTAAACAGTAAAAATACCGCATCGAAAATAAACAAAGCCCATTGTTTATTAAGTAAGTAGCTCACTATATTGCCCTGTGTGGTGAGCGCATTTATTGCCGGTACACTTAAACACGCGAGGGCATTTATGGCAGCCATTACACGCCATAGCAGCCTATCGCGCTTTAAAAGTGCCATAAGGGCAACCACTAACCATGCTAAAAAGAACACTGTAACTTCTTTTTCACCACGTCCGGCTACGGTTGGACTAAGTAATCTATTGGCAATAAAAAAGGCGCAAGTAGCCAGTGGTAATCCCATAATAGTGGCAATGTTTAAACCTTCGACTAATTGTAAGCCAAATGAGGCTTTGCCCTTATTACGCTCGCGTATGCGTTTAGCCCACATTATGCAGCCAGAGCCAATCATTACGCAGCCTGCAATACCGCCAAGTACGTATAACCAGCGCAGTAAAGGCGTAGCAAAGCGCCCTGTATGCATAGAGTTAAGTGATTCATAAAGTGCTTTACTACTGCTAAGTTCGTCATCAGTTTGTGCAACTAATTTGCCGGTAGCGCCACTAAACAAAAGCCGCGGAGATTGATCGCGAAGCGCCTTTGCAGGGCTTACCAATACCGTTACTGTTGAAGCGGCCATATTCGGTTTACTAACCTGAACACGCGTAATATCTGCACTAGGCCACTTAGTATAAACTTGATCCAAAATAGTGTTTATAGGGAGCAATTCTGCACTGCCTTGGGCGTTATTAGTCACGTTATTGCTAGGTGTTACATCGTTAAAAAAGCCACGCATACCCTTGTCGTAAGTCGTTAACGCAGGGTAGGGGAACAACATAAATATAAGCGTAATGATGCCTGTGTAGGTAATCATTAAATGAAACGGTAGGGCAAGTACCGAGCTTAAATTATGCGCATCTAACCAGCTACGAGTCCCTTTATTGCGCCTAAAGGTAAACATATCTTTAAATATGCGCTTATGAATAACCACGCCCGAAATTATTGCCAGCAGCATAAAAAAGCTGGCAAAACACACCACCCAGCGACCTGTTATGGCATCTAAATAATAAAGCTGATAATGCAAGCGATAAAAAAAGTTACCGCCTTTGGTTTCAACAAAAGCGGGCAGCGCTTGCATGGTGTTTGGGTTTAATTGGGTATTTACAAACTGGCTGCGGCGCTGCCCTGGCTCTTTAGGTTTTGCATAGCCATATACTAAATACGGTATTCGCTCTTCGGGCAAGGTAATACGCCAACTAGGGGAGTTTGCAGCGTGCTGATTTAAATAATCAAAGCCCTTAATAATTTGCTGCCTTTGCGCGGCCACTCTGTCTGTTTGGGCTTGCACATTGTGTATAGCCGGCTGATTCCAAAGGTTTATTTCGTCTCTAAAAAAGCTCGCTGTGCCTGCAAAAAATATTACGTAAATAATCCAACAGGTAAGTAAGCCCACCCATGTATGTAGCCAGGTCATCGACCTAAAAAAGCTGTCTTTCATAGCCAACCCTTCAGTAACGCCAATACAGCAACAAAAAAACATGTACTTAGTAAAATACTGATCCAAACAGTTTTTAACGACTTAACCGAAAACGCATAAATAAACACTGCGGCGTAAATTAAAATACTGATAGACACACACAGTAATACGGCATCTTGCTTAGGAATGGGCAGTAGCACACTTAATAATGAAATACACGCTGAGGTAAACGCATAGCCACCCACTATGGCAATAATAAAACGCAAAAATACTAACACTCTATAGCTTTGGGCCACCTTTAAAAGCGCAGCTAGGTTAGTTTTTGTAAAAGGTGCTATGTGCAGAGGTGCCTGCATAGTTAACAAATCCCTTATTCAAATACGAGGATAAAAATAAGGGGTTATTATAAAGCTTACAAATACAAAAGATAGTGATTCTCATTTGTATATTATAGATAATTTTACATTAATCCCTAGCATGTTAGTAAAATACTGATCTTTGCTCTTTTAGGGTTATTGCTTAGCTAATAACGAAGGTTTACAGTGGTCAATACTGGCAAGCCAAAAAGTAAATTTAAAATGAGCAACCACGAAAAACTAAATTATGTAGAATTTCCCGCGTGCGATTTAACAGCTACAAAAAGCTTTTTTACTAACGTGTTTAACTGGCAATTTACCGACTACGGCCCAGAATATACGGCGTTTAGCGGCCAAGGACTTGATGGTGGCTTTTTTAAAGCACCGCTTAAATCACTTACTCAACATGGAGCCGCACTGCTGGTGTTTTACAGTAACGACATTCACGCAACCTATAAAAAAGTAGCGCAATATGGCGGCAAAATAGTAAAACCTATTTTTGAGTTCCCCGGTGGTTGCCGCTTTCATTTTACCGAGCCTAGTGGTAACGAATTTGCCGTATGGTCAGAAAAAAAATAAATATATCAAGTGATTAGTTGTTATTTTTAGATGAGATCACGATTTTACCAACTAATAACTAATTTGAGTAAAATAAACCGATTTTTTACCAACTCATTAGGTCTAAATGGCCATTTAGAACAAAATTTAAGCATTTAAGGCCAAATTTATATGGATCCGATCAATTTAATTGAGCAAGTTAGTAAATGCGTGATCTGTGAACCTCATTTACCGTTAGGTGCTCGCCCCGTTATACAATTTAATGCCAATGCGCGTATTTTAATTGCCGGCCAAGCACCGGGCATAAAAGTACACGAAACTGGCAAGCCCTTTAACGATGCTAGCGGAAACCGCCTACGCGAATGGCTTGGGCTAAGTGTTGATGAGTTTTATGACCCGCAAACAATAGCTATTTTACCTATGGGCTTTTGCTACCCAGGTAAAGGTAAGTCGGGCGACTTACCTCCGCGTAAAGAATGTGCACCCGCATGGAGAGCGCAATTACTAGCCGCTCTGCCAAATTTAGAACTGACAATAGTGCTTGGTAAATACGCGCAGGCTTATCATTTACCTCACACAAAAAAGAGGCCTTTAACCGAGTTAGTAAAATCGTGGCGTGAGTATTGGCCACAATATTTAGTATTACCGCACCCAAGCCCTCGCAATAATATTTGGCTTAAAAAGAACCCATGGTTTGAGCAAACAGTATTACCAGAGCTAAGCGAACGTGTGGCTAAAATAATAAACAACGACCAAAAATGAATACATACAAAACAAATGGTTATATGCTTGTAAAGGGGCTTTACAGCGCCAACGAGCTAAATGTACGTCTTGCAAAAAATAATAAACTGCCAAGCGATAACTTAACTACAGGCAAAGTTATTAAACTTAATGCGGGTGACTTACTCCTATTTTCAGTCAATATGATTCACCGAGGCTTATACGGCAAAAACCGTTTAGCACTGGATATTATTTTTTGCGAAAATGCACCACAGGTTACCGCCTTTATCAATGCAGCAAACACTCCAAGCTCGGCAATCGCTAATAAAACCGCTAATCCACAGGTATTTTTTAACCCGCTTTAAATCCGCTATAACCCCATTTAACACAACACTTTTTCGCTTAACTATAAATATTACTAATAGTGTTTAATAAATAAACATCACTGTTATTTATTTTAAGACTCGTCAGTATGAAATAGACGCAAAATTATCGAATAAAAATAACCTCTATAATGGAGTTGCAGCTATGACAACTGAACACACACAATCACACACACGTTTAAAACCTGCTTTTTTAAAACAAAAAACACTTACTTTATTTACGCTCAGCGCATTAAGCGTGGGTATGGCACAAGCCGCCGAGAATAAAGTAAATAAAAGTGAGCTTGAAACCATTACCGTCACTTCGCAAAAGCGGGTGCAATCACTGCAAGATATTCCTACCTCTATTCAAGCGCTTTCTGGCGATTACCTCGAGCAAAACAGTGTTGACGATTTACTCGCCCTAAGCGAAAACCTACCTAACGTGCATATAACCGAAACCTCAAGCAGTAAACGTATTTTTGTACGCGGTATAGGCTCGGGTACTAACTCAGGCTTTGAGCAATCGGTTGCTATGTATAAAGATGGCGTGTATTTAGGGCGCGGGCATCAGGCTAAATTTCCATTTTTAGATATGCAGCGCCTTGAACTTATAAAAGGCCCGCAGTCAGTTATGTTTGGTAAAAACGCCACAGCAGGTGCCTTTAGTATGATCTCAAATTCGCCAACCGATGCTCTTGAAGGCAATGTATCGGCAGAGTTTGGCTCTGATAACGAAAAGCGCTTTACAGGCGTTATAAATATTCCTATTAACGATGATTTAGCCATACGTATTGCCGCGTTTGACCACTCTGTTGATGGCTTTTTATATAACCAAGCGCGCCAAAGCGACGAGCAATCTAACGACTCATCTGGTGCGCGTTTATCAATAGATTGGCAAATAAACGATGATATAAATGCATTATTTAAATGGGAACACGGTGAGTTTGAGTCGCACGGTTCACGCTATCAATACATTATCGATACTCCCAACCGCGACTTACAAATAGCAAGCGATCCAACAAACCCGGGAAACGTGGGCTATCGCTCACTTTTACTAAGCGACAACTCAGGCCTTGATTACACAAGTACGGTATCGGGCGATGGGCACCCAGGCGGGCTTAATGAGCAAAGTAAAACCACGCTTGATAACGCATCACTTAAATTAACCTATAACCATGGCGAATACGAATTTACCTCTGTAACCACGTATAGCGAGTATGATTGGGACTCAACTTTTGATGCCGACTTTTCAGAAGTCCCGCTTATAAAACAAGACTACTTAGAAACCTATAACCAGTTTACGCAAGAATTCAGAGTAAGCTCGCCAACAGGGCGCACGCTTGAATACGTAGCGGGCATTTTTTACATGAGCAGCGAGCTTGAACACCCAAACGATATTTTATTTGGCGCATCGTTACTTATTCCTGATTTAGTGGGTACATCATTGGGCGTAAATGCCCTGTTTGATCAAGACCAACAAAGCTACTCAGCATTTACCGCCCTTACTTGGAATGTAAACGAGCAATGGCGCGCTAATTTTGGCCTGCGTTATCAAAAAGAAGAAAAAGAAGTAAGCAGCGTACAAAATGTGTATAGCGTATTTGAGCCCAATACACCGCAAGCCGTACAACAATTTGCCAATGCGGCTGCGCCCACTATTGCAGGGCAGCTTTCGGGCGCGGGGGTACATGACCTTAACGCTAAGCGTGATGAATCACACTTATCACCCAATATTAGTGTGCAATATTTAGGGTTTAACAACACCATGTTATTTGCAAGCGCTGGCGTAGGCTACAAAGCCGGTGGTTTTGATGGCTCTGGCTTAAATGGCTCGCAAGGTAATACGGTTGATGAAAATTCAGGCTTTGAGTTTGACGACGAAAAAGCCACTAATTTTGAATTTGGTATTAAAGCCGAGCCAATTAAAAATACTCTACAAGTAAACGCTACACTGTTTTACACCCTGTACGATGACCTACAAGTATCTGAATTTAATGGTAATGCATTTGTAGTTAAAAATGCTGCCGAAACCAAAGTAAAAGGGATTGAGCTCGATTCACGCTGGGCAATAAATCAAAGTTGGCAGTTATCGGCAAACCTTGCTGTGCTTGATTTTGAATACGAGCAATACGCCAGTGCGTCGCCAACAGTTATGCAAAGCGAGCTACTTGGCCAAGCATTCCAAGATTTAACCGGGCAAACTGGCGCGTTTGCTCCCGACTACTCAGGCAATATAGCAATTGATTACAATACCGAGGTATTTTCAAATCTTACTTTAAGCAGTAATTTAGCACTTAACTTTAGTGATGATTACTTTTTAGAGCAAGATCTTGACCCAATAGCCAAGCAAAGCGCTTTTGAAAAGCTAAATTTACGCATAGAACTAGGCAGCAGTGAAGGAGATTGGTCGGTGTCGTTATTAGCTAAAAACCTAACCGATAAGCAAACTTTTTCACAGGCCAACGATGTGCCGGTAATTAGCTACGCACACCGTTTTTTATCAGAGCGTGGGCGTAGTTATCACGCACAATTTAATTATCGCTTTTAAGTTTGTCAGCAGGGATAAGTTGCTGGGCTAAACCTAGCAGCTTTTCTCGCATCCAACTATTTACTAAATCGTCGTCGGCTTGTTCGTGCCAATACATGTGCACTGGCATTAACGGCACATCAAACGGTAAGCTAGTTACATGCACTGGCATTTGCTCTTTTAATACCTGCGCGTACGCGTTTGGCATGGTCATTATCATGTCGCTTTGGCTAATCACTTTAGTCGCCGCAAAATAATGTTCACATTTAAGCACTACATTACGGGCAAGTGCATGCTTTGCCAGCGCCATATCAATAATATCTACCTGCGCACCTTTTAACGATACCAACGCATGCGATGCCTTTGCGTAACTTTGTACGGTTAAGTCATTTAATATTGGGTGATCGTGCCTACAAATTAACGAAAAATGCTCATTACAAATAAAGGTATTTTTTATGTGGTTACTCGTTGGGGTAAGCACATCAATGACTATATCTATCTCTTGGTTTTCGAGTGATTTTTCCATATCAACATGCGAAACCTGTCGGCTGTTAATTGTAATATTAGGGGTGTTTGTAAGTAGGTCGCTCATTAGTGGCGGAAAAAATATCGATTCTAAAATATCTCTAAAACCAAATTTAATTTCCCGCTTAAAGGCGGCTATATCAAAAAGCCGCTCGTTGTTCATGGTTGCCTCTAATGCCTGCACCGACTCAATCACTTGGGCTATTATTTTTTGGCAAAAAGGCGAGGGCACCATACGCCGGCCATGGCGAATAAATAGGGGGTCGTCAAACTTATCTCTTAGGCGCGAAAGCGCATGGCTAACTGCTGGTTGTGTTAAATGCAGTTTATCTGCAGCACTAGTAATGCTCCCCTCTTGGTATACCGTTTTAAGTATTACAAACAGGTTTAAATCTATCTTTCCATGCATAGCATTTATGTTTAACCATTAATTAACATCACTTCTATTTATCTTAAGCGAGACTAAACTAAAGTCAATAGACTTTAATTTAGGATTATTATGAGCAATACACTAGAGCAGCAAGCCGCAAAAATGACCATAGGCAGCGATAAATTTAAACTTATTATGCCGCCTAAATTTAACACCCTAAACGAGCAACGCACCTACGAAAAACAACGCCTAGCCGCAGGCTTTAGAGTATTTGCTATGTATGGCTTTGACGAAGGACTTGCGGGGCACATAACACTTCGCGACTGCATAGAGCCCAATACTTTTTGGGTAAACCCTGTGGGTATGCACTTTGCGCATATTAAAGCGTCAGATCTTATTCGGGTTGATCATAAAGGTAATATTATTGAAGGCAGCACACCGATTAATAATGCGGCGTTTGCTATTCATTCACGCATACATATGGCGCGCCCCGACGTAAACGCAGTAGCCCATGCGCATACACGTTATGGCCGTGCGTTTTCAGCATTAGGTGAGTTACTTAAACCAATTTCGCAAGATGCTTGCGTATTTTACGAAAACCACAGTGTATTTGATGTATTTAGCGGTGTAGTAGCCGACAGCGAAGAGGGCGACATGATAGCTAAATCGCTGGCTGATCACTGCGCTGTTATTTTGCAAAACCATGGTTTACTTACCGCTGGTTCGTCGGTTGATGCCGCAGTTGCCAACTTTGTATTGCTAGATAGCTGCTGCCAAAGCCAGTTATTAGCACAAGCCGCAGGCGAGCCTAAGCTTATCTCGCACGAGGTAGCACTACATACAAAACAAGCCAATGGCTCAGAGCTGGTTACATGGGGGAACTTTCAGCCCATGTATCAGGTCGTTGCTGCACAAGATAACAGTTTTTTAGATTAAAAAATGGCAATAACTTAGTTTTTGATAGACTAAATTTTACGCGGTAATGGCCCACACACCCAAAGCCGCGTTAAACACCATGCACTCACACGCAAACACACATTATAAAAATACGTTGAGAGTTTTATGACTATAACAACAATTAAAAACCACGCCGATGTTGGCAATTTAAACCTTGCTGAAATATCACCAGCGCAACTTCCTCGCTCTACTTATCATGCCATTTTACAATCGGCCCAAAACTTTGGTGATGCAACCGCTATTGAATACATTTTAGATGGCGACTGTATTAGCGAAGCGCAAATTCCGTTTGCAAAAAAGCTTATTCACCGCATTTTAATGACCTTTAAAGGCAAAAGCTTTGCTAATCCGCACCGTAAAATGAGTTACAAAGCGCTCGCAAAAAACGTAACAGGCCTTGGCAATGCATTGCACTCGTTGGGTATTACTAAAACCGAGGTAACCTCGCTGGTGTTACCTAACTTTCCAGAAACCTATGTATCGCTTTGGGCAGCAGAGGCCGCAGGCATTGCAAACCCCATAAACCCTTTGCTTGATGAGTCCATAATGAAAGAAATTATGATCTCAGCCAATACCAAAGTAATTATTGCCCTAGGCCCAGTGCCTGGTAGCGATATTTGGCAAAAAGTAATGGCAATTAAAGAGCATATACCCGGCCTGAAAGCAGTTATTAGCTTATTTGGTGACGACATAGCGTGCTCGCAAAATAATAAAGTACCCGTGTATGGGTTTAAAAAGTTACTGGCTGCACAAAATACGCAAGCAGCTAATTTTACTTTGCCTGAGCAAAGCGATGTGTGCGCGTATTTTCATACGGGTGGTACCACCGGCCTACCAAAACTTGCAAAGCACTTGCACTTAAACCAGCTCACCAATGCAGGGCAGGTTAATTTACTTTCGCCAGTAAACGCAGGCGACACCATGCTAGTAGGCTTACCTATATTTCATGTAAATGCGGCGGTAGCCACGGGCATAGCTTCAGTTATGAAAGGCTGTAAAATTTTACTCGCAAGCCCATCTGGCTTTAGGGGTAAAAACATCATTCAAAACTTGCTCACCCTAATTAATAATTACGATGTAGCCGTTATGACCGCCGTACCTACGGTTTACGCTGCTATGGTTGAGCAAATTACTTCGCAAAAAATTACTGTACCACCACTTAAAATGAAGTTTGCCATTTGTGGGGCCGCGCCGCTTTCATCAGATTTACAAGCCCTGTTTACTAAACTCACCAATACCCCACTGGTAGAGGGTTATGGCTCAACTGAGGGCAGCTCGGTAAGTACGTTAATGCCTGTAAATCCAATTAATAAAGAGGCTTCTGTAGGGCTACCAATACCGGGGATTACGCTTAAAATTGCCGATATAAACGAGCAAGGCACGCTTGTTAAAATGTGCGATACACTCGATGTTGGCGAAATAATAATAACCGGTAATAACGTATTTCCGGGTTACGTAGAAGATGCGCATAACCAAGGCGCATGGGTAGTTGATGAAAACGGCCAACAATATTTTAGAACCGGGGATTTAGGAAAAATTGATGAGAGCGGGTATGTATCGTTATGCGGTAGGCAAAAAGAGCTAATAATACGCGGCGGGCACAATATAGACCCCAAAATGATTGAAGATGCCGCAACCAGCCACCCCGATGTAACACTTGCTGCCGCCGTGCCACGCCCAGACAGCTACGCAGGCGAAGTGCCGGTACTTTACGCCATGCTAAGCCCACAGAGCACGCTTAAACTTGATGATCTCACCACGTATGTTAGCGCCAACATACCTGAGCGAGCAGCAATACCAAAAGCTATTTATATAATTGACGAAATACCACTGACCGCAGTAGGTAAAATTTATAAGCCCGAACTGGTTTGCCTAGAAATAAAACAAACCATTACAGAAGCAATTAACGCGCATTTAAAAAACAAAGCCGTGCAAATAAACGTATTTGCTGATAAAAAGTTAGGCATAAAAGCAAATATTTTTGTAAATGAAAACGAAATAAACGAGTTACAGCCTCAAATAAAGGCGCTGTTAACCCCGTTTTCATTTAACTATGAAGTACTCGCTATAAAAACAATAACTAACGAGGTCGCCTAATTTGAATGCATCTTTTTTAACAGAAATAATATTACCCCTAGCCTTAGCGCTCATTATGTTTGGTATGGGTTTAGGCCTTACAACTACTGACTTTACAAGACTTTTTAAAAAGCCCATAGCAATTGCTATGGGCTTGGTAGGCCAAATTATCGCCATGCCGCTATTGGCTTTAGGTTTATGCTATTTACTTAATTTACCCACACCAATTGCAATAGGGTTAATGATTTTAGCCGCGTGCCCTGGCGGTACTATGTCAAACGTAGTGAGCCAGCTAGCAAAAGCTAATTTAGCGCTTTCGGTAAGCTTAACCGCTGCCTCAACTGCTATTAGCATTATTACCACACCGTTTATTATTGGCTTTGCCATGCACCAATTTGCGCCGCAAGACGATGCCAGCTTTTCAATATTAACTACATCACTTGGGCTATTTGTAATCACCTTAGTGCCTGTAGCCATAGGCATAAGCCTGCGCCATTTTAAAAGCGAATTTGCGATTAAAAGCGAGCCGTTTTTTAGGCGCTTTTCGTTATTTTTTATGCTCGCCATGATAGCCGCGCTAGTAATAAAAGAACGCGCCTTACTGGCAAGCTCGTTTAACGATGTATTTTGGGCGTGTATAGCACTTAATATTGGTTCAATGATCATTGGCTTGCTAATAGCAAAGCTTTCAAAACTATCTTTAACTGATTCGTTAACACTCGGCATTGAAGTAGGGATTCAAAACGCATCGCTGGCTATTTTAATTGCTATAAGCTTTTTAAATAAGCCTGAGTATGCCGTAACTGGTGGTGTATATGGCCTTGCCATGTTTATTGGGCCGCTGTTATTAATTGCTGGGCTTAAGTTTAAAAACAAACGCCTTGTAAACGCTTAAAAAATAATGCGAAGCGCCAAATTTAGTTCACTAAATTTGGCGCTTTTTTTATAGCTATTAACGTTTAAAAATATGCTGCACTTGCCCGCGTAACCATACTAAAGCGTCGTCTTTATCAGTGCTCTGATGCCAATATAAATGCTGATAAATAGCAGGCATAGTGGTGGGCACAGGCCTTGCTATTAGTGTGTCATCCAACAATTGACTGGCAACCATTGAAGGTAAAGTAAGTAAAAATGGCGCGTCTTTTATTACCTCTTTCGCGGCAAAATAATTTTGACAACGTATAGCCACCTGCCTATTAAAACTCAATTGCAATAACGCAATATCTTCAATAACAGTACCGGTTGCCCGGTTAGATACCGCCACATGCTTAGCAGCTAAATAATTGTCTATATTGAGTTGGTTTTTAAGCGGGTGGTTTTTTTTCATGAGTACACAAAAGTGATCACTTGAAAGAACAGCATGGCTAATGGGCGCTTTTATTGGCCGTGCTACATCAATTGCCATATCTATTTGATGATTAGCTAATTGCTTATGCATATCTTCACGGCTTAATTTTACGCTCGCTAAGCTTGCATTGGGAGCATGTTTTGCCAGTGCAAGTTGCAATTTAGGCAAAACAATAGGCTCTATTGCATCGTGCAGAGCTATTTTAAAGGTTTGCGCAGTGGTCTCTAAATTAAAGTCACCGCAGGCTTGTAGCACTTGGCGTAATTTTTCGAGTAAATCTATTAGATCGGGTGCCATACGTTGGCACGCAGGGGTGGGCAGCATTAATTGCCCTTGGCGCTCAAATAACGGATCGTTTAATACACTGCGCAAACGTTTTATAGCATGGCTAACTGCTGAGGGCGTTATGTACAGCACCTTTGCGGTTTCGCTCATGTTTTTTTCACGGTATAGGCATTCAAATATTTTAAGTAAATTTAAATCCAACTGCTGAATATTTTTAGCTTCAATCATTATTACCCGCCCACACTATGAATGTAATTCACACTTAACTGGTAATATATTTCATTTAATTCATTGGGGCGAATGTTTTATGCTGGGTTAACTAAAAAATAAACAGGCAACCCTAATGAACTTTGAGCCAAGCCAAAAAAGCCAAGACTACTTAAAGCGTGTAACCGCCTTTATGGATGAACACATCTTGCCTATTGAGCAAGCAGTAGTTGCGCATAACCATGCTAAAAATAATTCAAACGATTGGACCACTTGGCAACTAAGTGAGCACATTGAGCCATTAAAAGCGAAAGCAAAAGCCGCTGGCCTGTGGAACTTATTTTTACCCGATGAAGAACTAGCACAAGGTTTAACCTGCTTAGAATACGCCCCTACTGCAGAGCAAATGGGTAAATGCTTATTTGCCTCAGAAATATTTAATTGTAACGCGCCCGACACCGGCAATATGGAAGTGCTTTATCATTTTGCAAACGATGAACAAAAACAACAGTGGTTAACCCCATTATTAAATGGCGAAATACGCTCTGTATTTGCCATGACCGAGCCCGATGTCGCTTCATCAGATGCGACAAACATGCAAGCAACTATAGATGTTGATGGCGACGAGCTGATTTTAAATGGCAAAAAATGGTGGACCACCGGCCTTGGTCATCCTAATGCACAGGTGGCTATTTTTATGGGGCTTTCCAACCCCGAAAACGATAAACACAGCCAGCATTCAATGGTACTTGTGCCGCTAAACACACCCGGTGTAAACATTAAGCGTATGCTAAGTGCCTGTGGCGATTTTGATGCCCCCTACGGCCACGGTGAAATGGAATTTAATAACGTACGCGTACCAAAACAAAACCTTATTTTAGGGTTAGGCAAAGGCTTTGCCATTGCACAAGGGCGCTTAGGGCCTGGGCGAATTCATCATTGTATGCGCGCAATTGGCGCAGCAGAGCGCTGTTTAGAACTCATGATTAAACGAGGCCTGTCGCGCAGCGCTTTTGGTAAACCCTTACTTAAATTAGGCGGTAATTTAGAACGTGTAGCGCAAGCGCGTATGGCAATAGATCAAGCCCGTTTATTAACCCTACACGCGGCATGGAAAATAGACACTCAAGGCGTTAAACACGCCATGACCGAAATATCGAGCATAAAAGTAGTCGTGCCTAATATGCTGCAAATGGTCTCAGATATGGCAATACAAGTGTTTGGTGGCGCAGGGGTGTCGAGCGACTTTCCTATTGCCTCGTTTAATGCAATGGGGCGTATTTTACGCCTTGCAGATGGCCCAGACGAAGTACATATGGGCATGGTTTCGCGCCTCGAACTTAACAAATACCGCTAAGGCAACACCATGAAAACACGACTAATAATAACAGGTGGAGCCACAGGGCTGGGTAAAGCGTTAGCCCTGAGTTATGCAAGTAATTTGGGCGCTAACTTACAAATTTGTATTGCCGATATAAACGCCGAGCGTGCAGCCATAACCATTAGTGAGCTGCAAGCACTAAAAGCCGATGCTTTTTTTTACGCCTGCGATGTAACCAAGCAAGCAGATGTAAAGGGGCTTTACGATATTATCCAAACCAAGTGGCAGGGCGTAGATATTGTTATAAATAATGCAGGCGTAGCCACGGGTGGCTCGCTTGAGGGCGAATCGCTTGAGCAATGGCAGTGGATTATGGATATTAATTTGCTCTCTATGGTGCGGGTGTGCCAAACGTTTTACCCCGCCTTTGTGCAACAAGGCGGTGGCTACTTTATTAATATAGCCTCACAAGCAGGGCTTACCCCTATTCCGTTTATGAGCAGTTATAACGCCGTAAAAGCAGCGGTTATTGGCTTTAGCGAAACCCTAAAGCTTGAACTCGCCCACGATAATATAGATGTAAGCGTAGTGTGCCCAAGCTTTTTTAAAACCAATCTTGATGAATCAATGCGCACTAGCGAGCCGGCCATGAAAACCATGCTTAACCGTGCCTTTGAGCGCTCCCCCATAAACGCACAACAAGTTGCCGATATTATTTATAAGCAGTCACTTAAACGCCCATTTTTAATTTTGACCCATAAATTAGGTAAACAGGCCTTTTTAATGAAAAAACTACTCCCCGTTGAGTGGTACATTAAAAACATGCTGAAAAAAACACGCTCTATGCAACGTTTAAAATCAAAATAATAAAGGCTAGCAATGAACACACAATTATTAGATCAAGCCAAAAACGTACGCCAAGGCGAAGAGCTCGACACCCAAAAGGTAGATGCCTGGCTTAAACAACACATTACACAATTAACTGGCGAGCCAAGTGTTACTCAATACGCAGGGGGGGCATCAAACTGGACCTACTGCCTAGAGTACCCAGAGCAATCGCTTATTTTACGCCGTGCGCCCAAAGGCACCAAAGCCAAAGGCGCACACGATATGGGCCGCGAGTTTAAACTTCAGCAGGCGCTAAAGCCAGTTTACGGCTATGTGCCAAATATGGAGGCGTTTTGCGACGATGAAAACATACTCGGCACCGACTTTTACGTTATGGAAAAGCTTACGGGGATAATTCCGCGTAAAAATTTACCACGCGGATTAACCCCCACGCCCGAGCGCACCAAAAAGCTGTGCGAAAACGTACTCGACTGCCTAGTAGAGTTACACAAAGTAGATTACAAACAGGCCAACTTAAGCCATTTAGGCAAAGGCGAAGGCTATACACAGCGCCAAATTAGCGGCTGGAGCGAGCGCTTTACTAAAGCCAAAACTTGGAATGTACCCAGCGGCAAAAAAGTAATTAAATGGCTTGAAAACAACATGCCAAGTAACGAGCGCATTTGCATAACACATAACGACTTTAGGTTTGATAACGTTGTGCTTGATGCAAACGACTACACCAACGTACTGGGTATTTTAGATTGGGAACTTGCCACCCTTGGCGACCCACTTATGGATTTGGGCAATACATTGGCTTACTGGGTAGAGCCAGGAGATGATTTTTTAGCCCAAGCCACGCGCCGTCAACCCACTCACTTAGAGGGTATGCTAACGCGCAAAGAAGTAGTGGCCTACTACTGTAAAAAAATGAATATAACCGTAGGTGACTTTACCTTTTACGAAGTGTACGGACTATTTAGACTTGCCGGCATTGTGCAGCAAATTTATTACCGCTATCACCATGGGCAAACTAAAAACCCCGCCTTTAAACACTTTTGGGTGTTTGTACATTACCTTTTATGGCGCTGTAAAAAAGCCATTAACAACCAAGGTAAAGTCTAATGTGTATTTTATATTTAGTACGCCACGGGCAGGCCAGTTTTTCGGCTGATGATTACGATACACTCTCAACAAAAGGACAACAGCAAGCCACACTACTGGGTAAATATTTAGCACAAAAGCAGCTAACACCCGATGCTGTATTTGCTGGCAGTATGCTGCGCCATAATCAAACCGCAGAGCTGAGTTTAGCAAGTGCTAATAATGCGCCGGTACTAATAAACGATACGCGATTAAACGAATACGATCACGAGCATATTTTAGCCGTTTATAACCCAAAGCTTGCCACCCCAAGCCAAGTTCGCGCGGTACTTAGCAAGCAAGCCGAGCCTATGGAATACTTTAAAACGGTATTTATTAGCGCCATACAGCAATGGGTACTCAATCCCGACAGCACTCAATATAACGAAAGCTTTAATGCATTTACTGCGCGTGTACTGGGCGCACTTGAACAAATAGCCAATGAAAACCACGGTAAAAAAGTACTTATTTACACCTCTGGCGGGCCTATTAGCATTATAACCAGCCATTTAATGGGGCTAAAGCTCGAGCGCTTTATTGATATTAATTGGAACTTAGTAAACGCAGGCGTAACCAAAGTAGTGGCGCGCGGCAAAGGGGCAAACCGTCAGTTAAGCATTAGCAGTTTAAACGAACATCACTTTTTAGAGTGCCACCCACAACAAAAATTAATTACATACACCTAAGGATCTAATTATGCGCAAAAACATACTAATAACAGGTGCAAGTTCAGGCTTAGGCAAAGGCATGGCAAAAGAGTTTGCAAAACAAGGTTGTAATCTTGCTTTATGTGCTCGGCGCTTTGAGCTGTTAGAGCAGCTAAAAAGTGAGCTTGAACAAATAAACCCAAATATAACCATTAGCATAAAAGTACTTGATGTTAACGACCACGAGCAAGTATTTAGCGTATTTAACGCCTTTAAAGATGAGCTTAACGGCCTTGATAGAGTAATTATAAATGCAGGGATGGGCAAAGGAGCCTCTATTGGTACGGGTTATTTTAATGCCAACAAACAAACCGCACAAACTAACTTTGTGGCCGCACTTGCGCAAGCTGAGGCCGCAATGGAAATTTTTAGAGCGCAAAACTATGGTCATTTAGTGACTATTTCATCTATTAGTGCTGTACGTGGTTTTAGACGCGCCATGACCGTTTACGCCGCCACTAAAGCGGCTATTACCTCATTAAGTGAGGGCATACGCATAGATGTAATGCACACGCCTATAAAAGTAAGCTGTGTACATCCAGGTTTTATAAGAAGCGAAATAAACGAAAAAGTAAAAACAGTGCCGTTTATTGTTGATACCGAAACTGGCTGCAAAGCACTGGTAAAAGCAATAAATAAAGAAAAAGCCAACAGCTTTGTGCCAAGCTGGCCTTGGGCATTCCTGCATTGGATTTTACGCATAGCACCGCTGAGTACAATTCGTAAAATGTCGTGAGTGTTATAAATTTTAAGTATTAAAAAAGGTGGCAAATGCCACCTTTTTTAATTGTTTAATACTTATAAAAGTGCAAACAACTTTTTAAGCTGTGGCATGTATTCGCTTACTAATGCTAAATTACTTTCGCTAACAAGTGACTCGGTTGTATCAGCAGCGCTTGACGCATTACCTAACGAACCCATTAACGATGTAGCGCCTTTATCTTTAGCGCTTTTCATGCTTTGAAAACCACCCATTAATTTGTTTGCTGTTTCTTTATTTTCATCAGACAAACCCGATTTAAGGTTTTCTATGTATGCCATAGACACTTCAGAACCCACGGTAATTAACTGCTCAGGCGTAAAGCCATAGCGAGTTGTTACGCTCGCAAAGCTTTTATACAGTGATTGCTCTTTAATCATATTGAGGGCTGTATTTGCAAGCGCGCCTTGCTCTGCTGTAGTTTGATCTGCGGTTGCACCTAGCATGCTGCCTAAGTCTACGTTTTTTAACGCGTCTTGAGAGCTCGCCCAGCTTGTTACAGCAGGTAAGGCTTTCATGTAGCTTTGTAAATCACCTTCGGTGATATCTTTAGCAAAACCAGAAAAGCTCATTGCTAACAAGCTCAGTGATACAAGTAATTTTTTCATGCAGGTACTTCCTATTATCGAAAATCGATTATTATATTAGGCCCGTATAAGGGCTGCGCAATTAAAAACTAAATAATTGCCTATGCCAATCTAAATTTATTTATTGGCGTAAATGTTTACTCAACTTTGCATTAACCGCCTATTTAGCTTATTCACCCTAAGTCAATGTACAAATGGTACAATGCATTTTTAGCAACGGAAACTGAACGCAATGTTAACAATTTCAAATACAGTCACTATTGATGAGTGGGAATTAGAGCTCACCGCTATTCGTTCTCAAGGTGCCGGTGGCCAAAACGTTAACAAAGTCGCCAGCGCTATTCATTTACGTTTTGATATTAATCGCTCTAAATTACCAGACTTTTACAAAGAACGTTTACTTGCTTTAAACGATTCGAGGATCACCAAAGAGGGTGTTCTCATCATTAAAGCACAAAGCCACCGTACCCAAGAGCTTAACCGCGAAGACGCGTTAAAACGCTTAAAAGATCTCATATTAAGCGCTACCAAGGTCAATAAAGCCCGCCGTGCAACTAAACCAAGCCGTAATTCGCAGCGTAAACGCATGGATAAAAAAACTAAACACGGCCAAACAAAAGCATTGCGCGGTAATATTAAGTTTTAGCAATAAACCTAAATGGATGCGCCTAGCTATATTAGTGCAAGGCGCATTACATATTAAAAGTTAAGTAGGTTAGCAGGAGAGTATTGGTCGGTTAGAATTTTGGTATTTTTAGGCCAATCTTGCTCATCTTGTGTGTACTGCATGTAATTGCTTATGGCGTTTATATCTACATCATATTTTTTAAGCTTGGGCCCAAGCGCTTTAACACGTTCGTTAAGTTGAGCCTTAGTTGGCATAGCTTTAATACCCGCTAAAATAATACGGTTGCTTCGATTAGCGCGGCTTACGTTAATAAAATCGCCAAACACGCTATGGTAAGTTGCCGACTCATGCTCGTATAGTTTACTACTCGAAAATGTATTTGCAGCAACTACGCCGCCATCAGCCAACACACCTTTAACCTCTTCAAAAAACTCTTTGGTTAACAGGTGCTCAGGAATGTAGTCACCGTTAAACGCATCAAGAATGATCCAATCGTACTTTTTCTTTTTAATAGCCGCGCGTTTAATAAAAATACGGCCATCTTGAACACTAGATGTCACTTTATCGTTTTCAATAAAGCTAAAGTAGTCGCGAGCCACACTCAATACAGCGGGGTCTATTTCTACATTGTGTATTTTAGCCGCAGGGTATAACTCATGAATAACATTCGACAATGTGCCTCCCCCAAGCCCAATAATTAATACATTTTTAGGGTTTTCGGTTACTAATAAACTCGCAAAAGTAAGCTTTGTGTAGTTGAAAACGAGCTTGTCGGGGTCGTTTTTGTACATGCAACTTTGACTTGTTTGGCTACTTTTAGTGTTAAATTTTAAGCAGCGTAAATCGCGAGTTTCATCAACAATAATATTTCGGTATAAAGAGCGCTCTTCGTGAATAACATTAGCTAAAGCAGCGCCTGAAAACACACTAAGTGCTAAAAATACATATTTAAGCATGCGCAAGCTCCTTATTATTAGCAGCACTGTTTACAGCAATTGCAACAACACCTAACACACCCAACGTAGTAGCAAAGGCACTAATAATGGTGTTTACATCAAACGCGAGTACAAAGTAAAAAGAGGTAATAATAGTGCCCAAGGCACTGCCAAGCGTGCTTACAAAATACAAAATACCTGCAACTTGGCCGCTTCTTTCGCTGTCGGTAACCAGCAACCTTACTGAGTACGGCGAAATCATACCTAATATAATGGTTGGAATAAAAAACAACGCAGTAGAAGCGAGTAACGAGCCATAACGGCTATCTTCAATATGGGTAAAAATAAATGCCATTATGGGCTCAGCAAACAACGTAATAGGCACAACCATAATGCTCGCAACTAAAAATATTAATCCGTATTTAGTCAGCGACGCATTTTTTGTACTAAGCTTACCGCCAAGCAAGTAACCAAACGACAAGCTAAGCATAAACACAGTAATAATACTGCCCCAAATATGTACACTACTGCCAAAGTAAGGCGCTAAAATGCGCCCTCCTAAAAGCTCAATCCCCATAATGCAAAAGCCACTGCAAAAGGCTAAAAAGTAAATCAAAGCGTTTGTTTTTAAAGTCATGTTTTTATCGTTATGTAACTATAAGTAGAGCACCATACTAACGTGATGCCATCAGAGTCGCTAGTGTAATAATTAGCCGTTTGTAGGAATAAAAAAAAGTATTGCTTATTAATTTATTGTGTTATCATTTTTGTTATAATATAACATAATTTATTTTGTTGTGTTGTCGCTTAATTGTACTTGTACCATTTCGCTTGATTAAGTGATCTACTTGAGTGTGGAAAACGTGTTGATAGCCAGCCAAAATATTTGTTATTTGGTTGCTCTCGGCAATTGCTCCTGCTTTGCTCTACCTTCTGCATCTGTGCAGTCGTAAATGAGAGTTTTTTTAAGCAGGTATTTCCACCTTTAGCCCCGCAAAGTAATTAAGTATTATTGCGGGTTAGTATTTTTAACCACCTGGCTATTTTGTAATGTAGTTTTCATCCTAAAGCGCTTTAGTGTAGTGGCTAAAGCGCTTTTTATAACGAATACATGAGTTTATTAAGCCACCCATCGGCCTTCGATGGTTTATAAATTAACACAATGTCTTCATTGTAATGACTGTTAACCCCCTTTACAGTTAATTTTGTAAACCCTAAATCATCAATCACAAAATTTGGTAAATACGCCAACGCTAAGCCACTTTGTACTACCTCTATTAATGCACTGTAATCGCTACATCTAAATACAATATTGCGCGGTGCAATATCGTCTTGCCAGCCGTCGGAGCCTATTCCTTGTTCAAGGCCGCACAATGGCGAAAACAGCGGGCATGCAAAAGCTGCGTGCAGTAATTGATTTTTATTAAGCGTTAAAGAACCAGTTTGTACTAGCTGATGCCCAGCGGCTCCAGCCAAACTAAACCCAGTATTAAATAAATCAACCGCCACTAAATTAGCGTGTAAGCTATTATTTAATGCCTCGCGAGTAACTAGCGCAATATGTGCAGCGCCCGACGCCACTTGGCTTATAGCTTCACCTTCAAACACATTATTAATACGTACCGAGCAAGGCAGGTTGCCAAGAGGGATAAGTAACTTTTTTAAACCACTTTTAAGTAAAATGGCAGGGCCTGCAATAACTGCATTAAATTTATGATTATCGTTTTTAAAGCGGCTAGTAAGCTGCTGGTAATTATGAACTAAATCGCTACTGTGCTTAACAAACTCTTTGCCTTTATCATTAAGTACTAAGGTTTTGCCAACACGATTAAACAGCTCCGTGGCTAAGTTTGCCTCAACCTTTTTTAGCGTTTTAGACAGCGCCCCTGGGGTAATATTAAAATGTTTAGCGGTTGTGTGCAGGTTTTGCGAACTCGCCATATGGATTACTTTTTCAATGTCATCTAAATGCATAGCACCAAACCGTATTGATTAATAGGAAACAACTAACAACTTATTATCGATTATTTATATATAAAAATCAGCTTATAGTGGCGCTATATTTATTTTTTGAGCATTAACATGAAACACATACTGCTATTTTTTATTTTATTGTCGAGCGCAGCACTTGCAAGCGACCCTCAGCACAATGCACACAACACACATAAAACCCACAGTTATGTGGGGTTTCATGGCATGGCGCTTATATTAGCCGGCGATAAAATACTTGCCAGCCACATGCCTTTATACGCCCCCCCACACAACTACCAAATAGTGTACGAAGTAACTACAGATGACACCCACCTTAAAATAATTAAAAAAACACTGAACGAGTCACTAAAAAAACAAACTCAGATCACCATTTTACCCACCAAATTTGATTTAAATTTATTAATAAATAAGCTGACACCCACATTAAATACCACTGTGTTTAATGGCCATTTTGAGCGCGGAGGTACGCCTTTGTTTTCGACAAAGCTGACCTTTAAAAATCCGTTATATGTAAAAAAGATCGCTATAACACAACCTGAAAAAGAAGAGTTTGATTTAATAAAGGTTTCAGCAGAGCAGGGGATGGTAATTCATAAAATACAAAGTAAACCAAGCTATGACTCGTTAATTTTAGTAGCACTAACTAACGAGAAATATAATGGCAAGTTAATGTGTGATGCACCAGAAACAGCGCTTACCAGTAAGCTAAAAGCCTGTTTCAAAAGCGCCCCAAGCTATTTAGAAACTCGCGATTTTGGAGTTAATTAATCTATAACCCTATATACAATGACAGCCACTGCTCAATATTGAAGCGTGACGTGTAGTGGCTGATACCTGAAGTAAGCGTTTAGATGGAAAGATTATAAATGCATGACTGGCTGTTATGAGCGAAGAGCAGCCAGTCAAAAGTTTTGATGTCTGAAGTCAAGATTTGACCCTCGTTGGCTACTGCAGGGAAGTCAGTACCCGCGTGTAATTTAGTAGTATATTCAACGCTCATAACTGCCCCTTAAAAATGCTTGGTAATGTGAGCTTCAAAACGTTTGAAGTCGCTTTCAACATCGGCATTTTTCATCACGTCAAAGCATGCAAATGTTTCCATAGGCTTCATACCAAAAAACTTGAAGTTCATATGCATAGGGAATAATAGGTCATCAATTGATTTTCCATCGAAGAATTCGTTTTCATCATTAAACGCTTCTTCTGGCGCATTTAACGTTAGAGACATCATGTATTTTGTATTAGTTAGTGTGCCACCCATGCCATAGTTCTTTTTAGGTGCAGATGCGTCACGACCATCACCAACACATAATGCACCACCCATACCCGCTGTATAAACTTCATCCATGTATTTTTTGAATGACCAAGTAACACCCATCCAGTTTACCGGGGTTTGAAGAATAACGATGTCAGCCCATTGATGATTTTCAAGTTCTTTCTCAACATTAATCTCTTCTAAGGTCGTAACTACGCGAGTTTTGTGGCCTTTTGCCTCTAATATAGAAACTGCTTTTTCTACTAGCGTAGCGTTTAGCTTACCTTCTGAAAAAGGGTAATATTGGTGACCATTAATAATTAAAATATTGCTCATTTGAGTTTCTCCAAAAATAAAATTTATTCTGAGTGCTTAACCGTGGTATATTTTATATACCTACATACAACTATCAATTAGTATACTTTTAGTAACCTAAGTAAAATGAGTGAGCAACTGTGGAAAGTTATATAAAAACAGATACTAAGGGAAGAAAAAAAGTTTATAACGCGTGCATGGAGCCTTGCGCGATTGAAAAAGGTATGCGTTTGATCGGTGGAAAATGGAAAGGATCAATCATTTATCATTTAAAAGATGAGCCAGTCCGATTTAATGATTTAGCTCGAATGCTAGGCGGCGCAACAAAAAAAATGGTTGATCAACGTCTCAAGGAACTTGAAGAAGAAGGTATGGTAATTAGAAGGGTTATAAGCGACAGACCCATAGCTGTTACATATGAACTTACTGATTTTGGCAAATCAGCACTTTCTATTTTAGATGATTTAAGAAAATGGTCTGAGGCGAATGGGATAGAGTTAAATTCAAAGTAGTTTTTACCTGTTCCAAGTCAATATTTAACAGTGGTCTTTCCGCATCAGATGAGCAAGCCTCGAATTTAGGGTAACTCTGCAACCTATAGAATAATTACGTTAAATCACATTTTGTCTAAAAGGATTTTGTTCGACTGCCTGCTCTCCGTTCAAAGCCACCCTTAGAGCATTTACGTTAACTCATTTTGGGGCAGAAACGAGTTACGGCTGATAGTCGGCTTATGGCACTTAGCTGAGCCTCGGCAAAGAGCGAGAAGCAGTCATTCAGTTGAGTCATCATTTGTTTAGTAATAATAAGAGGAAACTTTCCTCTTTTTTACATGTTTATATAAGCTACAGAAAGCATAATATATATATCTGGTAATAACTTATAGTATTTGTTATTAATATGAGCTCACAACATTAGGATGTTTTCGCGCTAAAATAGGGAAAGTGTCTTCTAATAAAACTGTTAGCAATAACAAGGATGTTTCTTGAAATACTTTACCATTATTGCACTCATATTATCCTTCAATTCATTTGCTAATGTATTCGAAAAGATAAATTGTGCCTCTTATGAACCTACTAAATATCTTAATAAAACAGTATTAAAAGGTACTGTTAAAAGTGAGGTTACAGAGGTTGGCGTAAAAGAGTTTCTTGAATCTACACAAAATGATTCAAAGCCAAGAATATGGAAGCTTGAACTTTTGGATAGAGCGACAGGTAAGTACAAAAAGTCTTTTCCTAGAAGCTCACCTTACTCCGATGAAAAAACGGCTATTGAGCACCAAATAATACAGCCACATGTAGTTATAAACTTGGGGAAAAAGAGCATCACAGGTAGTAATAATGGTGAATTCGGAGGTGAGTTACTTTTAATCGATGAAAACGATAAGATCACACTCATCGAGCGTATGAATGTAAAAGATATTTTTGAAATGCCTTTCGGTTTAGTTGTCACATCAGGCTTAGCCCATTTATCGTGGAATTATGGTGATATTCATTTCATAAACTCAGATTTTGAAATTGAAAAGTTATATAGCTTAGTCGGTATGCCCGTATCAACATGGCATCTGGAAAGTGGCGCTCTTCTTATTAATAGTTACCCATCGGGCTCTCAGGTTTTAACTAAGAATGGCTATATGAAACGTGTGCAATGTATTGCTAACAAGGCAAATTAAAAGCGTGGACAAAAAACAGTTGGCTTTGTTCGTGCTTCATAATGTCTGCAGTCAAGATTTGCCCCTCGGCTTTTATACAGGCTGCATGTATGAGGGAAAGCCCTTTTAACCTAAAATAAAGCCACGCAAACGCCGCAATTCCTTCCAAAACGCCAATTAAAACAACTGCACATTGTCATCTTATATTTGATGTAAAATAGCGATAACTGATTGAACCAAAATAGGAACTCGGCTATGGTTGATTCATTAACAAAAACAAATAAAAAACGAGTTAGTCTACAGGCTTTTTATAAGTATTAGTGTTTTCATCAAACAAGGAGTTACTATGTCGAAGAATTGGAAATGCCCGAAATGTGATTGTACTGATTACGACACAGATACAATTGCTACCACAGGTAGTGGTTGGTCTAAAGTTTTTGATATGCAAAATCGCAAGTTTACAGCAGTTATTTGTTCTAATTGTACTTACACTGAATTTTATCGTGGTAAAGCTAGTACGCTAGGTAATGTATTTGATTTATTTACTAATTAAGTGAATGGGATCAAATCTTGACTTCAGACATTAAAAACCTTCGATGTCTGCTCATCGCACTCAGCAGTCACTTGATAACCTAGAATACTGATAATAATTGGCAAGATATTTTGCTTTAGTGATTAGTTTTTTCGGCGGCCACAATGGCCGCTAATATGGTTTAATACTAGTCAAAGGCACATACGTACTTATTGCGCTGTTTGTGTGATTATAAACCCACTATGGCGCTGCGCCTTTCCATTAAAATTACATTGCGCCACACACCATTCAATTTACCTAGTTTCTCTCGGTTTCCAACCTGCCTAAAACCATTGCGAGCATGTAAAGCAATACTATTAGTATTTTCAGGGAAGATACTGGCTTGTAGCATCCATATACCGTTGCTTTCTGATTCATTAATGAGTGCACAAAGCAATGCGTGCCCTAAACCTTTACCTTGGGCTTGGTTTGCAACATATACACTTACCTCGGCAACGCCCGAGTATACCTCACGGCTAGAAACGGCAGATAACCCGGCCCAGCCAAGCACCTTTTCATCCTCAACTGCTACAAGACGACAATAGTTGAGCATAGAACTATTCCACTGTTGCCAACTTTTCGCTTCAGTTTGAAAGGTCGCGTTGCCGGTATCAATACCTTGCTGATAAATATTTTGAACGGCTAAAAAATCGTTCTCTAAAAATGATCTTATGATCACAGTATTTCCTTTCAACTATTATTATTCCGTAAAATTAGCCGTCTACTTATCAATGAGTTAACGGCTAATTTTAATAACCGCTAACATATCGTCGTCATCCTCATCGAGGCCAACTTCTTCGAACCCAAAACTTGTATAAAAGTTTTTAGCAACAGGATTTTGCGGGTTATAACAAATCTCGATTTCTTTAAGCTTAGGAGTTGCTTTAATCTCTTCAATTGCCATAGCCAGTGCTTTGCGCCCAATGCCTTTATTTTGATGAGTTTGATCAACCATAAAGCGCCAAATAGAAACCTTTGCAGGGGTTTCTTGTACCCACATAAAAAAGCCTACTGGTACACCATTTAAGTAAATAGCTTTACAGGTATACCCGCTATTGTAGTGCGCCTCTACTAACGACCACATATTACATGCCACGTATTCTTCTTGTGTTTTAGCAACCTCTAAATCGCATATGGCTTCGTAGTTATCGGCGGTGATGTCTTCCAATGACAAATTCATGTTTTTCCTTTAGACCCAGTTTGTGTAATTAGTAAGCTATCAGTGTATGTACCTATAATCAATAAAATGAAGAGATTGATTTTTATAACCCCCTAAATTAGCCAAACTAATAATCTACAAGCCGATTTAACACAAAAAGGCCGCAGTAATAAATACTGCGGCCTTTGTTTTTAGCTAAACTTTTTAGATTAGCTATGTTTAGTAAGCGCCTGCGCTGTATATAAGCTCGTAGCTGTGGCTGTAAATCTCAAGGATGTTACCAAACGGGTCTTCCATGTAGATCATGCGGTATGGCTTTTCGCCAGGGTAGTAGTAACGTGGCTCTGGCATACGTTTTTTACCACCTACAGCAACAATACGATCCGCTAAGCCTTCTACATCTGGGTCTTGTACACAGAAATGAAAGATACCGGTTTTCCAGTATTCAAAGTTGTCTTTAGGGTTTTCTTGGTTTTTAAATTCGAAAATTTCCACCCCAATACGGTCGCCTGTTGAAAGGTGCGCTATTTTAAATTTTTCCCAATTTGGTCCAAATACATCGGTACACATTTCGCCAATAGGGCTGTTATCTTCGGTGATCACGGTCGGCTCCATTATGGTGTACCAGCCCATCACCTTAGTGTAAAACTCTACGGCTTTTTCAACATCCGGTACTGAAATACCAATGTGCGAAAAACTACGTGGATATGTATGACTCATAATCTGTCCTCTTTAACGTGTGGCTTGTTTTGTAACGAGTTGATGGAGTTAGTTTACGAACCAGATGTTATTAAGTAAAATTATCATTAATCATCATTTTGAGTATATTTTGTAATGATAAACCCGACATGGTTAAACACGTTTTGTACTTTAGTTGAGGTAAATCACTTTACCCAAACCGCCGAGCGCCTTTATATGACCCAGTCAGGCGTAAGCCAACATATAAAAAAGTTAGAGCAGCAAGTAGATTGCGCCTTGCTTGAGCGCCACGGTAAACAATTTACGCTTACCGTACATGGGCAAAACTTGTATCAGCAAGGCAGCTTATTATTAAAAGAATGGCAGTTTTTAGAGCAGCAATTAAAAGATGATTCACCTTACAGCGGTTTAGTTAAAATACAGTCGCCAGGCAGTTGCGGACTGCAGTTTTACAATCAACTATTAGCACTGCAAGTAGAGCACAAGGAGCTAGTTATAGATTACCGCTTTGCTCCAAATACCAGTGTTGAACAAGCGGTGGCAAACCACAGTGCCGATATTGGCTTTTTAACTCAAGCGCCAACCCTTAGCGAAGTTACTAGCCACAAAATTGGTCAAGAAGCTTTATTATTAGTAACCCCTGCTCATATTAAAAACCCAACGTGGGAGGTTTTATGTGAGCTTGGCTTTATTGGCCACCCCGATGCAAAACACCACGCGCAGCTTTTACTTAGCGAAAACTACAGTGAGTTTGAGCATGTTGATCAAATTAAGCAAACGGGGTTTTCTAACCAAATAAGTTTAATACTCGAGCCGGTAAGCTTAGGGGTAGGTTTTACGGTTTTACCTGCGCATGCTGTTAGCGCATTTAATAAACCCGGACTGATAAAAACGCACCACTTAGCTAATCCGATTAGCGAAAATATTTATGTGTGCCATCACCGTAATAGGCCAATGGCAAAGCGCATGAATACAGTAATTGAAGCAATAAAAGCAGGCTAGGGCGCGTATAACTGCGCCCGTAAAGCCCTTTACAGCGTTGGTTTTTGATAAGCCTCAAAAAAAGGGGCTCGTTTTTAACTTACTAATTTGGCTTTTAAATCAACTAAATCGGTTGCTGTGGTGGTTGGCTGAATTTCCCATGGATCAAAAATAGAATCCTCAGAACGCTTTATCCACGCACCGCGCATGCCATGCGAAATAGCGCCGGTTATATCAAACGGATTACTCGAAATAAGCCACGTGTTAGCACCCGTTGAATTTGCCTCGCGTAAAAAGTGGCTGTAAACACCTGGGTTTGGTTTAAATGTTTTCATATCGTCGGCGCTTACAACACCTTCAAAATAATCACTTATGCCTGCCGTTTCGAGCAAAGTATTTACCGCATCAGCAGCGCCATTAGAAAATGCAAACAACCGGTAATTTTGTGCTTTAAGTTGCTCAAGCCCTTTTTTAACATCGTCAAAGGCGGGTAAAATTTTATATTGCTCAAGCAATTGCTGTTTTTGTTCATCAGAGAGTGGAGTTTTGTGCGCTAGGCAAGCGTAGCCTAACGCCTGTTTAGTACACTCTGAAAACGGAACATAGTTTTGCATTAAGCCACGCCTAAACGAATACTCTAACTGTTTTTCACGCCATGTATTTGAAAAGTTTTGCGCTTTATCGCCAATCATATTTTCAAGTAAAGATATTACACCGTGGGTGTTTATTAGCGTGCCGTATACGTCAAATGCGAGTGTGGTTGCCATGTTTGCTCCCAAAATTTAAGTTACTTGTAGCCTAATTGTTTCGAGCTTAACTTACTTTGAACGACTGCTCAACGTTGTTGATTTGTTATATAATAAGGTACAGCAACAACACCCACGCTATAAACGCTAACAGAAACCCCGCAACATTTTAATTAAAGAAACAGCGCTTTCAAACCCGAGATACTCGCTCGTTTTAGAATGGCTAGAACGGCTAGAACGGCTAGAACGGCTGTTGAGCTTATAAGTGCTAGCTAGAAGTCAAACAAAGTAATAGCTAAAAGTTGGGTTTATTAGCCCGTCTTTTCGAGATAGTCTTGTGAGTAGTCAGGTGTGATCAAAAATTAAGCATAGAGATTGGATAAACAGCTCTTTGCTCACATATTTATAAAAATGAGCAAATAGCGCATATTGTTCTATTTAACTTTACCTTAAATTTTTAGAAAGCTTAATGATAGTAATACCTTAGGTTATTTGCTAAAACTATATAAAGTAGAAAAATGAGCGTGGCGTCGGCAGAAATATGCGCAATGAGCGCACTATTAAATTGTTATGCGCCGATTAATCATTTTTAAAATTCGCACCATAGGAACACTTTAGTACAGGGAGTCCGCAGTAGTGAACGTTAATACATCAAATACATTCAGTGGTGAAACTAGGTTTTTTTATTTTTTTTCACTATTTATTACTTTCGTTGTTTTTGGCGGTTTTTCGTTAAGTTGGCTTTCTAATCCAGACAGCCTAGGAAGAATCACTTTGTGGACTGGATTACATGGTGTATTCAGTGCTGCATGGTATGTGTTGCTTCTAAATCAAATTAGATTGTCTGCTGCAAGCAACTACTCTGCGCACAAAAGCCTAGGCAAATTAAGTGTCTTTTTCGTGGTTGGGATTTTGATTACCGGCTCAATTATGGCTTTTGAATTCTATCATCGCCTAGTTGGTTTTGGTGTATTCGCCCCTGAAGACGCCCAAGCTAGAATTCGAGCAGGTGCATTCTTAGGTGGGACTTTCCTTCAATGGTTAATTTTCTTAATACTTTATATTCTAGGTATTCTAAACATAAAGAGGCCTGTACACCATAAACGATTCATGATTGCTGCGGCTATCCAAATGATGCCTGAAGGTCTCAATCGAATAATCCATTTACTTCCGATACCGGGTTATTCTATGTTTGTGTTTATGTTTTTAATTTACGCTTTTCTTATGGTATTTGACTGGATAACTAGAGGTCGCATTTACACTAGCACATTGATATCTTTTAGTTTATTTTGCGTCCTAGCCATAGCGATGAATACCGTCTTTAAAACACAGAACTGGGGAGATTGGGCAGTAAAAATAATTAGTGGTATATAGAAGGTGGCGCATAACAAGTGACTATGGTGTCAAATCCTAATTTTAAACCATTTTAGGGTCCCACATGACACCATCTCTCACCATAGAATTTATTATCACTACAAGCTTTCGTATACAGGCAATGATGGCTACTTTTTTAGGCTTTCCTGCTGCAATCATTCGTTGATAAATGCCTTTGAATTTTGGGTTGCATTGAATCGCTGACATCAATTAAGGCTCGTAAACTCGCATCGGACAATTAACAATGGGCTATTGTCGCTGCGCTCAATAAGTTTAGCCCATTATTAATAGCCGCTTATGCGGGCGTTAGGCAGCTGATTAAGTTGTGCCTCAGTCAAAGAAGAAGCAATAATGCAAAAAATTATAATTCAAGCTTTTCTGATTTTACTTATCTATTTAGCAAGCACACCTGTATTTGGTGTTGTTCATTCTCAAGAGAATAAAAGCGCTCTTGTAGACAAGTTAAATTTAATACTTTCAAAGCAAAAAAAAGACCAACCAGGTGTTAGTGTTTTAGTAAAAAAAAATAATGAAATTATTTATCAGTTAAGTAAAGGGCTTGCTAACAAAGATAATAATAATTCAATTAGCTCTCATACAGGGTTTAGAATTGGCTCAATTAGTAAACCTTTTACTGCACTGGCAATTATGAAGTTAGTTGAACAGAAAAAGCTTTCTCTAGACGATCATATAACCAAATACATTCAAGAGCTACCCACAGGTTGGAAAGTTATAACGATAAAGCATTTACTATCTCATAGGGTATATATTTCTGACGACTTCTTCTCAGACTCAAACCTAAACTTAGCAAATTTATCCACAAACCAAGATGTTATAAAATTTATTTCCTCAAATATGATTAAGGTTAAACCACAAGCTTTCGATAAAGCGATTTATTGTAATAGTTGTTACGTATTGTTAGCTGAAGTTATAGCAAAAGTAAGCGGAGTTAGTTTTTCCGAATATTTGAGTGAGAATATCTTTGTTCCTGCAAATATGAAAAATAGCTACATTGTCGAGAAAGGCGTCACTATTAAGCCTAATGACGCCCTTAATTATGCTAAAACGGAATCTATTTTTGGTAATCGTCAATATACCACAGGGGCAATGGCTCAAGTCAGTAGTATTGAAGACCTGAACAACTTTATTGTTGCATTGAAAGAGGGACAAATTATTAGTCAAAAATCGTTAATTTCGATGACAAAAGTTCATAGTGGTGCAGGTGATGATGGCACCTTTGGTTTAGGTTGGATTATAGGCTGGGGTGATGAGCCTTTTTATTCTCATGGCGGTTCACAAGATGGCTATCAAACAGAATTATTTTTTCATCCGAAGCACGATCTTGAAATTGTTATTTTAACTAATGGCGGTGATGAGACTTATGAACTTCAATCGAAGGTGATGAGAGCAATTATTACTCACTATAATTAAGTTTGCTTAATGCTGCCTAACAGGGGTTTTCAAGTCGGACACGTAACAGCTTGCTCGGTTCCACTTCGTTTCACATTTTAGCAAGCTATTACTCGCCGCTTAAAACGGCGTTGCCGTTCTCTGTAAATGGGGCACTTCCACTCAATAATTAATACCTAGCGGCTCGGTTAAATTTATTTAATGACGCTAGGTTTGTTGAATTCAATCCAACCAATATTCAACGAACTTAGAACCTTTTGCCTTGAACCTCTAAATTCAGCTGTAAACCCCCCTTACATTTTGATTAAAAAAGCCACACCTCAACATTTTTTAAGGTGTGGCTTTTTTGCAGCTGCTTTAACTGAAATTAAGCGACATTCGCTGCTAATAACTCGTTACGTACTAGCTCTGCACCTTTGCTTAGGGCGTTGAGTTTACCGTTTGCGATGTCGCGCGGCAGGGGGGCCATGCCGCAATTGGTGCAGGGGTAGAGCTTGTCTGCATCAACGTATTTAAGCGCTTCGCGTAGGGTTTTTGCCACCTCTTCAGGGGTTTCTATAGTATTGGTGGCTACATCGATTGCGCCTACCATTATTTTTTTACCGCGTACGAGCTCAAGTAGCTCTATGGGTACATGTGAGTTTTGGCATTCGAGGGAAATAATATCTATATTCGATTTTTGCAGCTTAGGGAATACTTCTTCGTATTGTCGCCACTCGGTGCCGAGGGTTTTCTTCCAATCGGTGTTGGCCTTAATCCCGTAGCCATAACAAATATGCACGGCGGTTTCGCATTTTAACCCTTCTATAGCTCGCTCTAGGCAAGCTATGCCCCAGTCGTTTACCTCGTCAAAAAACACGTTAAAAGCGGGTTCATCAAATTGAATTATATCAACCCCAGCGGCTTCTAGTTCTTTGGCTTCTTGGTTGAGTATTTTAGCAAATTCCCATGCTAGTTTTTCACGGCTTTTATAATGATCGTCATACAGGGTGTCGATCATGGTCATTGGCCCAGGCAATGCCCATTTAATTGGTTGGCTGGTTTGCTGGCGTAAAAACTTGGCGTCTTCAACAAATACCGATTTAGTGCGAGACACAGGGCCAACCACTGTGGGTACGCTGGCGTCGTAGCGGTCGCGAATTTTAACCGTTTTACGGTTTTCAAAATCAACGCCATTTAAGTGCTCAATAAAGGTGGTTACAAAGTGCTGACGAGTTTGTTCGCCATCGCTGACTATATCTACGCCTGCGGTTTGTTGTTCGTGCAGAGTAATTCGCAGAGCGTCGTGTTTGCCATCTACCAGCTCGCTACCTTGTAATTTCCACGGTGACCATAAGGTTTCGGGCTCAGCAAGCCATGACGGTTTTGGCAAGCTGCCTGCTGATGAAGTGGGTAATAGTTTTTTCATAATAAATGCTGCCTTTAACTTTGTTGTGTGATTAAGCGATACTTGCCGAGAACTGCTGCAGCACTGACTGATAAGGCTTAATAAAGTGCTGCTCAGTAAATTTACCTTGCTCTACCGCTAATTGACCTCGCTCTGCGCGGTCATACACAATTTGCGTTAACGAATGGTCGTCATTTTTTAAATTCGGTTTATAACGGCTACCAGCGGCGGCGTTGGCGTTATAAATTTCTGGACGATAAATTTTTTGAAACGTTTCCATGGTGCTAATGGTGCTAATTAGTTCAAGGTTGCTGTAGTCGTTAAGTAGGTCACCAAAAAAGTAAAACGCTAACGGCGCAACGCTATTAGGTGGCATAAAGTAGCGCACTTGTAAGCCCATTTTTTTAAAGTATTGCTCTGTTAACGACGACTCATTAGGCTGATACTCTACGCCTAAAATAGGGTGTAAGTTTTCGGTTTGCTGATAGATTTTGTTATCAGACACGCTTAAACAAATAACCGGTGGCTTTTTAAAGTGCTGTTTATAGGTATTTGAGTTTACAAAGCATTTAAACAACTTGCCGTGTAAGTCACCAAAGTTATCGGGAATGCTAAATTGCGGTTTGCTTTTGTTATGCTCAAGTAGTAACACGCTAAAGTCGTAGTCGCGCACATACGATGAAAAGTTATTACCCACCATGCCTTCAATTCGCTCGTTAGTTTGGCGGTCAATAATATTGGTTTTTAATACCTCAATTGACGGAAATGCCTGGCCACTGCTAGTAATATCTAAATCAACCGAAATGATCTCGAGCTCAATCTCGTAACGATCCCCTTGTGAGTTATCCCAACTGGCCAGTGCATTAAAGCGGTTGTTGATCATTTTTAGGGTATTACGCAGGTTTTGTTGGCGGCTTTCACCCCTTGCTAAATTAGCGAAATTAGTCGTAATACGTGTGTTATTTGATGGATGGTAGTTTTCATCCAAGTTAGTGCTTTTAATAGTAAATGTAAGATCAGTGCTCATAGCCGTATCCTTTCAATTTGAGTGGTTACTGCTTTTATTAACTGGTTGTTAAACCGACATAACGGTTAAGCAGTAATGATGCTTTGCTGAGTTAATGAATTTATACGCGGTATGTAGCATGAAGAAAAACGGGTTTATTTCAGGTAAAACATGAGACAGATTCACGCTTGAGTGAATTCATTAAGTTAGCAATATTGATTAGTTGCTGATGAGGGGCAAAACTCAATTTAGACGTCTAGATCTCTATTTAACAAAGTAAGCTATGCATTTTATTCATATAAAACCTGAATAATATTCAACGCTTTTAGAACACGCTTATCGTTTGTACTGGTAGGTCTGATATTTAATAAAGTCTAATTAATTTAATGACTTAAAAGTAACAACCCACTTTAAAAATTTAATATAAAGCTAAATGAGGAAATGTTTATTTTTTAAATACAATTTAGTATTTAAAAATAGGGCGCTTAATTAAACACATTGATAACCACGTGACGAGTAGCGCTAAGCTTACGTTGTTTGAGCGTGCTTTATAAATTCATCGTAAATACTGTCTTTAATAAGCCTGTCGGGCGTAAAGGCATAATAATGCTGATAAACATTATCAATTGTACCTATATAGTTAACGTCGTAGTGACGCTCTACTTCGGCTTTTACCAAAATAGGCGCAGGGAATATGCCAAACCCTTGTTCACCTAACGACTTCATTAATGCGCTGTCGTCAACATGGCCAGCTATTGTCATTTCAATCTTGTGTTCTTGCAGCCAATAATACATAGCACGCGCAACGGGGCTTTCTTTTGCAGGCAGCACTAAAGGCTTGTTATTTAAAGATTGCGGAAACTCCTTATGTAACTGCGAATGCCATGTTTTGTTTCCAAAAAGAGCGATTTGGCTTTTGCCTATTTCATGGCAAAACGCCTTAAACGATAAAGTGGTATCGAGCGGTTTATCGGCTAACACTAAATCAAGCTTATGAATCGCCATTTGTGCAAGCAGTTCATCTTGTTGGCCATCAATACAGTGTAAGTTGGTAATACGGTCGTTATTAATTAAAGGGGCTAGCCACTTTGACACCAGTGATTTGGGCAACACATCTGAAATACCGACCTTTAACGTTCGTGAATAGTGCGTGGCATCACCTTGCGTGGTTTCGAGCCATTCGTGAGCAATAGCAAACATATCATTGGTGTACTGCTGTGTAACATGGCCAAACTCCGTTAACTTTAGGCCTCGCCCTTGGCGAACAAACAGTGGTTTTCCTAGTCGTTGCTCTAAGTTAGTGATTTGTGAGCTGACCGTTTGCGGCGTTAAATTAAGTATTTTACTCGCCGCTGCAACACTGCCGTGCTTACTTACTTGCCAAAAATAATATAAGTGATTGTAGTTGATGTTGGTAATCATTCGAAAATACCTGTTTTAAAGTAAGAAATAATCAGCTTTTTCCTTTGCCTCTAAGTTAGTAGATTACAGTCATGCCTGCAACATAGGTACTATTAAAAGGTGTAATTGCATGAAGCTAAAACTTACAGTTAAAAACAAGATAATTAACGCAAGTGAAAAGATGTCGCTTTTAAAGCTGATCAAAACACAATTGGCAAAACATGCTTTAAATATTCGCAAAGTGGAGATTCAAATAAATGATCTTTCGAGTGATCGCCACGGCACTTTGCAGCAGTGCAAAATTAATATTCTTGTACCTGGGCTACCCAGTATTAATGTAAATACAAAAGGACGAAGTATGCTGCAAGCGATAAAGCGGGCACTTAAAAGTTTGCAGCACATTCTCGTTAATAAGTATCAACCTTCGCAACCAAGCTCTTAATATCGCACTTGTAGTAGCAAGGAAGCTACTTTTTTAATACCTCTCTAATTCCAAGCTGTGTTTAGTATTAAACGATTCAATTATTACCTATTGATCAGTATTCTTGTTCCTTTAATCTTTAAATCCAGCTGTAACCCCCATTACATTTTGATTAAAAAGAGAGTGAAATTTTCAATTACCTAAATTCATAGTTTATTGTGAATTTATTAGGTTCATGCCTATTAACTTACTAATTCACAAAATACTGTGAATTTATCCTTTAGTGAGTTAACTTTCGTAATAATTCACAAAGTATTGTGAATTATTAGCTTTCCTGTACTATTTTTACTATTATTCACAAAACACTGTGAATTTTGGATGGATTATGGAAGTCACGATAAAGTCAGCAAAACAATTAGGTAAATTGGCAAGCATTGTGAGAAAAAGCCAAAAGCTTGACCAAAAAACTGCGGGAGATTTCTCCGGTATTAGTATTAATACAGTAAGTGATTTTGAAAATGGCACAGGATCGTTATCGATTGGCCGCGCGTTTGATTTAATGGAAGCTTTAGGTTTAGAGGTAAAAATAGATGTGGTTGTACCTCAACATGATGAAAAGGCTAAAAATAAATTACTAATGCAAATCCAGACAATAGTATAGTAACAATCAAACAGCAGCGGCGAGGTTCATTCGGTATATGTCTTCGTTGCGTTTATTGATTTAGATTACTCACCTCCACACTGAACATATGAAGGGTTTTATTTATACGCTCATCTTTTCAAGCTGAGGCTCACAAATATCAATGCTATCTCTTGACTACATAGCTCAAAATTATGGCCTTAGTATTATTCGGCATTTAATTAAGAGAATCGCTCTTCTGCCTAACTTCAATAGTAGTTATAGCATTGTTAAGCTCAACTATTAGTTCTTTAAAAACCCCTTTTTGTAGACGCCCAGGTATATGTTTCCGCTTTAAATCCAATTGCTTGGAAAGTTGCTTTATAGCAGGTAATTCTAATTTATCTTTTTCTGGGTTATTAACTATAAGGTATCTTCTTCTAATAAAACCTACGAACTCAGCTATTTCCATCACGGTCCATTGAGCAATGGCTTCTGCGAGTATTCCGTGATCAATACTATGGAAAAATGGCTGATTTTCAATATGGCATTGAGGTTTATGAATAGTCTTTCGCCAATCTTTTAAGAAGCTTTCTGTAATAGAAGCTTCATGCTTAGATTTAGAGCGTTGATATATTTTATTAATGGCTTGCTCAAAGCTAGCCGTCCTGATTTGATTAGATGAGTAATCTCTAAAATTTAGGCGAGAGTTATTTACTGTGTCTAGATCTATAACCCCATCTTCTAAAACTCTTGTTTCTAGCTTATTAGTAAGCTTAGGTATATTAGCGTCTTCAAAGTACCCTCGTTCATACATAAACAAATATGTATCACAACATATTATCCAATCTGACCAATTTACATTGTTCATGGTAAAGAGTAATTCCTCCAACTGCTCAATACCCAGCTCAAATTCGTCTTCAGTAGTAAAACTATAAAATGTGTGAGATTTAAAAATATCTATGGGATTAGATGGTCTAGGTAGTTGAAATCGCTTAATGAACTCTTCATCACTGAGTTCAGGTACAAGGTTAGTAAAACAGTATTCTGCCAAAACATCGATAAAAGGCAAGCCGTTAAGCAGTGAACTTAATTGATCGAACAAAGCTTTTTGCCGCAGCTCTTCTTCGGAAAGCTTCTCCACCTGAGGCTGGTCTTTTTTACGGGCTATTGCTGCTGTCAATTGGTGGGTTCGCCACTTATCAGTATTACTTAGTATTAAAACAAAATCTTCCCAATTTAATTTGTTAGAGTAACAATAAAGCGTCAGAAGAAGAATATGTTGGGTTAACATTTCGGCACTACGCCTTTGATCTATTTCTTCGATATCGCCAACTCTTTTCATTAATTTTATGATTCTGTTTATGGCTCGTTGAAGCACTCGTAAATTATTGATATCTACATTAAACGATTGTGCTTGGTTAATAGTTTGAAAAATTACCTTTTCCACCGCAGGCTCTAACACGTCATTATAAATTTGATTAATAATGGTAAGCAGCTCTTCAGTCGTTCTAGTCAGTTTGATTACGTCACTGAAAGACTTTTCAACTTTGTTTTTATCTTTTAATGCAGCCACGTTTGCTACTGCAATGATTTTTATTTTGTTATTTTCAGCAAATCGTAAGCAGGTTCCCATTATGTCTGCAATTAGTTTTTCATCTGTTAATCGTTCTAAGTCGTCTACTACAAGCGTAACATCTTTCATATTTTGGATTGCTTTTTGACGAAGAAATCCTGTAGTACCAGATATGACGCCCTGAATAACTCCCGCTTCACTAGTATCAGCACCACACATACGAGCGAGCTTGCCACTTAAACTAGTTAAACCATCAAGGTACTTGGAACCTTCTTTTTGATTGGAGATATAAAGTGAAACGATTTGATCCTGAAATTCTGTGACGTTTTGTATGCCGAACACTGAGATGTAATGATAATCACCAAATTCTTGAGGAGCAGATTCAATCAACGGGCGTAACTCATTATCGATTAAGTAAGTTTTACCTATCCCCCAAGCGCCATCAAGTAAAACAATTGGAGGGTGACTAGAGTCCTTTAGCTGCTCAATAATTTGTTTTGTTGCTTTGCCTGTCATGATTACTCTCAATAAATTTGATTCTATTTAGTATAATTTATCGAGACTGGTTTATACAGAGGCCAAAAAAGATAGGAGTCATGATGTCGCTTGTCATTAGCGTCAACTACTTTGCCAATACTACAAATTTTTGTTGGGTTTCGTTGCAGTCTACCCAACCCACCGTAACTAAAAACCTTTCACCTTTAACCTTTCAACTCAGCTGTAAACCCCCGTTACATTTTGATTAAAAAAGCCGCACACTAATAATGAGTGTGCGGCTTTAGTATTTTACTTTTTAAAGCGGTTACTTGGTTAGTAAGTGCTTTTCAAAAAAGTCAGCCATCATAGTATGGTAATGCAAGGTAGTGCCTTTGCCTTCACGTAAGCTGTGTGAGCGGTTTGGGTATGAGAAAAACTCAAACTGCTTATTATGCTTTACAAGCTCGTCAATTAATCGCTCTGAGCCTTGGTAATGCACGTTATCATCACCTGTGCCATGGATAAGCAGTAGCTTACCGGTTAGGTTTTTAGCAAAGGTAATCGGCGAGGTGTTATCGTAACTCTCTGGGTCTGTATTTGGGTTGCCCGCATAACGCTCTTGGTAAATGGTGTCGTACAAACGAATGTCTGGCACAGGTGCTGAGGCAATGCCCACTTTAAATTTATCACCGTGGCGGAATAACAAGTTAAGGGTTGAACTACCGCCCCCAGAGTGTCCCCACACGCCAACGCGGTCGGTGTCGATTACATCCCAGCGTTTAGCCATAGCATCTAGGGCGTCTACTTGGTCTTTCACGGTAATTGAGCCAATTTTTTTATAAATCGATTTGCGCCAATCGCGGCCTTTTGGTGCACGTGTACCACGGTTATCAACCGATGCCACAATAAAGCCTTTTTGCGTTAACAGTGATTTATACAAGTAACTGTTGCCTTCCCAGCGGTCTTGCACAGTAGAGCCCCATGGTTCGCCGTATACGTAAAACACAATTGGGTATTTTTTACTTTTATCCATGTTCTCTGGGAACATAATGTAGCCGTCAAGCTCGGTGCCATCTTGCGCGTTTACTTTAAAAAATTCATGCTTTGGTAAGCTTTGCTCAGCAAGCTTTTGTTTGAGCTTTGTATTTTCAACTAAGGTTTTTACATTACTATGATCGCTTACTTTAATGATCTCTTTAGTCGGTGGCGTTCCAAATTTTGAGTAAGTATGCATTGCCCATGAGGCATCTTTTGACATGTAATAGCTGTTTGAGCCTTCAAAATCAGCAGGTGTAACCCGTGCCGGTTTGCTGCTGCCATCAAGCGGTGTGCTGTATAAATAACGCTGACCAGGATCGTTTGGCGAGGCAATAAAATACATCACGTTTTTGTCTTCATTAATGCTCAGCATATCAATAATGTCGTAATCGCCTGGGGTTAGGTCGATAATAGTTTTGCCATCGCGCGATACACGATAAAGATGACGCCAACCGTCGCGCTCACTGTGCCAAATAAAAAACTCGCCGTCTTTTGACCAGTTTGCTTTGTAAAACCATTCGATAAACGCATCGTCTTTGTCTTCTAAAATTTTAGTCAGTTGCTGCTTTTGCCAATCAAACAACCACACTTTGTTATGGCTTTGTGGGCGGTTTAAGTCTTGGATCATTAATTCCTTACCAGTGCCTGCCCAGCTAATACGCGGAATATAACGGTCGCGGTTATCGCCTTCAAGCTCAGCCCAACGGGTTTGTTTATCAGCAAGGCTTACCACACCAACACGCACGGCAGAGTTGGTTTCACCCGCTTTAGGATAAGGGAACTCTTTAAGAGTAGGGTAGAGCTTATCGGTGTTGTTGATCATAGTGAAAAATTTAACGTCACTGGTATCAAGCTGCCAATAGGCGATTGATTTGTTGTCTGGGCTCCAACGAAAACCATCGGCAATAGTAAACTCTTCTTCGTATACCCAATCAAAGTTACCGTTAACAATGGTGGCACTGCCATCGGTTGTGAGCGCAGTTACATCGTGATTGCCAACCGCTTGCATATAAATATTGTTGTCGCGTACGTAAGCCACTTTTGAGCTATCTGGCGAGAACTTAGCAAACATTAACGAAGTTGGCTCAACGTCTTTACCACCTAATTGCTGTAGTTGGTTAGTCTCAAGGTTAAGTAACCAAAAGTCGCCTCTGCTGCGTGAGCGCCAAACTTGCTCGCTGTTGGTAAATACCATCAGCCACTTACCGTCTTTTGACCATTGGTAGCTTTCGATTGCAAATGGCTCGTCTGCGCCCTCTGGCAATAGCTTTTCAAACTCAACTAATACTTTACGGCCTGTGCCGTCAGCATTGTAAAATACAATGTCATTGCCTTTTACGCCGTGTTCTTTTTCATCATCGGCGTTGTTATCGTCTGCTTTTTCTTTTTCGCTTTCGCGCTCTTCAAGTACGGTATAGCCGGTACCATCGTCTAGCCACTTAAAGTAAGTGCTTCGCTGGGTTTTAAATTCTTTATCTTTATAAATTTGCGCGAGTGAAAGTGGCGTGTCTATTTCAGACGAGGCTAAAGTAGATGGGGTATTTTGAGTCATAGAACAACCAGATAAAGACAGCCCCGCTAATATAGAAAAAGCAAGCACTGAGGTTTTAAGTAATTTCATGTGAGTCCCTAAAGTGGTATTTACTTACCGCTATTATTTTATGAGTTTTGCAATAAGTTGATTTAGTAATACATACTTGTATTACCAACCTTAATTTAACAAAATTATTGGCTTTATATCAGCACACTTATCGCAAAATAGGTACATTTAAGCCGTATTGCTTTTAATAATAAACAATATTTCACTTTTGACTAACTTATCAGCCTTGGTTAGGCAGTAATGTGAAGTTAAGGCGTATTTAAATATTTTTGTGCCATGTGTACTGCATTTGCTTTGCTGTAAGTTTTGCAAGTTCAGGGCTTATATGTTCAGCGACTAAATGTAAGCTCATATCGATACCTGCCGAAATACCCGCCGAGGTTGTAAACTTATCATGCTTAACCCAGCGCTTATTACTTATTACGTTGAGTAAAGGAAACATCGCAGCTAGGTCGTTTATGTCTTCCCAGTGAGTTGTTACATTTTTACCATTTAATAGCTCTGCCTTTGCTAATAAAAATGCGCCAGTACATACCGATGCAACGACAGGAGCTAACTGAGCTGTGCGCTTTATCCAATCAATAACAGGTGCTTTAGTAAGCTCATTATTGTGAACACCGCCAACCACTAACAATAAATCTATAGGAGGATGATCAGCAAAACTGTAATGGGGGTTTACACTAAAACCACCTCGCGCATTGACAGGCTGATTATGTTGCGCGACTAAAAATATATTCCACTCGTTTTTAGCTAAACGTTGAGCAGTACTAAATACTTCAAATGGGCCTGAAAAGTCGAGTACTTCAGCATCATCATATATATAAATACCTATGTTCATTTAGCGTTCCTTCTATTTCAAACGTTTAAATTAGCATGTTTTACATAAAAAAAGCCCACTATTTAAGGGGAAAAAGCGGGCTTAGGGTAGTCATTTAAAGCTTTATGTATAGCTATTTTTTAGCGTTTAACTTAACAGCTTCAATTTTATAGCTGTATTTGTAGTCTAACCATGGGAGCTCATATTCGTACAAGGGTTTACTACCCCACGAATCCGTTCCACCCACACCACGCTGCTTGTAATCTATATTTACAAAAATGTACGGGGCTTTGGTTAAATCTGATGGGTGCATATTGCGCCTATTAACTTGTTCAGTACTCTTATCGTAGTCGTGCATATCGTAGAAAGATGCATTAAAGCCAATTAAGGGATCGCCAGAGAACTTAACACCAATTCCTTTATCATCATAAAACGTAACGTACCTTACATCCGTTTTGTGACCGTTTTCTTGCGGGCGAACATACGGTACACGTAAAGAGTCAACGTCAGATTGATATAAGCCAACAAAAGCCGATGACTTACGATCGTCGTAGTTTTCGTGAGGCCCTCGGCCATACCACTGTACGTTTTTAAAGTTCTCGTTCACAACAAACTGCATACCTAATCTGGGTAAGGCTGAGTACGAATTATGAGGTGCAGCATAAAAGTAAACATCTACATCAACTACGCCATTGCCATTTATTGTGTATGTTGTGAAGTACCGACTTTCAACGTTATTTAATGTGTGCTCTGTTTCGACTTTGTATTGTGTTGAGGATACTTTTTTACTACTAAAACTAGTCAGTGTTGTATTTGATCCCGCGTGTTGCCACACAGCAAACGAGTCACCATATCCCTTTTGCGGTAAATCATTATCGGTAGGCGCACGCCAAAAGTTAGGCTGCACAGGTTGGTCTACACTATTGGCTAGTAATGGCTTTCTAAAGACATTAATTTCATTTAATAAGCCTGTTTTTTTGTTAAACGTAAATTGAGCGTTTTTAGTAGAAAAAGCTAAAGAATTTTCAGAATCCTTTACTTTTAACGAGGCTGATTTTGTATTATTAGTCAGTGCAAAGCCTGTTAATGCTAGTTGCTCTGACGCAACCACATGACCCGTTGGCAATGTATTTTTAGCCTTTTTGAGAACGGCTTGTACATTTAAAAAATATTCAATTCCTGCTTTTAGTTTTGTTTTAATTGGCAAACTAACACGCTGAGATGTTTGTGGTTTGGCATTAATACCAAGGTTAGCACCTTGCTCGACTTCAACACCGTTGGCCATTAGCTGCCATGACAAAGTAAAGTCAGACAGGTCGGCAAAAAACTGTTTGTTAATTACGCTTATTTCGTAAGGCGTTTTGCTCGTTAACTCAAAGTCGATGTTTTGCTGTACTTGTTTAACCTCCCACAAATAAGGGTAGGGCGTTCTGTCGGCGTATACTAACCCATTTGCAGCAAAACTTTTTGCGCTTACTGCAAATGGAGGCTCTAAGTCGCCACCATATGCCCAAAAAAGCTCACCTTTACTGTTTTTCATGGCAAAAGTTTGATCGACCCAATCCCAAATAAAACCACCTTGTAACTGTGAGTATTTTTCAAAGGCCTGCCAATATTCTTCAAGGTTACCTAACGAATTACCCATTGCGTGTTCGTATTCAATTAAAATCATGGGTCTTGATACATCATGCATTGTTTTAGCATAGCGAATAGCCGATTGGATTGGCGCATACATTTGACCGTATACGTCGGTGTGGCGCCTTAACTGTGCTTGTTCAGATACAACTGGAAACCCTGGGGCTTGACGCTTTAGCCAATCGTACGACGCCTCTAAATTAATACCATCGCCCGATTCATTACCCAGTGAGCGCATTACAACCGATGGATTATTTTTAGAACGGTGATACATGTTTGAAATGCGATCTATGTATGCATTTTGCCAACTAAGCTTATTTACCAAGTGTGCCGAGGGGTCGTACTTACCTTGGTTTGCGGCTCCCATTCCATGTGACTCAATATTAGCTTCGTCCATTACGTATAAGCCATATTTGTCTGCAAGGTGATAAATGTACGGATCTTGCGGGTAATGAGCCATTCGTATTGCATTAATATTAAAGGCCTTCATTAATGCAACGTCTTTTTCCATAGACTCTTTAGAAACGACGTGCCCTGTTTCTGGGTCGTGCTCGTGTCTATTTACACCTTTAAATAAAACTGGTTTGCCGTTAACTAAAATATTACCATTTTTTAATTCACTGCTTCTAAAGCCTATTGATTTTCCAATCCACTCAACAACCTTATCATTACTATTACGTAAGCCTATTTTTAATTTATAAAGGTTAGGAATTTCAGCACTCCAAGGCAGTACATCATTTACTTTAAACACTGTTTTTACTTGCGTACTTTGTTGTTTTTTTATTTTAGGAACTGACAATGTTTTAGTACTCATTACCTTATCGTTTGCGTCTAAAAGTGAAACAAGTAAGTCAAAGTTAGTTTGGGTTTGCTTAGTGTGGTTTTGTACTGTTGTGGTTAGCGTTAGTTCACCGTTTGTGTAATTGTCAATCAAAGTGGTATTAGCTTCAAAATCACTTATACGCACTTTTGGCGCTGCATATAAATATACATCGCGCTCAATACCACTCATACGCCACATGTCTTGGCATTCAAAGTAAGACCCTGTTGAATAGCGGTAAACTTGTAATGCTAAAGTATTTTCACCTTTAGAAACGTATGGCGTAATATCAAATTCGGCGGCAGTTTTAGAATCTTCTGAATAACCAACTTGCTGACCATTTACATAAATATAGAACGCAGACTTTACCGCCCCAAAATGAATAAGGATTTGTTTGTTATTCCAGCTTTCGTCGATGTTAATTATTTTTCGGTATGAGCCAACAGGATTATAGTAACGCGGCAGCTCAATTTGCTCAGTATTAGGTATTAAACAGTAGTGAGAGTGATAAAAAGGAGAACCGTAACCATTTAGCTCCCAATTGGCAGGGACGGCTATTTCATCCCAGCTTGCGTCATTGAAGGTTACTTTTTCAAATCCATTTGGTTTTCTACTAGGCGAGTCAACCCAGTTAAACTTCCACTGCCCATTTAGTAATTTATAACTATCTAACTGCCAAGGCTCTAGTGTAAATGCGTTTTGCTCATTTGCTGTAGGATAATAGAACGCGCGGGGTGGGAGTTTATTTACTCTAAATATACTTGGATCCTGCCAAGCCTGAGCAACTTGCTGTTCTATTGCAATGCTTGGCAAGCTAGTTATTAATAAATAAAGTCCCCCAAAGCATAGAAGCTTTTTTAGATAACCTTTAAGCCGCATCCTGTTCTCCTTTAATTTTTTTATCATATAAATATGCTAATTAAACTTTAGCGTATTTTTAACAATTAAGAAACCTAATTAATAGAGACTACAACGGCGGCTATGGGGACTATTTCTAATCAACTAAGTGTCAGACTATTCAATATAATGTTGTTTATAGCGCTTTGTTAATTTAAGAGATCTAATTTGGTCGCAAATTAAAGTAAACACTGATGATGCATTTACTTTCGCAGCTTTGCCTTGTCCCATACGGCGAATTTGCCTTTTTACTAATGCCATGGTGGCAAGGCCTGCTATGGTTTTATCTTTAATCTGAACGTTTGGCGCTGCGGGAATAAACTCGGGTTGTTTTTGCCAGATACTGACTAAATCAGGTTTATACGCAAGTGCTGTTGCAATACCGGCCAAAGCTACGCCAGAATCAATAACATTATTAGCCACTGATAGGCGACTAATACCACCCGTGGTCATAATAGGAATACTGGATTGTTCACTAATTGTTTTGGCAAATTCTAAAAAGTACGCTTCACGAGCGAGTGTACGTTCGTCGGCCGTTTTACCTTGCATGGCGGGTGCTTCGTAACTACCGCCCGAAAGCTCAACAAAATCTATATTTAAGTCACTTAATAGAGTAATTACTGCTTGGGCGTCGCTAGGTTCAAATCCACCGCGCTGAAAATCAGCCGAATTTAGCTTAACCGATACCGAAAAGTTATTTGCGCAACTAGCCTTAATCTTTTGCGTTATTTGTGTGAGTAAACGCGCTCGATTTTCAAGGCTACCACCGTATTTATCATCACGCTTATTGGTTAAAGGCGATAAAAACTGTGCTAATAAGTAACCATGAGCCGCATGTATTTGCACGCCATCGAACCCTGCCTTTTGTGCTTGTAATGCCGTATTTGTGAATCGCTCAATCACATCATCAATTTCATTGTGTGTCATTGCTTTTGGCTGGCCAAATAAATAAGAGTGTTTTCCCATGCTTAATGCCACATTGGAGGCTGAAAGCACCTTTCCCCCCATTTTTTTAAACACTTGACGACCTGGGTGATTAATTTGCATCACAATTTTACTGTCGTTTTGCTGGCCTAAACGCGCAAGCTCCGCAAAAGGCGTTATATCGGTATTATGCTCAAGCGCAAGGCCACCGGGGCCAGTCATAGCTAAGTGATCAACCATTACATTACCGGTAATAATTAAACCAACCCCGCCCTTAGCCCATGCGTTATAACAATTTTTAAGTACTTGAGAGGGGGTGAGATCGGCATCTGCTAGGTTTTCTTCCATGGCCGCTTTTACTAGCCTATTTTTTAATACTAAACCACTAGGTAAAGTAACCGATGTAAATACGCTCTGTTGTTGATTTTTTGGCATGTTTGTAACCGTTTAAATTGACATTAATGCCACTATAACTTTAAAGTCAGCTTTAAGGTCAAGGCAGTATTTATAACTAATTTAGGACCACTATGAAAATAAGTGAGCTTGCAAATCTTGTTGGCGTTGCCCCCAGTACAATTCGTTATTACGAAGGTAAAGGTTTATTACCGAAAGGCAGCCGCAACAGTAATGGTTATAGGCAATACGAGCATTCAAGCATTGAGCAAATAAAAATGATTAAGTTTGCACAAAGTTTAGGGTTTTCGTTAGAGGAGATACCCACATTAAAAACGCCAGAAAATGATCTGGATCACACTGTTATTATTGAGCGTTTGCAGCAAAAGCAAAACGAAGCGAATGCGCTGATTGCTCAGCTGCAAAAAAAGTCGCAGCGTATTGGTGATTTAGTCACGCAATTAAATGCAAGCTGGTCAAATGGACAATGTTTAACACAACAACAAATGAGTGACTTATTGGATGAGGTTCAGTTTTAACGGTTAGGTGCTTTGATGTGTGTTAAGAATACCCAAGCAAAAAACACCATAAACACAAAATCGTTGATACCGTAAATACTGTAAAAAATCCCCGCGAATACATCTTTATCGTAAACGTCATCAAGGTTATTGTTTGCTAACCATAATGACCAAGCAACAACATAAACCAGTTTTTCAATTACAAATGCACCAGCTAACCACTTTATATTTGAGGTAATAAAAGCACTAGCCAAATATGCTAAGCCCCATATAACAATCATTAACAAGCCAAAATTAGACATAACAACAGGGTCTAGTTCGTTTATCATGGAATTTGTAAAAAACCGCGAGAACAGTAAAACACCACCTATATTCATGGCCGCAGCCATAATAAAACCAAATTTAATTAGTTTATTTTTTGTCATGTTTTTCTTCCTATCAGGCTTATTAATTAAAGCGGAAAACTAAATCACATATTTTGTTAGTGAACTTCAAGCTGCATTGCTGTTTTTAAAATACCATGTCCGGGCAACCACTGTTTATATTCAGAAAAGCCATATTTTTTATATAAATTTATTGCTGGCGTATTTGCTACAGCCGTTTCTACTATAGCTTTATTATACGTATGCAAAGTAAGCGCATGAGCAATTAGTTTACCTGCGATTCCTTTTTTAAAGTAGCGAGGGTGCACTGTTAAGCTTTCGATACTTAAGCACTTATTTTTTACTGTAATTTCTATGACCCCCGCAAGCGTACTCTCATAATAAAAACCATAAAATAGCGCGTTGCTGCGCACAATGGCATGCTGCGTTCTACTAAGAGGGGGAAAATGTTCAACCTTTATTAAAAGCGCCTCTATTTTATAAGCACATTGAAAAACGTTATAAATTTGCTCGGCGACAGAAGGAACTGCATTTTTTAGTTGAGTGATCATTTTAATTGCACTTATTTATTTTTAGATACTGCAGCTATTGGGAAAAATGAATTATTAATTGGTATATTCAATTAGCTCTTCAACGTATAAATACCCTTTTTGACGCTGAGTTAACTTAATGAATGTTTTTAGTGTTGGTGCATACAAGTGTATGTCTTGTGTGTCGGCTGAATAGCCTCTCGAATTAGTAATTTTACCAGTGTACTCAATGGTGTAGGCTTTATATGTGCCCGCCTCTACTTTTTCATCTTTAAAAGAGACAACTTTAGCGTTTTGAATTGTTGAGCCTTTGGTGCCATCTTCGCTTTCCCAGTGCTCTTCAAATACCCATGTTTTACCTACATATAACGGCCAATAATAACGAGAGGTTTTACTGTTATTTGGTTTTGTTAATACCTTTAGTAACGTAGTTCCCTTAGCAGTTAACATACTAAGTGCGCCATTTTCGCTGACTATTTGTTTAGTATCGGTGCCTTGTGCACGTATTTCATTGCTAGGTGTTACCCCTTTATATTTCCATACCCACTTCTCCCCTTCACTATAATCAGCTTCTGTTGGCTGATACGCTTTTTCATTTGAAGCTTGGGCAAAAAAGCTTAATAGGCTTAAGGCAAAAATAATAATTTTAGCGTTCATTCGCGTTGTTCCTTTTATTGATTTTTGTATGTGTGTTCAAACCAAATAATTAGGTGTATTGACATAAAAAAAAGTGTGAGCAATAGCGCTTACAATTTATAAGCGCTTTTATAAAGCTAAAAGGACTAATCTAACTCTAACTGTGCTCGCTCTACGCTCTCGTTGGGCAACTCTTTTTGAACAGATACACCAAGCTCTTTAAATTCGGCGGCTTGTTTAATTAAGTTTCCCTTACCTCGGTAAAGCTGAGAAAAGGCCTTGTCGTAACTTTCTTTTGCTCGGTCTAATTGCTTACCAACACCTTCCATGCTGAGTAAAAAGCCATTTAATTTGTTGTAAAAGCGCTCTGCACGATTTGCCAGTTCCTTTGAATATTTAGTTTGCTCTTCAAAACGCCACAGCTGTTTAACAATATTTAAACTGGTTAACAGCGTAGTGGGAGTAGCGACCAGAATGTTTTTTTCTATCGCTTGTTGATAAATATCACTTTGATATTTAAGCGCCTCTACAAAGGCTGACTCTATAGGTACGAACATAATGACAACCTCAGGTGAATTTAACCCAGGGAGGCGGTCATATGACTTACTGGCTAGTTCGTTTATTCGAGCCGTAACTGCATTTACATGCTCTTTAATAGCTTGATTAGCATCAAGTTCATTTTCAGCATTTACATAACGGGTGTAGGCATTAAGGGATGTTTTTGCATCTATAACTAAATGTCGCTCTTGTGGTAAGTACACTACAACATCTGGGCGCAAACGACCGTCCTCGGTATTAAACGACACTTCGCGTTTGTAATCGGTACCCGCGCGTAAGCCTGCGCTATCGAGTACATTTTCGAGCATGAGTTCGCCCCAGTTACCTTGGGTTTTCTTTTGCCCTTGTAAGGCGTTACTTAGCTTATCGGCTTGCTCGGTGATGGATTGGCTTTTGGCTTGTAAGTGTAAAAGCTCAGTTTTTAATTGTGCACGCTGTTTTAAGTCCTCAACATGAATTGATTCCATTTTATCTCTAAAGCCTTTTAACTCACCTTGAACGGGTTTAAGCAGTTGTTCAATACTTTCTTGGTTAGTCACTTTAAAGCTTTGGGTTTTTTCATCGAGGATTTTATTGGCTAAATTTTCAAACTCTTTTTTAAGTACGTTTTTACTTTCTTCTATTTGGGCTAACTGCGCAGTAAAGCTTTGCTGCTTTTGCTCAAGCATAGTTCGCATGGAGTTAAGCTCTACATCGCGTTGATTATATTGTGCACGCAACTGCGTTATTTCTGTTTCGGCTTTTTGCCAAAACTGATTGTATTGCATGCTTTGCTTTTCTTGTTCACTGCAACGCGTTTTAAAATGCTGCGCTTCGTCGCGCTGTTCTTGGTGGCTATGCTCAAGCAACTCATGTTCATCTTGTAAGGCGCTAAGTTGCTCAGCTTTGTTATCGAACTGACTTTGTAATAAAGAGAGTTGCTGTTGTTGCTCGTTAATTGTTTTTTTTAATTTTCTGCGAGGCAAAACACCAATAACACTATAAAGCACAACACCTGCCGTAAACCCTGCAGCTGTGCTTACCCAATCAATTTGGGTGAGTATTTGAGTAATCATAAAATAAACTTATAAAATTTATGGACATGCCATCATAACGAATAAGTTTGAGTAGAAGTAGGGGGTAACAAATAACAGCCATAAAAAAAGCCAGTTCAAATGAACTGGCTCAACCATTACTAAATAAGTAACACAACAGGGGAATCAACATGAAAACTTGAATTAACTGCAATTAATCAACAAGCACAATAGTAGACGCCCTGTTTTGAATTAAGTTCATTAAAAGATCAAATTATTTTAAAAAAACTGATTATTGGCAAATAAAGCATTAAACGGTAAAAATTAAACATAAAAAAAGCCAGTTCAAAGTGAGCTGGCTTGATCATTACTAAATAAGTAACTAAATAGGGGGGAATCAACATGAAAACTTGTGTTAACTGCAATTAATCAACAAGCATAATAGTAGACGCCCTGCGTTCAAATAAGTTCAAAAAAAGATCAAATTAATTTAAATAACTTTAGCCCCGACTAATAAGCAACTAAACACTAAAAACAGGCATAAAAAAAGCCAGTTCAAAATGAACTGGCTTAATCATTACTAAAAATTAGTAACTAAATAGGGAATCAACATGAAAACTTGTGTTAACTGCAATTAATCAACAAGCATAATAGTAGACGCCCTGCATTTAAATAAGTTCAAAAAAGATCGCACTAATTTTAAAATAAATTAATTTTTTATAAGTGACAGCATTTGTTGCTCATCGAACTGTGTAAAACTCATTGATTTGTCTGTAAATAATGCATCAACAAGTGCTTGTTTATCTTCTTGCATTTTAAATACTTTTTGTTCAATTGAATGACTCATAATCAACTTATAAACAAAAACTGGGTTTGTTTGCCCAATGCGATAGGCACGATCGGTGGCTTGTTTTTCTACTGCGGGGTTCCACCATGGATCGAAATGAATAACCGTATCGGCTTGCGTTAAATTAAGCCCAGTGCCGCCTGCTTTTAAGCTAATTAAAAAAACAGACGTTTTGCCACTGGTAAACTCATCAATAACTTTATCGCGATGGCGAGTTTGGCCTGTTAATAAACTAAAGTTAATGTCCAAGTCAGTTAATTGCTTTGCAATTAAATCTAACGCTGATGTAAATTGGCTAAATATAATTACTTTACGCCCCAAATTTAGCATTAAAGGGAGGTGAGTAGATAACCATTCTAATTTTGCAGACCCGGCTTGTGTATCGGGTTCAATGAGCTTTGGATGACAACAAATTTGTCTTAGCTTCAGTAAAGCCTCTAAAAAGGCAAGTTTACTTTTTTGAACGCCTTGCTCAGCAAATAGATCTATGAGCTTTTCTTCAAGGGCACGTGTTATCCCTTGATACATTTCTTTTTGTTTAGGCTCAAACTCAAACTCTTTAGTTATTTCTGTTTTTTGCGGCAGTTCTTGCGCCACTTGTGCTTTTGTTCGGCGCAATATAAACGGCATTATGAGTGCTTTTAATTGCTCTGCACGCTGCATGTCGGACTCACGCTCAATAGGCGTTTGAAAATGTTGTTTAAAATGAACCTGAGAGCCTAAAAGAGAGGGCATAGCAAAGTCGAGTAAAGACTTGAGTTCAAGCAAGTTGTTTTCGATTGGGGTACCGCTTAAGCACAATTTAAAATCAGCATTAAGACGTTTTACCAATCGAGATACTTGCGCCGTGTCATTTTTAATATATTGCGCTTCGTCTAGCACTATGTTTTCAAAAAAAAGCGGTGAATAATAAGCTATATCACGTTTTAACAAAGGGTAAGTAGTCAGTATGCACTGTGCTTGCGCTAGGTGTTGCAGTGGCTCGTTACGATTAGACCCAAATATGGTGGTTACCTTTAATCCTTTGGTAAATTTAAGTATTTCGTTTTGCCAGTTACTCACTAAACTGGTTGGACACACGATTAGTGTAGGACCTGCCTGCGGACGATTGTACGTACTCGTTAAAAACGCAATGACCTGCAGTGTTTTACCCAACCCCATATCGTCAGCTAAAATGCCACCAAGTTTGTGGCGTTTTAAAAAACTAAGCCAATCAACACCTTGCTGTTGATACTCTCTAAGTTCGACAGACTCATTTAAACCATGCAGCGATACGCTCGGCATTGTTTTATGTGTACTGTTAAGCTCCTCAAGATAGAGCTCGAGTGAGTCGTCGTGCAGCTCAACATTAATTGCAGTGTGTTTTACAAGTTCTGGCAAATACGAAAGCGGTATATTGAATTCGTCACGTGTTTTTACAAACTCAAAACGTTGCTTAAAATCAGACAAAACGTTCATGGCTGACTTATTAATAACACCAAATTGGCGGCCAACAGGGTAGTAATGAAATAACTGACTTTGTCGATTTAACGATTGATAAAGTGAATCTTCGTTGCTAAAAAGTTGTGAAAGCTTGCTGCTGTTAATAAGCACTTTACAGTGCATTTGATGCCCTGCAGCTCTATTCGCAATCAATGTAACTTCACTTTGCGGATTGGCGATATCCATCTTACCAATAGTTACTTTCCAACCATGCTCTTTAAAGCTCGGAAATACCTCGTAAGTTAACCAATGCAAATGAATTGCTGATTGCTTATTAAAAGTAAACTCACTTTGTAAACCCCCTTTACAAAACTCAAAACCTAAATTAACAAGCTCATTGGTTACTGTGTTTTCAAACGCGCTGTTAATTAAATTATTTGGCGCTGTACCTGCGGGGTAATGTTTATTTTTATACTTAAATGATAAAGACAGCCTTAAACCAGCCTCTTCCATAGTCACTTTAATTACTGCATTACTCGCTGTATGCGGTAAAACAGATTGCGTATTGGTAGGATGGGGAATAACACCCGCACCAAAGTTATCTGCAAGCTGTTTATAAATACGGTCGAAATTAGGGCTGTGTATTGCAGGCATGGTTTGTAAGTGGGCTATTTCATCGCCACTTAACGGTGTGCGTATACGGCCAACTTTTAAGTGGTCAAGGTCAAGGTATGTAGGAGGTGTAGTTTTGAGTACCGCCCAATTTTTACTTTGTTCTAAATTAACGACTAATTTTGTAAGCTCTTTTTCTTGTTGCCAATTAAAACTAAGCGCCTGGCCACTTTGAGGCTTTATTGCAGTTCGAGAACGATGCAAAAATAAGCGCTCGGTTGCAATCAACTGCTGTAACGCACTAAATCCCCATTGACCTTTTAACTCGAGACTACCAACTGCATTTTGTGAACGAATCCAACTATAAAGTCTAAAGTCGCTTTCAAGTAAATCATTTGGCGTTATAAAGCTATTTAATTGCTGGTCTGTTAGATTGCGCCCTAAGGTATAATTTTGGTCTTTATCGAAATTAGCTATTTTAGGAGATATAAATACTTTTTTATTTTCAACACTTAACACAAAAAGTAATACTTGAGACGGTGTTGTTGATTCGGTACTTTTGAGTGTACTTAATTCACTGAACCAATCATTTATAAAATAGTCTTCGCCATACTCACCAGAGTGCTCAATTTTAAGCTTTAACAAAATGGCTGCTAGGTGTAGGCATTTTGATTTAATATTACACGTACAGTGGGTATCAACAGAATAACCCGTTGGTAATTTACTGATCTCGATTCGCTGATTATAAGAGGCGCCGGTATCACTTTGAACGGTTGAGTCTATCACCGAAAAGTCACTGTTATGTTCTAACCAGGCGATTTTACCATTTTTATAATACGCTTTACCCTTTGCCAACACATTTGGCTTAAACAGTTTATTTATAAAACGCTCAGAAAGAGGAAACTGGGTAGCCTGCTCATTTTTAATTTCTTCAAAAATAGCCAGTAAATCATTTTTTGATAAGTTAGCAGACATGTCACTCAAAGGATTAATTTTTTAAAATAATTTTCCCAGTATATGCCTTATAAGCGCTGAGCTAAAGCACTATTCACAGTAATGTAAACTGGTTGGAGTTGATAGGTTAGTAAAAATTCGGTTTATGATGTTAAACAGCAGCGTAATAAAAAAACAAACAGTAACCCACAAATAACAAACAAAATATAAACACCTTACACACAGCGTAGGGGCTTTACAGATCATAATTTTACTAAGAGATAAGATAATGACAGAAGAAGGACCAGGAAATGGATAGTAGTTAGTAAAAAAATGATCTCATTAAGGCTATTTAAGTAAAACAGCTATAACAACACTAATATAGATCAAATTTTTACTAACTAGACAGACTACTAGATCATAGTTTAACTAACTGATAGGACCAAGCAGATCGTTATTTTACTAACTAATTAAATGCACTTAATAACTTAGTCAACTGCTCTAAGCGTTTGTCGGTCATTACTTTATTATTAATCTTAATCGACACATCGCCACTTTTTAAGTTTCGTTGCAACATGACATACTCGTTTTCCAACACAGCTTCTTTCTTTGAAGGTGCTTGAGGTTCAGCAGTCAATAACTTAGTGATAGCCATAGCACGCTTGTCGTCACTTGTGATGGCGTTTACCTCAGCGTTACTAGCAACATTAGCTACTAACAGGTTAAAGCTCTCAGCATCGCGCTCCTTGGCAATAACAAGCTTTTTAGCGACTTCTCTACCAACGTGATTTGCTGTTGGGTACAAAGCAATAACAGAAGACGGTATTTGCTCATACGCTTTTATTGCATCTGCAATTGCTGTGTGGGATACACCTTCAATGGCTGCAATTTCGCGATACGATCCTTTTTTACCTTGTTCAAGAAGTTCGTTTTTGGTTTGTTGATAAGCTTGACCTAATTCCCACAAGCTGGGTGCTATATATTGGTCAGACGAAACAGCTAAAATTTTAGCATCTTGCTCTGTGAAATCGCTTGAACTTAAAACAAGATAATCTGCTTTACCTAAAATACACGCCATTCTGCGGCGAGAACCAGCGAGTACTAAACTTGTATCTCCTTGCTCCCAAAGCAGAGCTGGATGCTGATTTCGTCCATCTTCACGAATAGCAGGAAGAATATCCGACACCGATTTTTCGTTTAAAAGCGACTGAACACGACGGTTTTTGCCATAAACATGAGTCGTTTTTTCAATATCAGCATGTGAAATTACTTTACAAACAAGGGTAATTTGTCGCGAAGAATCACTCGGTGCCGGCATTTTAATTACATCGCCAGCATTAGCTTGTTCTAAAAGCGCATCAAGGCTGCTATTTCCTACAGCTGTTGCAAATGGGTCTAAGCGGGTGTCGTTTTTACGTTTTTTAGCCATTATTATTTAACATCCTTACTTAGGTGTATTTAATTTTGATTGAGTAGACTGCCAATTGGATCTGATCAGCATTTCAAGTTCGTCAACAACATCTTTAATATTTTCTTGTGCTCGCATAAGAGACTCGCGACTTGCTAAACTGTCTGATGCTTTTTGATCAAAAATGGTATTAAACGATGATGAGCTCGCCGTGATAGCTGAACTATGGTTAATTGGGTAACTCATTACTTGGCGACCAAAAGCACTACGTACATCTTTAACAATGTCACGTTGTGAATGGTTACCTTTTACGTAATTAGTAACTAAAAACTGCATAAAGTCCCAACCTTCATGGCCAAGTGCGGCAACAGTATGATAAATCTCACCTAAACGTTTTAAATATTTATTATTAGCATCAAAATCAACAGCTTCTGGATGAACAGGAATTAACATAGCTGTAGATGCCATTAATGCATTATAAAACATAAAGTTGAGGGTAGGGGCAGTGTCGATTAGTAATATGTCGAACTCGTCTTTTACCGGATCAATTACTTTTTCGAGTAATTTATGATAATGACGTGTTTCTTCATAATTTGATGTGTCTTTGAGTAAAGTGGCGGTTTCGTGTTCAAAGTAAAAGTCATCCATACCGGAAGGTAAAACACGAATATTAGGAATATGTGTTGGTAAAAATGAACTTGAAACAAATTCTGGCCAGGTTTCACCGTCGTCTAAGTCGATACAATCGCGCATTAGATCTCCGACAGTAATGGGATCGTGTTCACTCGATGGGAAAAAACTCGATGAAGAACCTTGAGGGTCTAAATCTATAATCCCAATTCGGTATCGCTTAATATTAGTGGTGGCAAGTGCCGCTGCAATATTAACCATACTGGTTGTTTTGCCACAGCCCCCTTTGAGTGAATTAATAACAATAACTTGTAGTTTATCACTATCAGAACGGTGATCTGGCTTTATGTCCATAATATCTGCCATTGCAAATATATTAACCAATGTGTAAGCATAATGGCCGTTAGCGCCCCGTTTGATATTCAAATCGTCAAAGTCGCCATTATCATGACGACGTTTTAGTGTACGATTGTTACATCCTAATAAATCAGCGGCTGCTTTTTGGGTGTATGTTCTTAATTCTTTCTCTTCTGATTTAAGATGAGCGCGATAATGTTGAATACGTCCTTCTAATGACTTTTCAGCAACTTCGGCAGTTGCTTTTAAAAGTCGATAGGTATCAAGCGCATTATTGTTAATTGACATACTTTCCTTCCTCAAAGTTAAGCAATTAGTATAATGTCCATTCAAATACCTGTAAACAACTATTTATGACGACATGTGTTTTAAAAAGAAGACATCATAATATAAATTTACACCTTTAATATTGCTTAGTATAAATAAAGAAGTTTAAAGGTGGTTAAATA